>JANRJB010000376.1:0-18770 GCA_033764265.1 Rhodospirillaceae bacterium | reverse complement strand
AATCGACCGGACGGTCGGGAGGGCACCAAGATGACGCTCAGCAATCGCTTTCCCGACCGCGGCAAGATCGGCCCGACGCCGGCCGTGACCGCGCGCGCCGACGAGAGCTTCCTGGACTACATCAAGGACGTGCGCAGCGCCCTGATGATGGGCCGGGCCAAGGAGATTCACCCGCAAGCCAACGCCGCCATCCGCGACGCGGGGCTGACGTTCGCGCCGACCGCCAGCGCGGTCGAGGCGATCCGCGGCGTGATCCGTGAGCGCGTGCCCGAGGCTGGCGTGTGGGCGCGCGTCTACCGCTCGACGCAGGAAGCGTTCTGGAACCGGGTGGCGGACTCCTACGACCTGCGTCGCGAGGACTTTCTGCGCCTGCTCGACGAGTGGGACACGCGTGGCCCCGGCTCGGTGCAATGGGACCCCAATTACGAGTATCCGATCTACTCGCGCGTCGAGACCCACCGCCAGCCCGGCGGCTACGTCGGCGACCCGCTCGCCGGCTTGCGGTTCGACTACGGCACGCGGGTGTTCCACGGCAAGGTCGGCGACGACGACGCGCTGCACAAGGCGCTCGCCGCCAAGGCGCCGCTGCCCTTGGACGGCCGCGCGGCGCGCATCATGGACATCGGGTGTGCCATCGGCGAGCTCGCCTGCGAGCTCAAACGCCGCTTCCCCGACTCCGAAGTGTGGGGCAGCGACATCAGCGCGCCGATGGTGCGTTATGCGCACTATCGCGCCGCGGTGCAGAACCTGGACGTCCACTTCATTCAGAAGGCGGCCGAAGACCTGGACGAGCTGCCGGCGGCGTCGTTCGACCTGGTCACGGTCTACATCCTGTTCCACGAAGTGCCGCGGCCAGTGGTCGATCGCACGCTCGCCAATGTCTTCCGGCTGCTACGGCCCGGCGGCACGTTCTGGATCACCGACTTCCCGACGCTCGACGATCAGACCGTCGGCATGAAGTACACCGACTTCCTGGGCGCGATCGATTCGGCCGACAACAGCGAGCCCTACGCGCCCGAGTTCGTGACCAGCCGGCTCGAGGAGCGGCTGGCCAAGGTCGGCTTCAAGCTGCGTTATCCCGACCGCGCCGAGATCGGCGTCCACGGTCGCGTGTGCGACAAGCCGGCGTGAGGACAACATGTCGGACAAGGCATCGCTGGCGCGCGAAACCGCCTACGTGACCGAGCTGCCGGGCTTCACCCGCACCGAGCCGCAGTACTTCAAGGATCCGATGATCGACCGCCTGCTCGAGGTGGTGCTGATGATGGGCGGCGAGCTGTGGGCGGTACGCGACCGGATGATGGTGATGGAGCGGCTGATGGCCGCGCACGGCCGGGTGACGCCGGACATGATCGAGACCTACGCGCCCGACCCGGCCTTCAAGGAGCAGTCCGAGCGCGAGCGCTGGAACTTCGTGCGGCGGGTATTCGCCGGCCTGTACGGCCAGCCGATGCCCGAGGACAACAAGAACCACTTCGAGTGGGTGACGCGCAAGCCGGATCAGTCCAAGGCGGACAAATCCGCCGCCTGAATAAGCCGCCGACAGAGCGGGCCGCGGCCTGATATCCTGCGGCCGGGCGGCGAGGGCAGCGCCGGGGGAGGCGTCGGTGGAATTGCGGCAATTGCGGCACTTCGTGGCCGTGGTCGAGGCAGGCAACCTGTCGGTGGCCGCCTCGAAAACCTATCTCAGCCAGCCAGCGCTGTCGCGCAGCATCAAGAACCTGGAAACCACGCTGGGCGTTCAGTTGCTCGAGCGCAAGGCGCGCGGCGTGGTGCCGACCGAGGCCGGCGAGCGGCTGTACACCGAGGCCATGTTCATCCTGAGCGAATGCGGGCGCGTTCACGAGGACATGGCGGCGATCGAGAGCGGCCAGGACAGCTCGGTCCACTTGGGCATCGCGCCCATGTTCGGCGCCTATGTGGTCGACAATGCCGTCGGTGAGCTGCGGCGCAACGCCCCCGGCATCGCCTTGCGCGTGACCGAAGTGTTGTACCCGGAGCTTGTCGACGGCGTGATGAAGGGCACCTTCGACGTGGCCTTCACCAACTTCCCGTTCGGCAACGTGCCCAAGGGCCTGTCGACCGAAACGATCTACGAGGTCACCTCGATCCTGGCGGTCGGCGCGCAGCACCCGCTGGCGCGCAAGCGGGCCGTGGTGCCCGCCGATTTCGCCGGCGCCCGCTGGGCGATCCTGTCGCACGGTCACGTCTCGACGGTGATCGAGCAGTTCATGATGGCCAACGGCCTGCCGCCACCGACCGACGTGGTGGCGACCAACTCGCTCTTGCTGATCCGCTCGCTGATCCTGAACGAAGGCTTCATCAGCATGATGCCGGCCGAGGTGTTCGGCCGCGAAGCCGCCGCCGGCACGGTCAAGTCGCTCAAGGTGTCGACCGGGCCGCTGCACCGGCCGGCCGGGCTGCTCTACCGCACCCGTGCCCAGACGCGGAAATCGGTCGAGATCGTCAAGGACGCCCTGCGCGCGGCCTGCCGGCGGGCCAAGCTCGCGCTGCCCTGAACCGCTCCGGCGACCGGTTTTTTTGCTGCACTGCGGCATCGGACCGGGGCAAATCAGCGTGCAATTTCAGCATGTTCCGGGCCGCTCCTGTTAATGCAGGAGAAATACAGGGGAACAGCGCAAAAAATCGTTGAGAATCAATATTTTACGACATCGCAGCGAAAATGCTTCAACCGTTGTTTACGCACTACAAAATTATACTGAAAATGTACTGATCATGCTTCATTAATATTTTAGAGTTCTTGGTAAATTCAAGAGCTATCCAAGTATTCATGCTCATCGCATGTCGGAGCCATTGCCGCGGTGCGGCAGGGCGTGCACCAGCAGCAGGGCTTCGCGCTCGACGCGGGCCGTGGGCGCGCCGCCGCCCGGTCGGTCAGGCTGGCCGGGCAGGCAGGCATAGGCCCCGGCCCGGTGGACGTCCACGCCATGCCGCCAGCGGCCCTCGAGGGTCAGGATCTCGTACTGGGAGGCGTCGCCGGCCGGCACGGCGCCATCGAAGCCGGCGGGCAGACGGATCATGAGCGCCCGTTCGCCGGTGGCGGGATCGTGGTTCAGAACGCACACCGTGCGCCACGCACTGCTCAGCGGGTTCGTCAGCTTGACCGGCGTGCCCGCCGGCGCCGCCGGCGCGGCGTGTTCGGTCAGGAACAGCGGCTGGGCCGAGCCCCAGGTGCGCAAGTACAGCAGGTAGCCGTCGGGCACCTGCACGTCGCGGCCGTGCACGGTGCCGGGCGGCAGGTACGCATAGGCCAGCCGCGGGTTCCAGAGCCCGTCGTCGAAGCTGAACGGCGGGCCGAGGCTGAGGAATTCCTCGCCGCCGCGATGAAAGTGCGCCTTGCGGCGGGTCTGCGCGTTCACCGCGCGCGGCGCGGCGCGCAACAGCACGGTGCGCGCGTCGAAGGCGGCATCGGCGTTGAGCACCTTGGTGGCGATGCCGCCGCCCCCCGGGCCGGACGGCTGCGACCACTGCCAGGGCATCGCCAGGGTATCGAGGTGGGGAATGATCTGTCGCATGGCGGCGCGCGGCGGACTGTCTGCGTCATTCGCCGGCGAAGGTGATGTTCTCGAACAGGATGCCGTCGCTGCGCACCACGTAGCCCTGCACGTCGGGGCGCATGGCCACGATGTCGGCGTAGTTGACCAGAAAGATCGAGGGCGCGGCGGCGACCGCCGCCGCCATCGCCTGTTGCAGCTTGGCGTCGCGCACGGCCGGGTCCATCTCGTGGCGGGCCAGGTTCAGCGCCGCGTCGACTTCGGCGTCGCAGAACACAGCCAACGGAATGCGCTGGCAGGAAAACGCCTCCATCGCCGCCCAGCCGTCCAGCATGTTGCGGGCGGTCCAGTTCAGGGAGACGGCCGCGATTCCTTCCCAGTCGCCGGTCAGCAGGCGCCGGCTGAAGTCGGTGAACGGAATGGCGCGCAGCTCGGCGCGCACGCCCACGCGGCCCAGGTCCTGCGCCACTTGCTGGAACATCAGGGCGTCGCCCGGCACCTGGCCGGTCCACACGCCGACGACCAGGGAGAACCCGTTGGGATAGCCGGCCTCGGCCAGCAGCGCGCGGGCCTTGTCGGGGTCGTAGGGATAGGGGGCGATGTTCGGGTTGTGGCCGACCGTGCCGGCCGTCACGCCCTGGCTGGCGATCGGCATCAGGCCTTGCATGATCTGCTCGCTGATCACCGACTTGTTGACGGCGTAGTTGAGCGCGCGGCGCACGCGCACGTCGAGCAGCGGCGAGCCGGCCGCGTTCACGGTGCGCAGCGCGATGCCGACCACGATCGGATTGGGCACCACGACCGTCTTCAGCCCGGCGGCCTCGAGCGGACCCAGCCCGTCGGGGTCGAGGTTCACCGCCAGCTGCACTTCGTTGGACAGCAGCGCCTGGATGCGCCGCGTGCCGTCGGTGATGACCTTCATCTCCACGGCGCTGACCGCCTTGGGCGCGCGCCAGGCGCCGGGCACGGCGGCCAACTTGATGGCGCTGGCGTTGGGCCCCCACGACACGACACGATAGGGCCCGGTGGCGACCGGCGCGTCGGCGAAACCCGTCTCGCCCTTCTTGCGCCAGGTGCCCAGGTCGATCACCCGGAGCAGGCTGGCGCGGCGCGGGATCAGGGGGTCGGGCTTGACGGTGGTGATCTTGAGCGTGAGCTCATCGAGGGCGCGCGCGCCGGCCAGCCCGTCCCACTGCTGGGCCATCCAGTAGCGCCGGGCCTCGGCGCTGCGCAGGAACGCGAGCAACTCGGCCACGCCCGCGGCCGTCACCGGCGTGCCGTCGGAAAACGTGACCCCCGGGCGCAGGTTGAACACCCAGGTGGTGTCGTTGACGGCCCGCCACGACAGCGCCAGGGCCGGGGTGACTTCGCCGGTTAGCGCGACCTGGGTCAGGCCGTCGAACACGGCCGACTTCAGGCTGCCGCCGGTGTAGATCTCGAACGGGTCGCCCTTGGTCGTCGCCGGCGTGGACACCGCCAAGCCGAAAGTTTCGGCCCCGACCGCGCCCGACCCCGCAAGGTGCGTGCCCAGCAACGCCGCAACGCAAAGGCGCACCAGCCGCGCGGTCGCCATACGGAATCGGTTCCGCCTCAACCCGAGGTCGGCGCCGCGCACATATGTTCGATGCGGCAGCCCGTTCGCCGTTAACGCGTCCACGTCCGCGGTTCCTCTCGGTTTTGGAACAGCCGCCGCGATGATACATGATGCCGAGCGATTGTTTGGCGGATTTTGCGCAGCGGCGCGGGGCGTCGTGCGAGGACGGGCCGGCTTCGCCGCGCGGCGCGTGGGTGCCCGCAACCCTACTTGAGCTGCACGCCGGCGTTGCCGCCCTTCTGGGCTTCCGAAATCACGTAAAGTCGAATGGCTTCGGAAGCAGATTCGTCGATCGCGGACGAGAACGAAACCATGCCCTTGCCGCTCAATGCGCCTTCAAGGACCACCTCGTGCCAAAGGCCGTTATCCAGGTATTCGGAGTAGCGAAGGTCGGGCTGGATCTTGTTGCCGGTCGCCTCGCGGCCATGACAAGCGAAGCAGAAACGGTGGAACTCGAACCGGCCCCTGGCAACCTGCGCCGGCGGCAACTCGACGTTCGGCGGAGTCCTCAGCGATTGAGGCTCGAATTCGTAGGCCGGAAGCGTGGCCGACCCGCCAAGCTTGAAGGCCAGGACCCGGTTCGCATGGGGCAGCAGTTGTGGCTGGGGAACCGGACCTTTCATCAAGGTTGCGGCACCGCGGCCCACCGCGACCGCGATGTATTGATCGTCGCCGATTCGAAACGAAATCGGCCCGGCGACCGCGGAGTTTTGGATTTGGTAGGTCCACAGCGCGCGTCCGGTCGCGGCGTCGTAGGCGGCAAAGCGGCCATCGGAAAGCCCGCGGAACACAAGGCCTCCGGCCGTTGCCAACGCCCCGCCGCCCGAACCGTCGGCCCGCCATTTCTCGGTCTGCGACACCGGATCCCAGGCCAGCAGAAAACTTGTCGACCGTTGTTCCTGGCCCTGCGCCCGCAATGACATCGGAATACTGATGTCGAAACCCAAGTTCCAGAATCCGGGCACGTACGCATACGCATCGCTCGACTTGAAGAAGTATCTGCTTTGCAGCGTTGGGATATACACGAGGCCGGTGGAGGGGCTGAACGCCATGGGATTCCAGTTATGGGCACCGGACGGCCCCGGGCTCACGACCTTTGGCTCGTCGCCGGTGTCGCGAATTCCCGGCGTTTCAACCGGCCGCCCGGTCGTGCGGTCGACATGAGTCGCCCAACTGACCGAAACGATCGGCTCCGCGGAAATCAGTTCGCCGGTCGCCCGGTCGACGACATAGAAAAACCCGTTTTTCGGCGCCTGCATCAGCACCTTGCGGACCGCGCCGTCGATGGCGATGTCCGCCAGGATGATGGGCTGCGTCGCCGTGAAGTCCCAGTTCTCGCCCGGGGTCGTCTGATAATGCCAGACGTATTCACCCGTGTCGGGATTCAGGGCGACGATCGACGCAAGGAACAAGTTATCGCCGCCGCCCGGTGAGCGAATTTTCTGATCCCACGGCGTTCCGTTTCCCACCCCGATGTACAAGAGGTTCAGGTCGGGATCGTACGCCATGCCATCCCAGACGGTGCCGCCGCCGCCGAACCGCCACCATTCGCCGGTCCACGTGGCCGCCGCCATTTCCATGGCAGCATTCTCGAAGCCGTCCGCCGGATTTCCCGGAACCGTGAAAAACCGCCAGAGCAACTTGCCGGTCTTCGCGTCGTAGGCGCTGACATATCCGCGGACATCGTACTCGGCCCCGGCATTGCCGATGATGACCTTGCCCTTGATGACTCGCGGCGCGCCGGTGATCGTGTAGGCCTTCGACGGGTCGACGGTCAGCGTCTGCCACAGTTCCCGCCCCGATTTCGCCTCGACCGCGATCAGGCGTCCGTCGAGTGTTCCGAAATAGACCTTGCCATCATCCCATGCAGCGCCGCGATTGACCGGCTGACAGCACGCGCGCACCAGCGTCTCGCGCGGCACGGCGGCGTCGTAGGTCCACAGTTTGCGGCCTGTCTCGGCGTCGAGGGCGTACAACGTCTCACCCCAAGGGCCGACAACGTACATGACGCCGTCGACAACCAGCGGGGTCGCCTCAACCACGTCGTGTTCGTCCAGGTCGAAAAACCACGCCAAGCCCAGGGTCGCGACGTTCGCGACATTGATCAGGTCGAGCGTGCTGTAGCGCTGCTCCAAATCGTCCCGGCCGTGCGCCCGCCATTCCCATCCACGTCGTTCGCTTGACGAGTCGGCGGTCAGCCCGTGCTGGTCCGCCGCCAGGGCCGTCCCGACGACGGTGGCGCCGCACAGAATCGCAAGCACAACAGTTGCCCAAATTCTGCGCTGCGAAGAGAGAATTCTCATTCCCAGTCCTGTGACGATTTGGTGAGCCGGCGCAATCGTCCGCTGCGGCAAACCGAGGCCGATCAAAAACAGAACCACCCGCCAGGTGCTTCAACTAAGCGTTGGCGGGTGGTTCAAGAAGCAATCGGCCGCGAACTCAGGAATCAGAACTGGTAGTTCGCGCGCACACCCCACGTCGCCTTTTTCGGCAAACCGATCGAGAGCGCGACCGGCCTGAAGGTGTCGTAATCGAAGGCGTTGAACGCCAGATCCGGGGTTCTACTGTCGAAAATGTTCTTGCCCCACAGTTCGAGCCGCAGGGTGTCCATTTCGACACCGACCCGGGCGTTAACCAGTTTCTGCGCACCGGTCGAGACCAGGTTCGCATTCTCCACAAATTTGCCGCCGACGTAGATGAAGTCGCCGCCGAGATACCAATCCAGCGAACTGTTGAGTTGACCGGCGTATGTGAAGGCCACGTTGCCTTGGTCCTTGGGGGTTTTCGACAACCGGTTACCGATCACGTTGGTATTGCCGCCGCGCAACGGACCAACCGAGGTATCGGCGCCGCGCGTGATCTTGGTGTCGTTAAGCGAATACGCGCCCGAAACCAGCAACTCCTCGGTGACCTGGAACGAGACGTCGAACTCGATGCCCTGGAGCTTCGTCCGTCCCTGGTTGACCAGCACGGTGCCGATGGCCACCGAAGGCACTGCAATGGCGAAACCTTGCGCAATCTGCTGATCGGTGATCGCACCGGTGTAACCAGTCAGGGTCGCTTGACCGCGGCCGTCCAGGAACTTGGCTTTGATGCCGAGATCGTACGAGTCGATTCTCTCCTGATTCACTTCCAGCTGAGCGCCGGTGATCGCAGCGACTGCCGCAATTGTGGCGGGCGGCAGGGCTCCTCCTGGCGACAGGATCGAGTTGAACGCGCCGGGACGGGAGCCGCGCGCCCAGAGTGCGAAGATCGTCGTGTCTTCGTTCGGCTGGTACTTGACCGAGACACGCGGGGTAAACACCGTCCACTTGCCCTTCAGCGGCGTGCCGGGTCCGGTGCGGCGCCAGAACACCGGAGTGTCGGTGATCCGATCCGACTGATACCGGCCTTCAAGGCCGACTTCGAGGTTCTCCAGCACGTCGTAATAGGCGCTGCCGAAGCCCGACCATGTCCGCGTCTGGCGGCGGGAACCAGGCACCGACAACGGCCCGCCCAACGCGACGTCGCCGACGACTTCTCCAACAGTGGAGTAGTAAACGTAGTTGCCGCCAAAGCTCCACCGCAGCCGGTCATCACCGGCCGACGACAGCCGGACTTCCTGCGAGAAGTCCTCGTTCAGGCCATTCAGCATATAGAGCCAGCTAAAGGTGTCCCGACGCGCGTTGTTCGCGGCCGTCGCCAGTGGGTTTACCCTGGTGTTGGGATTGTACCACTCCTGGGCAACGTTGCTTTCCTTCTCATGGTGGAACCCGGTGTTGGTCTCGAGCACCCACTCGTTCTGGAAGGTGTAAGCGATCGAACCGCTGGCTTGGTAGTTGAAGGCCACGTAGCCCGGCGCATCGTTGATGGGCGGCTGGAAGCGCGTCGCCGGCAGGGTCAGGTTCAGCCAGCGCTGATCGACCAGCAGGAAGTGCGTGTCGGCCTCGCTGACCTTGGGCACCGTGCCGCAGAACCAGGTATTCCTGCCGGTGCCGGCGGGATCGCAATTGTGATCGGCCGCGACCAGGCGCACTTGCGCGCCGTGGTCATCGTTGAACTCGAAGCGGCTCCCCGCGATCCTGATCTCGAGTGAATCGGTCGGAACGAATTTCATGACGCCCCAGAGGCTCGTCGATTTCTGGCCGCCGAGCGGCGTGCGGTCGATCGAGTTGCGGTATTGCGCGCCCTGATTCCGGTGTTCGCCGGTGACGCGGAAAAACAACTTGTCCTCGATCAGTGGGCCTTCGACCGACAGCGCGACCTGGCTTGAATTGTAGTTCGCGTACTCCGCCAGGGCGCGTCCGCCCCATTCCTGGCCGGGGTCGCGAGTAGTGACGCTGATCGCGCCCGAGAAGGTGTTCCGGCCAAAGGTCGCCGTCTGCGGGCCCTTCAGCACTTCGATGCGCTCGATGTCGAGCGTGCCCGGCAGGTTGCCGTTCAAAACCGGAACGCCGTCGACGAACAGGATGGCGCCGTCGGACGCATTGGCGGCATTGTTGACCGCCAATCCGCGAATGACATACTGGCTGGTGGCGCGATCCTGGCGGCCGGTGCCGCCGAAGTCGGTGTAGAACAGACCCGGCGTCATCCGGGACAGTTCTTCCATGTCCTTCAGATTGAAGCGTTCGAGCTGCTCTCCGCTGAGGGCGGTAATCGACAGCGGCACGTCAAACAGCGACTCTTCGCGTTTGCGCGACGTGACGATGATTTCCTCGATGCTGAGGGATTGACTGGTCTGCTCTGAGGACGCCTGCGCACGCGCGGGCTCGGTTGAAGACATCAGAAAGGCCGCTGCTGCGATGCCGCCAAGAACGGTCGAGCCGAACAGTGTCGTTCTAAACATGTAGCTTCTCCCCCAATGTATTCTGCCAAGCACGTCCGAGCGACGCGGCCAAACGCCGCAGTACCGAATTCGCGCGAACGGGCAGCCCCACGTGAGCGGCAGAATCCCGATCACCATGCTCTCGGAGTTTCACACTTAACAAAAATGCAAAATTCATCTGATGGTATGTGTCGCGCGCATGGGTGCGCGTGGCGGGCCCGCACGGTGAGGGTCGCGATCCGCCGTGCCGTCCGCACGCCCCATGCGCCGCGTGCATGTTTCCGACGCCCCAAGGCATTGGTCCGCCGGCGCGCGCGGCTCTAGGACAAAGGCCCCGGCGCTCCGCTAGACTGCGCGGCGGCCACATCACGCGGCGCACCCATGCCCCTCGTTTCCATCGGCGACGCTGAGTTGAATGTCGAAGACCACGGCCGCGGCCGGCCGGTGCTGCTGATCGCGGGCCTGGGCGGCCGGCTCGCGTTTTGGCACCGTCAGGTGGCGCCATTCGCGGAAAAGTTCCGCGTCGTGCTGCACGACCACCGCGGCACCGGGGCCAGCACGCGCTCGGCGATCACATACTCCGTGGCGCAGATGGCCGGCGACGTGCTCAAGCTGATGGATGCGCTTGACGTGGCGCGCGCCGATCTGGTCGGGCATTCCACCGGCGGAGCGATCGCGCAGTTCCTCGCGCTGCATCACCCCGACCGCGTCGGGCGCATCGTGCTGAGCGCCAGCTGGGCCGGGCCCGACCCCTACTTCACCCAGCTGTTCGACCTGCGCCTGAAGGTGCTGGTCGCGCTGGGCCCGGCCGCCTATCTGGCCGACGGCATCCTGCGCGGCTACGCGCCGGCCTGGCTGCAGACCCACCCCGAGGTGATGACCGCCACCGCCGGCGAGCGGCTGGCGTCATTCCCCGGCGTGGCGATCGAGACCAGCCGCATCGGCGCGGTGATGGGCCACGACCTGCGCGCGCGCCTGCCCGCCGTTTCGGCGCGCACCCTGGTGATCTGCGCCGAGGACGACGCCATCACGCCGCTGCCGTACTCGCGCGAACTGGCCCGCCTGATCCCCGGCGCGCGGCTGGCCACCCTGCCGATGGGCGGGCATTTCGCCCCGCAGGTGGACCCGGAGCGCTACAATCGCATCGTGCTCGCGTTTCTCTCCGAGGAGTCAGACTGACATGCCCGACACCGGTTACACCTCGCCGCCGCCGCGCTCGCCCGACGGCCTCGCCGACGACGTCAAGCGCCCGTGGTGGGCGGTGATCGGCCCCGACGCCGGCGAGCACATCTGGCAGCCGCTGCCCTCGCGCGGCTACGTCACCATGAAGCTGACCGCCGAGACGATGCCCTATGACGGCTTTTCCAGCGGCATCCAGGTGTTGCCGCCCGGCTGTTCCGTGCGCGAGCACGGCCACCGGCAGCATCACGAGCTGCTGTTCTTCTACGAGGGCACCGGGCGCTGCGAGATCGAGGACGCCACCTACGACATCACGCCCGGCACGACGGTGCTGTTCGGCCGCTATGCGCGCCACACCTTCATCAACACCGGCACCACCGACATGAAGCTGTTCTGGGTGTTCCTGCCGCCCGGTCTGGAAAACTGGTTCCGCGCCATCGGCCGCGTCCGCACGCCGGGCGAGCCGATGCCGGAGGCGTTCGCCCGGCCCGACAACGTCGGCGAAATCCAGGAGCAGATGCGCTTCGTGCCGCCGCGCAAAAGCTGAACACGGGCGCACACGTCATGTTGATCCTGACAAAGTCCGATCTCGTCCGCCTGCTGCCGGTGGCCGACTGCGTCGACGTCATGGCCCGGGCGATGGCCCAGACCTCGGCGCGCAAGGTGGTGCTGCCGTTGCGCCAGTTCATGGCCGTGCCCGACACCAAGGGCAAGCTGGGCCTGATGCCCGGCTACATCGCCGAGCCGGCGCGCTTCGGCCTCAAGATCGTCAGCAAGTACGAACGCCCGCCGGGCAGCGCGCACGGCACCCATGTCGGCATGGTGGTGCTGTTCGACGCCGCCGAGGGGCTGCCGCTCGCACTGCTGGAGGGCGGCACGCTGACCGCCATCCGCACGGCGGCGGCCAGCGCGCTCGCCACCCGCACGCTGGCACGGCCTGAGTCGAGCACGCTGGCGGTGCTGGGCTGCGGCGAAGAGGCCCACCACCACATCCCCGCCATGCTGGCGGTGCGGCCGATCTCGCGCGTGGTGGTGTGGGGCCGCAACGCGGCGCGGGCCAAAGCCTTCGTCGATCACCTTGAGCTGCCCGCGGGCGTGAACGCCGCCGTCGCGCCGACGGTCAAGGACGCGCTGACCGGCGCCGACGTTGTCTGCACGGTCACTTCGGCCGCCACGCCGTTCGTCGAGGGCGCGTGGCTGGCGCCCGGCCAGCACCTCAACCTGGTCGGCTCGGCCATACCCACCACCGCCGAGGTCGACACCGCGACGGTGGCGCGGACCAAGTTCTATGTGGACTACCGCGAGGCGGCGCTGGCCCAGGCCGGGGAACTGCTGGCCGCCATCAGGGCCGGCGCGGTGAGGGAAAGCCACATCGCCGGCGAGATCGGCGAGGTGCTGCTCGGCACCAGGCCCGGCCGCACCTCGGCGGCCGAGATCACCTGCTACAAGTCGCTCGGCATTTCCGCCCAGGACCTGGCCGCGGCCGAGTTCGTCTACGCCCGCGCGCGGGCCGCCGGCGCCGGCGTGAACGTGGACTTGTCAGCATAGAAAGCCCCCTCACCCTGCCCTCTCCCCCCGCCATGGCGGGGGGAGAGGGATACGAAGAGTTGGCGTGCGCGGCACGCGCGCGCCTATCTCGGAGTTGGGTGAGGGGGCAATTCCTAATCCTTGCGCCGGAACTGGATCAGACCTTCGCCTTGCCCATGGCCGAGGCGATTTCGTCCAGCACGACGGGATCGTCGATGGTCGGCGGAATGTCGTAGGCGACGCCATCGGCGATGCGCCGCATGGTGCCGCGCAAGACCTTGCCCGAGCGCGTCTTGGGCAACCGCGCGACGATCAGGCAGCTCTTGAAACTGGCCACCGGCCCGATGTCCTCGCGCACCTTGGCGATCAGTTCGGCGGTGATCTCGGCGGGCGGGCGGGCGACGCCGGACTTCAACACCACGAGCCCCATCGGCACAGCGCCCTTGATGGCGTCGGCCACGCCGATCACCGCGCACTCGGCGACGTTGGGGTGGCCCGACAGCACTTCTTCCATCTCGCCGGTCGACAGCCGGTGGCCGGCGACGTTGATGATGTCGTCGGTGCGCCCCATCACGTAGAGGTAGCCGTCGGCGTCGACGTGGCCAGCGTCGCCGGTCTTGTAGCAGCCGGGATAGTCGGCCAGGTACGACTTGGTGAACCCGGCGTCGTTGTGCCACAGCGTCGGCAGGCACGACGGCGGCAGCGGCAGCTTGACCACGATCGCGCCCGACGTGCCGGCCGGCAGCTCCTGCCCGGCGGGGTCGACCACCCGCACATCGTAGCCTGGCATCGCCTTGCCCGGGCTGCCGTGCTTCACCGGCAATAATCCCAGGCCCAGGGGGTTGGCGGCGATCGCCCAGCCGGTCTCGGTCTGCCACCAGTGGTCGATCACCGGGATGCGCAAATGACTCTCGGCCCACTTGATGGTGTCGGGATCGGCCCGCTCGCCGGCCAGGAACAGCGCCCGCAGGCACGACACGTCGTACTTTTTCAGGTGCAGCGCGTCGGGGTCGTCGCGCTTGATCGCCCGGAACGCGGTCGGCGCGGTGAACAGCGTGCGGACCTTGTGGTCGCGCACCACGCGCCAGAACGCGCCGGCGTCGGGTGTGCCGACCGGCTTGCCTTCGTACAGGATGGTGGTGCAGCCCTGAAACAGGGGCCCGTAGACGATGTAGGAATGTCCGACCACCCAGCCGATGTCGGACGCCGCCCAGTAGGTTTCGCCCGGCTGCGCGCCGTAGACGTTCGCCATCGACCATTTGAGCGCGACGATGTGCCCGGCGGTGTCGCGCACCACGCCCTTGGGGATGCCGGTGGTGCCCGAGGTGTAGAGGATATAGGCCGGATCGGTGGACGCCACCGGCACGCACGCGGCCGGCTTGGCCGTGGCGAAACTGTCGTGCCAGTCGCGGTCGCGGCCCGCGGTCAGGTCGCAGCGGCCCTGGTCGCGCTGCAGGATGATGCAGCGCCCGACCTTGTGCGCGGCGAGCTCGAGCGCCTTGTCGAGCAGCGGCTTGTAGGCGACCACGCGACCCGGCTCGAGCCCGCAACTGGCCGAGAGAATCAGTTTCGGCTTGGCGTCGTCGATGCGCACGGCCAGTTCGCGCGCGGCGAACCCGCCGAACACCACCGAATGGATGGCGCCGATGCGCGCGCAGGCCAGCATGGCCATCACCGCCTCGGGCACCATCGGCATGTAGATGATGACGCGGTCGCCCTTGCCGATGCCTTCGGCCGCCAGCATGCCCGCCACGCGCGCGGTCGCGTCGCGCAGCTCGGCGTAGGTATAGCGCTTGACCACGCCGGCGAGCGGGCTGTCGTAGATCAAGGCCGCGCGCGCGCCATGGCCCTGATCGACGTGCAGGTCGAGCGCGTTGTAGCAGGTGTTGACCTCGCCGCCCAGGAACCAGCGGGCGAACGGCGGGCGCGAGACGTCGAGCACCTGGGTGTAGGGCGTGTGCCAGTGGATCGCCTTGGCGGCCTCGGCCCAGAACGCCTCGGGCGCCTCGCGCCAGCTGCGGTAGACCTGATCGTAGCGGCTTGTCTCAGGCATCGTTGTCCCCCGAAGGCGATCAGCGGCCGTGGGCCTGCGGATCGTAGGCCTTGCCGGTGTCCAGAAACGCCGGCGCGCCGATCGCCGCGTTGACGCCCTTGGCGTCGGGCAGCGCGACGGTCAGCGGCGCGCGCAAGGGCGCGTTGCTGCCGGCCGCGCGCACCTTCTCCAAGGCCGCGCGCGCCCCGGCCAGCGCGCCCTGCACCGCCGCGCCCGGAAACAGCGCCATGCGGAAGCCGAGCGCCTGCAATTCCGCCACGGTCTGGATGGGCGCGGCGGCGCCGTCAAGCAGGTTGAACAGCAAGGGCACGCGGCCCGCCAGTTCGCGCGCCAGCCGCTCGATGTCGGCGCGATTGGCCAGCGATTCCACGAACACCATGTCGGCGCCGGCCGCGGCGAAGGCGATGCCGCGCCGGATCGCCTCGTCGGGGCCGAGCGTGGTGGCCGCGTCGGTGCGCGCGCTGACGATGAAGTCGGCGTCGGTACGGGCGTCGAGCGCGGCCTTGATCTTGCCGACCATCTCGGCCAGCGGGATCACCGGTCGCGACGCCGCCGCGCCGGGCGGTTTGAAGTTGACCTGGTCCTCGAGCTGCAGGCCCGAGGCGCCGGCGCGCTCGAACATGCGCACGGTGCGCTGCACGTTGAGCGCGTTGCCGAAGCCGGTGTCGGCATCGACCAGCAGCGGCAGCGAGAGCCGTTCGCGGATGCGCGCGACGACGCCGGCCACCTCGTCGGCCGACAACAGGCCCACGTCGGGCCGCCCCAGCATGGCGTAGCCCAGGGCCGAGCCCGACACGAACGCCGCCGGGAACCCGGCCTGCTCGGCCAACAGGGCGGTCAGCGTGTCGTAGACCCCGGGCGCGGTGACGATCGGCCCGGCGGTCAAGAGCCGGCGGAAGGCGGCGGTATGGGTCGCGGGCGGGGTCACGGGTCGGGTCCTGATTGCGGGCGCGGGGACATTATCCGAACCCTGCCGATCCGATTACATGCAAGTTACGCATGGCTTGCCAAGTGAATCACATTTGTCGGCCCGGGTGTTCCATGGTTCAAATTCGCGCTGATGTGGAGGCCCCGCGCGTGCGCGGCCCCGACCAGGAGGATAACCGTGGCGTTCAATACTCACCCCTTGCGACCGATTTCCCAAGAGGACATCGACACGTACGCCCGCGACGGCGTGGTCTGTTTGCGCAAGGTGTTCGACAAGGACTGGATCGACCTGCTGCGGCCGTACATCGAGCGCATCATCATCAAGAAGGAAGACTTCGGCCTGCTGCCGACCTTTCCCCACCGCTACATGACGCGGCGCATTCCGGAATTCCGCCGCTTCATCCTGGAATCGCCCCTGGGCGAGGCCTGCGGCCGCACCCTCGGCTCGAAGCAGATCCGCTTCTTTTTCGACGAAATCTTCGCCAAGGCGCCGAAATCCGAAAGCAAGACCGTGTGGCACAACGACCGCATGGGCTGGCCGGTGGCCGGCAAGATGGTGCCGTCGTTGTGGATTCCACTGACGCCGATCGTCAAGGCCAACAGCCTGGAATGCATCGCCGGCTCGTTCAAGAGCGACGTGAAATACTGGCTGTTCTCGTCCAACGCGCGGAAAATGATCCAGCCGCCCGACCGCGTCTCGCACCCCGACGGCGAGGCCCTGCGCGCCGATCCGCGCGTGCGCTTCCTGACCTGGGACATGGAACCGGGCGACATGCTGATCGTGCACCCGTGGTGCCTGCATTATTCGTCGGGCAACCCGCTGGACTACTGGCGCATGGCGATCTCGGTGCGCATTTTCGGCGACGACATCACCTGGGACCCGCGCCCGGACTGCGTCAACCTGGCCGGCGTGTGCTGGGACGAGATGATCCAGGGCGAGAAGCCGGCCGGCCCGCTGTTCCCGGTGATGTGGTCCGAGGACGGCACGCGCGACACCGACAAGGACTTCCCGTGGGGCTTCGCCACCACCTGGTCGAAGGGCCTGGACCGCGAACAGGTGCTCGACCGCAACAAGTTCCTGAACACCGAGTACGTCAAGAACGAGCGCGGCGGCGCGTCCAAGGTCGACGTGTCGACCTTCATCGACGCCTGACCCGGACCTGACACGCCATGGCGGCGCCCTGGACCGAGGACGGCGAAATCGCCTGCGCCGCCGGGCGCATCCATTACGTCGCCCTCGGGTCGGGCGAGCCCGTTCTACTGCTGCACAAGCTGGGCGGCTGGGTGGCCGATTGGCGCCATGTCGCGCCGGCTTTGGCCGAGAACTACCGTGTCATCGCCATGGACATGCCGGGCCACGGCGGCTCGGCGATGTACGGCCCGCCGCCCTACATCCAGACCCTGCGCGAATCCGCCGCCATGATCATGGCCGCGCGCGACGCGCTGGGCTTGGGGCGCTGCGCGGTCATCGGCAACTCGCTGGGCGGCTGCGTCGCGGTGGTGATGGCGGCCTTGTGGCCGGAGCTGCAGTCCCGCCTGGTGCTGCTCAGCGTCGCGTTGCCCAAGGTCGGCACCCGCGAGGCGCTGGCCGCCAACGACCGCGCGCGGCTGACCTCGCCCTACTTCGGCCCGAACGGCGAGCCGCGGCCGCGGCCGTGGGACGACGCGGTGAAGAATTTCGGCATGGTCGATCCCGCCACCAACGACGAGATGTTCGCGAGCCGGGTCGCGGCCGGCGAATGGGCGAGCGCGTCCGAACGCGGGGTGGCCATGGCCGGCGTGGCCGATTACCTGCCGCGAATCACGGCGCCGACCTTGCTGATCTACGGCGCCAACGGCGGCTACAAGCAGTTCGAAGCCGTCGGCCGCGCCGGCCTGAAGGACGTGGCGGTCGCCACCATCCCCGCTGCCGGGTCGTTCGCGCACCAGGACAATCCGGCCGCCACCGCGCGGGTGCTGCGCGCGTTTCTGGCCGGTCGGCCGATTTAGGCGGCGGCGCGGCTGGCCACGCTGTCGGTCGGGACATTACCCGCGTGATCAGCCGGCCCGCCGCCCATTGAGGCGTTGCTTTTCCCCGCCCCCGCGTTGAAGATTGATCCGGCGAGGCGGCCTGCCTCGATGCAGGGTCCGGCTCGCCTTACTTCTTGGCGACAGCGGGCCGGACATGAAGCGAACCGCCCTTTACAGCAGGTCGACCCGCCCGGTGCGCCGCCCGGCGGACCCGGCCGAGATCATGGCCGCGGCGACCGCCACACCCCCGCCCCCGCCGCCGCCGACCGCTTGGGAAAAAACCAAGGCCTGGCTGAAGCGTCATGAACGCCCGGCGCTGATGGCCGCGGGCGTGACCGCATCCCTGGCGGCGTTCGGGCTGTACGAGCTGCTGGCGCCCGCGCCGCAGAAGCTTACCCAGCGCGACATCGACGCCGCGGTCTTGCACACCCTGAAAAAGCAGCCGCCGGAACCGTCGCGGGCCTCGATCGCCTATAGCGTGATCGCGCCGTCGATCGTGCTGGTCCGACGGCTTGGACCCGAGGGCGCCGACGGCGCGCATTCGGACAAACCCGGCGGCGAACCTGAACCGTCCGACGACCCGAACAGCCTTGACCCGAAGTTCAACATTCCCAAGCCGGTGATTCCCAAGCCCCTGCTGCCGGGGGCGGAACGCGCCGAACGCACCGACGAACCGGATGCGGCGCCAACCGAGGACAAAACCAAAGATAAGGCCGCGAACGACAAAGAGAGCCAGTCGGCCGACGCCGGTGACAAAGCCAAGGGCGACGAAAACGCCGACGACGCCGGCAAGGACGGCGAAAAGGAAGAGCTGCGCGGCCTGGGAACCGGCGTGGTGTTCTCCGAGGACGGACTGATCTTCACCTGTCTGCACGTCATCGCCGGCGCCGAGCGCATCGGCGTGACCTTCGGCGACGGCACCGAGTCCGAGGTCGACGTGATCGACGTGCAACCCGAAAACGATCTGGCCGTGCTGCGCCCCAAGGTGCTGCCCGACGACCTGCGCCCGGCGACGCTGCGGTCCACCCAGGGCCTGCGCGTCGGCGACGAGGTGGTGGCGGTGGGCTTTCCGTTCGGCATCGGCCCGTCGGCGACCTCGGGCGTGGTCTCGGGCCTGCGCCGCGAGCATTTTTCCGAAGAAGGCCAGCGCAACCTGATCGA
>JANRJB010000375.1:0-4126 GCA_033764265.1 Rhodospirillaceae bacterium | reverse complement strand
GGCGACATGGTCTTGGGGTCGGCGCACTGAACATAGGTGCGTGGCACGCCGTCGGTGCCGCCGTTCGGCAGGCTGACGGGTTCGGCCCACACCTGGGCCAGGTGCTCGGTCAGGCGGCGCTTCAGCCACCGGGCCTGTTCGCTCTCGGGATCGGGAAAGCCCAGGCCGGCCGTGTTCAGCTTGGGAATCAGGTAGCCATCGATCAATCCGCCATAACGCTTGTCCATCTCGGCCATGGTGATTCCGGGGAAGGTGGCTTCGCCGTCCTTCGGTACCGCGCCGTCGATGATGATCACGTGGGCGATGCGCGGCTTCAGCGCGTCGCACACCGCGGTGACGACGGTGCCCGCATAGGAATGACCGACCAGCACCACGTCCGTCAGTTCCTCGAACTCGATCACGTTGACGATGTCGGTGATGTGCGTGCGCAACGATACCTGCGCCGAGCGCAGGTGCACCCGCTCGCCCAGGCCGGTCATGGTCGGCGCGAACACCTCGAAGCCCTCGGCCTGCAGCAGACGGCGCACGTCGCGCCAGCACCAGCCGCCGTGGCCGGCGCCATGCACCAGCACGATCGGCCGGCGTTTGCCCGGCGCTTGCGCGCGGGCCGGCGCGGACGCGGCGGTCGCGGCGGCCAGGACCGGAGTCGCGGTCACGAAGGTGCGGCGTTGCATGCAATAGCCCTTCCCAGTTCGACGAATCCGCTACGGCGGCCCACGAAAGTAGCAGAACCGGCCCGAACCATCAGCCCGGCAAATATCGGTCGTTTGAATTATTCGCCGTGGATTAATCGCCCCCGCCCATATATAAAAGGCCCCAACAGGACCTCGCTCGAACGCGGCCCGACAAAAAACGGATGGGGTAGAACGATGGATCTTGAACAGGTCCGCACCTTTCTCGAGGTGCTGGAGACCGGCAGCTTCATCCGCGCCGCCGATCAGCTCAACGTCACGCAATCCACCGTCTCGGCGCGCATCAAGGAACTCGAACTCAAGCTGGGTCAGACCCTGTTCGTGCGCCGCAAGTCGGGCGCGACCTTGACGCCCGCCGGCAAGCGTTTCCAGCCGCACGCCCAGGCGTTCATGCACATCCTGCGCCAGGCCCGGCAGGACGTGGCGTTGCCCGCCGACGTCAAGTCGGTGCTCAACATCGGCGGCCAGTTCAGCCTGTGGGAACGCATCCTGCTCGACTGGATGGGCGATTTCCGCGCCGCCCAACCCACCATCGCCATGCGCGCCGAGGTCGGCACGCCCGATTCGCTGATGTCCAGCCTGGGCAACGGCCTGTTGGACTTTGCCGTGCTCTACAGCCCCGAGGCGCGCGCCGGCTATCGAATCGAAAAGCTGATGGACGAAACCCTGGTGATGGTGGCCACCCGCGCCGACCACAAGGGCCCGAGCGACGGCGATTACATCCAGGTCGACTGGGGCCACGATTTCGCGACCTGGCATTCCGACCAGTTCCCGGGCCAGGACGCGCCGGGCGTCAACGTCAGCCTGGGCGCGCTGGGCCTGCGCTACATCCAGTCGCGCGGCGGCGCCGGCTATTTTCCGGAAAAGGTGGTGGCCGATGCGGTCGCCGCCGGCCAGCTGTTCCCGGTCGCGGGCATGCCGCAGTTCCTCAGGCCCGCCCACGTCATCTATCCGGCCGATTCCGCCAGCGACGTGTTGTCCACCGCGCTTGCCTCGCTGCGCAAGGCCGCCAAGGACAAGCCGAAAAAGTAGGCGGCAACTTGTGCGGCATCTGATTCCTTCACCTCCCCTTTCCAAGGGGAGGGAAAGGAATTCGACCCGAGTCTTCAGCCCACGTCGCTCTCTTTAAGCCGGTAGCCGCGCATCGCCAGCGCCGCCAGCGCGGCGAACACGGCCGGCGTGCCGGCGAAAATGATCGCGATGCCGCGGATGGCCTCGGGCGTCTGGGGCGCGAAGCCGGCGGCGCTTTCCACGAACCCCACCGCCTGCAGCGCGAGCCCGGCCAGCAGCGCGCCGAAGGCGAACGCGGTTTTGTCCATCGCGCTCCACACGCCGGAAAACACGCCCTCGCGGTTGAGGCCCGAAATCTTGCGGTCGTGCGCGATGGTGTCGAGCAGCATGGAAAACGCGATCAGGCTGAAGCCGCAGTTGAAGGTGCCCATGGCGGCGGACAGGACGAACGTCGCCAGATGATCGCCGGGCGACAAGAGCAGGAACGACAGGTAGGCGGCGATGAACATCACGATCGAGAACATGAAGGTCGGCTTCTTGCCGAAGCGTTTGGCCGCCATCGTCCAGAACACCGGCGTGACGATCACGGCCAGCGCCATCAGCAGCGTCATGCGGCTGGTGAAGGTGAAGTCCTCCTCCAGCCGGTAGACCACGAAGAACACGATGGTGGCGTAGGCCGCCGCCGAGCCCACCAGCTGCAAAAAGTTGCCGGCCAGCAGGATCAGGAACGGACGGTTGCGCGCGGCCAGGCGCACCTGGTCGAGCAGCGGCACCGGCGCCGCATCGTCCGGCGCGGGCATGGCGGCGCGCGCGGTGCCGAACACGGTCACCAGCATGGTCGCGCCGCAGGCCAGGCCCAGCACCAAGCCCATGAACGCGTAGCCCGGCTGGTTGCCGCCGCCCCAGGCCACCAGCAACAACGGCATGACGTTGCCGAGCAGCAGGCCGCCGCCCAGACCCACCTGGCGCCAGCTCATCACCACGGTGCGCTGGTGCGGCGTGGCCGCGAGTTCCGAGCCCAGCGTCAGGTACGGCACCGAGTAGATGCTGAAGGCGGTCGAGGCGATGGTGTACAGCACGCCGACGTAGATGCCGCGCTGGGTGCCGGTGGCCAGTTCGGGCACGCGGAACAACAGGATGAACGTGACGGCGCACAGGATCGCGCCGACGAACAGGTACGGCCGCCGGCGGCCGAATCGCGACCGCGTGCGGTCCGACAACGCGCCGACCAACGGGTCGCAGATCACCACCCACAGCTTGGGAATGAAGATCGCCGCCCCGGCCACCGCCGGCGGCACCTCGAGCGCCGTCAGCATGAAGCTGAGCAGCACCATGGCGGGCACGTCGCGGAACACCTGGCCGCCGATCCAGCCGGTGCCATAGGCAGCATAGGTGAAAGTGGCGGGCGCGGGGGTTGGTTCAGCGCGCGCAGGCGCGGCGGGCGAAACGGTGTCGGTCATGGGGGCCGGCGGTGCGGGCGGGAACTGTGTTGTCAGAGGTCTTCCGGTGTAAGGCCCGTGTGCCTGGCAATTCGCACCGGCATGCGCGGTCCGATTTCTTCCCGTTCATGAAACGCGAAGACGAAATCGGGCCGGCCGGAACGCGCCAAAACCCGGTGTGAGCCGCGTTCTCGTTTGATTGTCCAGCCGACTCGCAAAAGCGCCGCGAGAACCCGGGATGCTTTGGCCGAAGACCATGCGCTCATGCCGCTGAGAAGATCATGGCGAGTTCAGGCACCGACTCTCCATGCTCAACGCGATCCGCCAGAATGCGGAGCGCCAGGGCTTCGGTCCTGGCGACGGCTTCCTCGCGGCTCTTGCCATAAGACATCGCGCTGGGAATCCCACTAATCTCGGCGATCCAGCGGCCATCCTCCTCGCGTTCGATTTCCAGTTTCAGCATGGGATTAAACCCGTTCGAGTTTAACTCTTGTCGGCGCCGATCAGCCTGACCACGATCGATCGCGCACACTATGCCACATCCGCAGCCGTTTGCACCGGGTCGACGGCTCGACTGCCGCGGTCGCAGATACTTGAGCTTCCGGAAGCGTCGGATTCACCGCCTGATGCGGAATTTGATCGCGCGCTCACCGCCGGCAGGGCAGTGGCTGGCGTGGGCCGGATGATGGGCGGAACATTGACCGCGCGGGTGCCGGGGGTCGCGCAAATCGCCGGCCGGACGTCGCCGGCCGGATCATGCGCCGCTGTCACAGCAGCGGATCCGGCCGGCGTCACTCCGTCGTTGAGGTTGTCGCGGGCGGCGTGTTGGTGTCGGCGCTTGGTGGTTAGCGCTTGGCCAGGAGGGCCTTGGCCTCGGCCTCGTCGATGGTGACGATCTTGTCGATCATGCAGACCGAGCCGACCGGCTCGATCACGCGCAACGGGTCGGACGTGCACAGCTGGTTGATCGACGTGGCGTGGGAG
>JANRJB010000366.1:0-12549 GCA_033764265.1 Rhodospirillaceae bacterium | reverse complement strand
AGGATGTCGACCGCATGAACCAGCCGCTGCGCCATCCACCCACCGACCGCGATGGTGATGGGCAGGACGGCGACCAGCATCAGGCGCGCGAGCGCGGTGACAATCGGGCTGTCGGAGATTCTTTGGGCAAGACGGCCGTTAGATGGCGCCTCGAGTCCGTTTGACATGGGCTATTGCCGACGCAAATACTTGTTCGCGTATAGGAGATCGCCTCCTATACCTACTATCTTGCCCAGCGCATCAAGCCCGCTCATTTTTTGAGTACCGGTTGAGTACTGGCTTGTCGGATAAGGTGTCTGGCCGAGCATCTGCGATCGCAGCGCCAGCATGCGCAGCGGCTCGTCGAGGCGTTCCTGTTCTTTCTCGTCGATCACCGCACCGATGTCGCGCAGGGCACCGGCCTGTTGCAGCGCCTGGGCGTCGGCGGCCTGGAGCATCTGCGCCTGGTTGCCGATGAAGCCGCCCTCGAGGCCGAGCGCCTCGCGATCGAGGCCGGCCTGCGACAAGGCCGCGTTGATGCGCTGCTGGTCGTTGCGGTAGCGGCTGTCGATGTTGAAGCGCCCGGCGTCGTCGCGCCGCTGTGCGTTCGCCAGCGCCGCTTGCTGATTGAACTGAGCCTGCTGGATCGCACGCTGCATCGCCACGTTTTGATTGGAACGGGCGGCCTCGAAGGCGCGGCCGGCGTCCTGCATGCCGAGGTTCGCGGCGGTGTTAAACCCCTGGCTGCGCAGGTTGGCGGCCAGGCCGCCGCGGCCGCGGGCCGCGTCGGCGGCGAACACCGCGTCCGCCAGCGCGGCGCGGTCGCCGAAGGCCGCGCCGGAATCGCGGCGCGCGCGCAGATCGTTGCGGGAGCGGTCGGCGCCGACATCGTAGTCGGCCAACGACGTGTCGACGACCTGCTGTTCCCACGGGTTGCGATAGGACTCCAGGAACTCGGCGCCGCGCTGGGCGCTGATGTCGCCGACCGCGCCGACCTGGGCCGCGCCCACGTCCGTCATGGGGTCCAGCAAGTAAGGCCCGTGCTCGGCGATCTCGCGGACATTGGGTCCGGGCTGGCGGGTGCGGCGGGCGAGGTCAGCATACTGATCACCGATCCCGCGCAACTGCCCGGGTGTTTCACCCGATGCATACGCGCGGATTTTGGCGAACGCGTTCTGGGAATCGGGCGAAAAATCTGCAACGAAACTGTTCGGCGCGCCCTGGGTTGGCGCCAAGTTGCCTGGCTGGCCGTAGCGGTTGACGATGTTCGACGTCAGGAATGACATCGTATCGTAATTGCTGCGTCCGGCGGCTTCGACCCACGGCGGAATGCGGTTCTCGGTCGTTTGCGTGGTCTTGCTGGTACGCTTGCCCATGGAAGGCCTCCTGTGGCGGTTTACAGATCCTTGATGACGGTGGTGCAAAGCTCGCGATAGCCGGGCAGCGCGCGCAACCAGCCGCGCCGCCCTGAAATCTCGATCCGGCCGATGCCGGCGGCCTTGGCTTGCCGGGCGATGGCCGCTTCCATCTGCTTCAGCTCGGCGAGATCACCGCCGGCCAGGAACACATGCAGCACGGTCAGGCGCGGAAAGCGGTCGATGTGGGCGATCCCCGCACAACGATCTCCGGCCACGATGAAGTACCGGCCATCGAACAGGCCGCGGACGATGTCGTCCTCGCTATAGGTGCCTTGGCAGTCCGCCAGGGCCGGCAGAATCCATCTGCGGCAGCGGGCCCAGGTCTCGGCGATATCGGTCAGGACCGGGCGAAAGCCAGCGCTCACCGCCGCCGCCCGGTCTCGCGCAGATCGAGCTTGAACGCGCCGAGCCGGAAAAAGGCCGGTGCGTCGTCACCCGCCCACTGCAGTTGGGCCTGGCGACCGACGGCGCGGATCGCGATCTTGCCGGTGGCCTGGGTGCACGGAAACGGCCCGTGCACGCGGGTGAATTCGCCCTGTTGGTTCGAATGCTTGGTGGTGACAGTGACGCGATAGCCGCCCTGCAGGTCTTCGGCATCCGGGTATGCGCCCAGAATCGCCATGTGCCGGTCGCCGTCGCCCAGGTCGAAGAACGCCGAGGTCAGCGACCAGCCGCGCGGTGCGCCGTCGGCGCTGAAGCCCTTTTCTTGAAACCAGATTTTGCCGTCGATATCCGCGGCCAGCGGATATTGAATTGTGCCCGCGTCGCACCACGCCGTGCGGTCGAAACGGCCGATGCTCCAGGTGTTCTCAAGCGTCGAGTAGACGACGTAACGCGAACATTCGTTGCCGTCGCGCCGGTCGGGATACAGCCACCAGACTTCGCCCCAGGCGGAGACCGGGAAAGCAAACACCTTGTCCTGCTGGACCCACGACAGATGGTCCGACACCTCGCGCCGCACGGTGCTTTGCAACGGACGCGCCGCGCCGCCGTCGTAGACGTAGAATTCGCCGCCCGGCGTCATCCAGTAGAACACGCCGCCCACTTGGGTCACCGCGTTGGGGCCGATCAGGCCGCAGCCGGTGGCGATCGGGTCGAAACGGTAGACGACATTGGGGTCGGGCACGTAACGCATGGCGTACAGGCCCTGGTCGGTGAAGATCACGCTTTCGCCGCGCCCCACCAGGCCGCGCACGATGCGCGTGCCCTGCGACAGCACGTAGGAGCCGGCCAGGTTGACGGGGCTCGCGGTCCAGTCCTGGTTGTTCTCCTGACCGCACCACTGCACGCGCAGCGGATCGAAATTGCCCGCCGTGTCGGGGCAGCCGCAGGCCACGACGATGCGCTCGGGCGCGACGAACATGGCGGTGACGTTGCCGGGCGCGGTTTCGATGCGGTGCGCGGTGGTCAGCACGGCCAGCGATACGTTGTCGATCGACCCGGTGAAGCCGGCACCGGTGAACTTCATGGTTTGCGCGCCGCCCGGCCCGCAGAAGAACACGCGGCGGTGCGTGCCGGTCGCCGAGGTGGCGGCGCCGATGGCGGTGGAGCCCCAGGCCGGTGCGACCGTGCCGGCCGAGGCCGTGACCACATCGAACGCCAGCAAATGCCAGGCCCCGCGCGCCAGCGTGACCGGCTGCGACAGCGCGCCGCTTGACGCGGACGCCGACGCCACGCCGGCGCCGATGCTCCAGCCCGCGCCCACGCTCCAACCTGTGGCGGCGCTGAAATTGCCCTGAGTGACCAGCTCGGGAGCGACCGTATTGGGCGCCCACTCGAAGATGCCCTGCCCGCGCGGATTGGCCAGCAGGTTCTGGCCCCAGTTGTCCAGGCACCAGGTGCGGGCGAACAGGTCGGCCGCGCCGGTGGCGGTGCCGTAGGCGCCGACGCCATAGGCCCCGGTGCCATAGCCCAGCCCGCGCAGGCCATCGCGCTGGCCGGGCGCCAGCGCATACGCGTACGACACGGCGCCGCCGCCGGGCCCTGCCGTCGATGACGCGGCCGCGCCGTGCGTGATGGTGTAGCTGTTGGCGTCAACAACCGCGGCGACGACGTAGTCGCCCGTCACGGTCAGCCCGCCGACGGCGGACGCGCCCGAGAACGTCACCTTCTGATCGATCGTCAGTCCATGCGCCGCGTGAGACACGGTCACCACCGCGCTGCCGCTGATGGTGGAGAACGGATTGGTGAGCGTGCCGCGGGCGACCACCGGCGTGATGTCGGTCAGCACCCCATCGCCGTCCATGGCGTACAGCCGCAAGTGGGTGCCGAAGGCAGCGAACGGCGCGCGGGCGGCGTCGGCCCAGGAGAACACGGCGCGGCATACGCCGGTCAGCAGCGCGTCGGTCGCGCGTTCCCAACCGCCGATGGTTTGCGGCCGGCCGCGCACGAAGCGGATCTTGTCGGCATCGACGAAATAGCCTTCGGCCGCCAGGGGGCTGTCGTCGGTGAACACGCCAGCGGCGAATTGCGGTGCGGTATAGGGCATGGGGCATGGTCCAGGGGGGTGACGAGCATACGTGCGCGCCCGCACCCGGCGGAGTGCGGCGGCGGTTGACGCGGGGTGGAACGTGGGCGGCTGGTGCGCCGCCGGCCAACTCAGGCTTTGAACAGCTTGGCGCGATGGCGCCGGTAGTCGGCCATCAGCTTTTTCGGGCCGGCTCCCTTGAAGTGCAGGGCCCACTTGGCGTCGAGAAAACTGAAACTATCGGCTTTCCTGACGGCGTAGTTATAAAGATCGCACGGGAAGAATCGCACGCGGATGCCGTCGATCAGCACGTCTTGCGGCGCATAGGGCGGCACCGCCCAGTCGACGAACGCCGCCAGCGACAGCTGCCCGCCGCGCCAGTGCCGGATGTCAAAGCCGTAGCGCGCCTTCACGGCCGGCTGCTCCGCCAGCCAATCGTACCACGACAGGCAGATCTCGAAGAACCGGGCCGATGCCGGCGCGGCGCCGTCGGCCACCAGGATCACGCCCTCGTTGACCGGCATGTGGGCGAAATCCGGTGGCTGGCGGTAGGTCAGGCCGATGTCGAACCCGCCGTCGAACAGGGGCGCGAAATCGCGCGTCAGACACACATCGGTATCCAGCAGCAGCATAGGGCCGTGCACCTTTCCGCTGGCCAGCAGGGCGTGATTAGCCCGCATGCGCGCGTACATCATCTGGTCTGCCGACAGCGGCAGGCGCACAACGGCGGAGAGATGCGGCAACCCGTCCACCGGCGTGGTCTCGTCCGTCAGCAGAATAACCCGCCCGCCCGGTTGGGTTGCCTGGAACCACGCGGCGGACATCGACAGCGTTTCGCGATAATCGACCGGCGCGGCCTTTGCCTCCGCGACCTCGAAAAACGGATGAGTCGCCCCGGCATCGACATGGAAGAACACGGCCTGGGCTGATGTACTAGAACTAGCCCGAATCCCCGGGGACACTGGACCGATCTGGCTTCTCAACCATTCATCCAATGCTCTCATTGCGCCGGCACGCGCCGCGGCCGTCGATGCGCTGCCCGTAACTTCTCCATGGTGAGCGCGGGCGGCCGGAAACAAGTCGCGACACATGACCGTATCAGAAAGCATTTCCTTGATCTTGAGCGCGTCAACCGGCGAGTTGACGGGCAACGCCAGCGCCTGCCTGAAAGCGCCGATGGCATGGTCGAAATCCGGTGGAACGAGATGGATGAACCCATCAAAGTCATGGCCGCGCGACCAAGTCGGTCGATCCGCGACGACTTTCTGAGTGCACAACCGAGCTTTGGCCCATTCGCCGTTCCGTGCGTATGCGACTCCCAATTGGAGCAAGGATTCATGGTCATTCGGCAACCCGTGCACAGCACGGGCCAGCCAATCAACCGCCTCCGCGTTTTCCCCACGCTGAAGGGCAAGTGATCCGATGTTCGCGTAAAGTCGGGGCGACGGATTACCCAACTCGGCGGAATGCTTGAGGACCGACAACGCTTCGTCGAGATTACCGACCTCTGCCAGAGCAAGTCCAAGATTTTCAAATACTGAGAAGTCATGTGGCGTGAGCTGAGTGCATCGACGGAAACGTTGAATCGCTTCGCCGAAATTGCCCTTCTTGAGCAGCGCCAAACCGTAGAGGGAAAGAACCTCTTGCGCGTTGGGCTTTCTGTTCAGCACTTTTCGGCTGAGGCGAATAGCCGCATCAAGATCATTGCTCGCAAGAGCACTCTTGATGGCTTGAACCTGATCTAGAGGCACAACATCCATTTCAGGATGACTCTTTACCGCCTGCGTTAGGGCACATCATCAAACATTCCATTTGTCCGCAGATTTCCGCCAAATGCTCTTCAAACTCTTCCTTTTTCAACACACCCACAATTTGGTCACCCAAAAATTTCTTGTTCGGCTTGTAATGCTATGTGCGGCGCTGTGTTCAACATCGAGATTCGATTGTGCCTGAACCTCAATGGGCTATGCGTCCAACCATTCTACACAGGCGTATCCGGCGCCTCCAGTAGCTCCGCTGCTTGTACTTGCTCCTTGGCAACCGCCACCTCCTCCGCCTGCTGCTCGTCCCGATGAAAGTCCGGCACCGTTTCCACCACCACCACCACCGCCGCCGAATCCAGCAGTTCCAACGGCTCCAGCGCCGCCTGCTCCCCAATTGCTTGGACTTGACGCCAATGGTCTCGAAACTGCAACAGGGTAAGGCGCACTCGTTCCAAATCCGCCATTGAATAAACCTGTTCCTCCATGACTTGAACCACCTATTGCGTTCCCACCGTTCCCAGCTCCCCACGATCCTCCACCACCACCAAACCCATTTGCTCCATCTCCCGAGCCATTCCCCCCGTTTCCCCCAATCCCGTGGACAGAACCCGACGCCGCTCCTCCTCCACCACCCGCATTGGTGCCCGAATGTCCGGCACCACCAGCACCGCCGCTCATCCCAATCCCGCCGGAACCACCCGTTCCCCCAGCCCCACCGGCCGACCCTGCTGCAGCGCTGCCGCCGAGACCTCCCTTAGCTGTCAGATAACTTCCGACAATCGTATCACCACCGTTGGCGCCACTTGCGCCCACGCCGCCGCCGGTTCCACCCGCCCCTATCGTCACGGTGACAGCTTCGTTCGCGGCCAGACGAATAACCCGTTGACGCATTTCACCGCCGCCACCCCCACCGCCTCCACGGGTGGCTGCGGTCGATCCTGCGCCGCCGCCTCCGCCGCCGAACGCCGTGATGCGCACGAGACCTGCTGCTGCGGCTACGAATGTGCCCGAAGCAGCAAATTCTCGGAACGCCGGGAAACCAATTTGAGTAAATGCACTAGAAGCATTCGGCATGGTTCAAACTCCCATCCATTGGGTTGCGCTAAGGTCGTAGATGAAGCGGAAGCTGGCGTAGTCGACGTCCAGCGTGAGGGTGGCGGCCGCGGCCAGCCCGCGGAACTTGATGTTGTGCCCGTTGCCGTCGAGCGTGCAGGCGTTGGCGGACAACGCCCCGCCCACGTCGATGACCTGCACCATGTCGCCGTCTTCCAGCGGGCCGCCGTCGAGGCCCGTGGCCGGCAGGTTGAGGTCGGCGATGGCGCCCGCGGAGGTGTCGATGGCGTTGACCGAACCCACCGCCAGCGTGGCGTTGGCGGTGATCGGCACGGCCTGGGTGGCGCGCAGCTTGGCTTCAACATACGCGTCGCCGCCCACTTGCCGCGTCTGCACCACCAGCGCGCCGCCGGCCTGCAGCGCGGCGGAGCCGGCCGCGCCCAGGAATCGCCTTGCGGTCGCGGTGCTCTCGGCCTTGATGCTGCCGTCGCCCGCGGTGGTCACGCCGGCGATGGCGTTGTCGAGCTGGCCCTTGGTCACGGCGTCGGCCGTGGCGGTGCCGAGACTAAGCCCGCTCACCTTGCCGGCCACCTGCAGCGCACCCGCGATCTGCGCGGCGCCGCCCAGCACGGTGGCCGCCGCGTTGATCACGTTGACGCCGTCGCAGACCAGCGCGACCTGGTGGCCGGCGGGAATCGCCACGCCGGTTCCGGCCGCGGTCTTCACCGTCACCGCGGCGCCGGCGGCGTTGATGACCGTGAAGCTCCACTCGCGGCTGGGGACCGTGACCGTTGCCGGCGCGGCCAGGCTGCCGGTCAGCTTCAGTGTCTGCACCTGGCCCTGGTTGGTTGTGGCGTAGTTGGCCCAGCTCAAGATCAGATCGCCGGCGAGCGCGATGGCCTGGTAACCCTTGGAGCCGCGGTCGAACAGGTCGAGCACGTCGTTCAGCTTGGTCTCGCCCCAGGTGTTGACGTTGGCGCCCAGGGCCTGCTTGCGGGCGCCATAGCGGTCGGTGGCCGTATCGGGCATGCGGCGAACTCCTTGCGTTGTCGGGAAAAGCGCTCGCCTCAGGTGACGAGCGTGCCGTCGAGGTAGTACCAGGCGCTGCCGTTCGACACGGCGGCGAAGCGGTTGGACGCGCCGTCGGACACGGCGATCAGCGACCAGGCATGGCGCGCGGCATCGGGCAGCGCCGTGCGACTGTAGGCGGTCAGCGGCTGCGGCCCGCGCCGGCGCGCCTCGACCCAGTCCTCGATCGTGCCGGCGAAGCTTTGCAGCCAGCCGGGCGCGAAGGCCGGCGCGCGCAGGCCGCCGCTAGGCAAGGGCCACCTGCACGTCGGGGCGTTGCGGCACCGCCGGCCAGCGGCCGTGGCGATCCTCCGCCATCAGCCGATCGAGCTTTTCGTCGACATAGGCTTTCCAGAATTGCAGGCGGTCGTCGTTTTCCAGGTACAGGCACAGCTCCAGCATCGCGGCGCCGACGTACAGGTCGGGCGCGGCGGCCAGCAGCCAGTTGGTGCTTTGCGCGGCCGACAGCGCCGGCAGCGCGCGCACGTAGATCAGCCGCAGCGGCGTGGCGCGGTCGGGCACCGGGCGCAGGTAGGCCGTGGTCGCGCCGACCAGCGTATAGGCCATCGGCCGGCCGACGGTCTTGCTGGGGTAGCGCGTGAACAGCGTGTTGGGATCGACGAAGTCGAGCACGCACGCGGGCTCGCCCGCCAGCGCCAACATGCGAATGCCCAGGCAATCGGCCGGAAGGGCGACGGACTCCGCGCCGGTCGCGGTGCTCAGGGCATCGCTCAGCGCCTCCATGTCGCGGGTGCCGCCGCGGCCGACCAGGTCGCGCTGCAGCGTCTTCTCGGCGTAGGCGATGGCGCGCTTGATCGCGCCGTCGATCTGCGCCGGGGAAAAGCTGGTCACGTCGGCCGACAGGTCGTCGCGATTGACCGTGTCGGCCACAGCGGCCTGCAGCTTGTCGTAGGTGTCGATGGCCATCAGATCCTCCCCGGCACGGTCTTGAAGCGGCGGTGGTCGGCGTCGTTCAGCAGCTTGCGCATCAGCGTGTCGTCGTAGCCGCCGGGCACGCCGGGCGTTCCGCCGCAGCGCTCCACCAACTTGCGCCACTCCAGCACCGGCACGCGGGCGGTGCACACCCAGTCCTTGCCGCGGTAGCCATCGAAGGAATTGGCCTGAGCCTGGTTCAGGTCGAGCGTGCGATCGACGCGCTGGGTCTTGCGCACGCCGATGGTGCCGTCGTCGTGAAACGTCAGGTACGTGCGCACGCCGGAGCGCGGATCGTCCTTCACGTAGGTGGCGCGCTTGGACGCGGTGTCGCGCGCGACCAGGCGATAGGTGGGCACGGGGTTCGTCATGGCGTTCTCCGGAAAAAGTTGGGGGCGGAAGGATCGCTTCCGCCCCCAAAGTTGGGCCTGGAGAGGGCCGCTACTGCAGCATCGGCAAGATGGCGTGCGCTTTCGGCGCGCCGACCTTGAGCGTGTACTCGGCGATCACGTGCTCGGTGTCGGCATCGCCGGTCTTGGCCAGCTTCTCGCTGGTGAAGGGGCGCAGGAACACCACCTCGGCGTAGCGCGGATCGACCAGGAACGCGGTCTTGTTCAGGAAGCCCGCGTCCGAGGCCTGCTGCACGTTGACCATCACGTCCAGCGCGCCGAAGTCCGACTGCCAGGTCTCGACCGCGCCCACCAGCGCGGCGGGCCGCACCTGGTTGAGGGCGTAGCGTACCTGCACCGCGCCGCTCAACGTCGGCGACAGGGCCAGTTCCGAGAACTTGACCTTCTGGTCGGGCGACACCATCAGCATCTTCGGCTTGCCGCCGGCCACGTAGGCCGCCTTCATCGCCGCGTTGAGGATGCTGAGGCTGAGTGGGCGCACGGTGGCGCTGGCCAGGTTCCAGGCCGCCGTGCCGTCGCCCGAGCTGACCGAGTGCGTGCCCATGCCGGTGCCGTCGTAGTTGGTGACATAGGCCGGCAGGCCGGCGCATTCGCGCACCGATGTGGTGCTGCCGGTCTCGAAGGCGTTGTTGGCCAGAAGCGTGACCTCCATGTCGCGCTTGAGCTCGATGCCTTTCAACAAGCGCTGCTCGTCCAGCTCGTTCTCGATGCCGGCCACGTCGACCGACTGCGAGGTGCCCGAGACCGCGAAGATCTTCTTGGAGATCGAGCAGCGGTTCTGCAGCCGCAGGCGGTTGGTGATGGTGTCGGCGTTGGCCACGTCGCCTTCCAGCTTGTAGTTGGTGGCCGGCGGCGCCAGCGCCTGGGTCTGCCATTCCACCAGGGTGTTCTTGGCGCGGCCGCGGGTGGAGATGTTGGACTGGAACGGGGTCTCCTCGGGGTCGATCCGGTAGACCATGGTGGCCAGATCTTCCTGGATGCCCTTCTGGGAATACGTGTGCTGCGCGTTGGTCAGGATAGCCATGTGATGTGTCCTTTCGGGTGAAGCCTGAAGCGGGGTCTGGCCGCTCAGGCGGGTTCGGGGGAAAAATTCGCGCGACCGGATTCGCGCTTGGCGCGCTGGTAGGCGACGCCGTTCTCGACGCTGGGGTTCTTCAGGAAGCGTTCCCAGGCCGCCTGCACGCCGCGGGCCTGCGCCGCGCCGGTGGCGGCCTTGGCGCCGGGGCGCTGCACCGCCGGCTTGTTGACGACGCGCTTGGTGGCGTGCGGACGCTGGCGTTGCAGCTCGTCCCACTTGCGCGCCTTGTCGAGCGTGCGGATGTAGCGGGGATCGTCGATGCCGGACAGCTCGGCCGGTGTGTACCCCTCCGCCAGGGCGTAGCGTTCCACGGCGTCAAGGTCGGCCATCATCGCGGCCTGGTCGCGCCAGGCCGGGTTGTAACGATCGCGCAGCTCGTCGGCCATCGCGGCGCGGTTGCGCCGAAGCGCGGCCGCCTCCTCGCTGGCGACGAACTGGCGGGCCTGCCGGAGTGCCGCCTGGCGGCGGTCCCACAGGGCCTTCTTCTGCGCCCAGCCCAGCGGATCGGCCTGGGCCACGGCGACCCAGTCGGGTTCGCGCGCCTGTTCGGCGTCGAGTGACTGGATCAGCGTGGTCAGCCGGTCGAGCTTGGCCTGGCGTTCGGCGGCTGCGGCGCGAACCGCCTCCGCCAAATCCTGCGTCTTGCGGGTGTAGTCGGACTGGCGCATGTAGCCGCGCCGCACTTCATCCACGCCCACCATCACGCCGTCGATCTCGATGGTCGCGGGCGCCGGCGGCGATTGCGGCCCGTCCGCCGGCGCGGCCGCGGGCTGTGGATCGGCGGCGGGATCGATCGCGTGGGGCTCCGCGTCTTCGACCGTGTCGATGCGCGCGGCATCGGTTTCCGGCTCATTGTGTGTGGTGGACTCTGCCGCCGCCGCGGCGGCGCGGGCCTGGCGGCGCTCGCCCATCAGCTTGACGGCTTCGGGCAACGACAAGGCACTCCCGGCCACGGCCGGGTTGGTGACGTCCGACATGGTGAGATCCTATGGTTGGTGGATGAAGGCAGTGCGTGCGCGTGGCGCTGGGCGGCCTCAGGCCGGGCCCGGAAACGAAAAACGCCCGGCTCGGGCGGAGCGCGGGCGAACGATGGACGCACGTGTGGTGCGCGCGTTGTGACTCAAGTCGCGGATTCAGGCAAGAGCAATCGCAAAGTTATGCAAGGGATTCTTCGATAAGAATCCTTTGAGTGACGAAACTGAGGCAATTTCTTCTCTGGTCACAAAGCGTTACAACCTATTCACAAGATAACTGCTGAATCGTCCTGCGATCCTTGCGATCAACGCAAACAGTTCTACGGACACAGCGCTGAACGGGAGTATCGTCAAACACCCGAACACGATATAGATCAGCGCAATCATCCAGTTGACCTGACATCCACCGATATCCCGCTTGGAGGCATCTTCCCCTTCAGTATGCGATTCGGGATAGCAGATGTCGTCCGGTTCTGTGAATCCCGAGCCGACGAAAATCGAACCGAGAAGGCTGGCATTGACTACCAAAGCAATGAGCAAATGTACGAGTACGCGTTTCATGAGCGGCCACTTCAGCGCGATGATTCGAACGTTCCGTGGCGATTTGATGGCCAAGGTTGGCGACACCGGTTCTTCCCGTCAGGTTCAGGTGCATTAAGCGCGAACGGACCCGTTATCGTCGGTTCCACGGTTTTTCTGCCATTAGGCGGGCGACGCGTGCTCCGTAGTCGGTTACCGAATCCTTGGCCAGGCTATTGTACAGAGTCGCGACGCGGTCGGGCGTTGGGTTCGGTAACCGATCGCGAATGCGGGCCAGGAGCTCGGCACCAGCCCTGATGTTTTCACTTGGATTGTTCTTGATATCGTCAGCGGACACCCCAAGCCGTTGCCATGGATTTGGGCGAACATTCATGGGTTGATAGGAACTCGCCGATCCGAAGAATTCCGGGAAGGTTCCGTAGTGTCCCCGCGACGTCTCCATGTACATGATCGCACGAACCAGATCAGGATCGAGTCCGCGAGATTCAGCCGCGCGTCTAATTGCATCGTCGTATTTGCCGACAGAGCGGGACCCCAGCAAACCTATCTCGTGTAAATCGTCGCTCTCGTCAGCAGCTTGATTGGGCGACACGTCAAATGTTGCCGGGCTGTTGTTCAGGATTGATTGTTCACGTTCGTGCTTTTTGAAGAGTACCGGCGCCTTGCCGAACTTGAGGGTCTCGAGGCGCGGTTGCCCCGTGATGGGGATCGGGTCGATGAGGGGCTGAAGCTGCTCGGTCGACCGCCGGCCACGGACCGTCAGCGGCTCGATCCCATCGTCAGGTTGATCCGGCGCAGACCCCGCGCCGGCGCCGAACACACGCGTCAATCCATCCCACACCGCGAACTCCTGCGCGCCGGTCGCG
>JANRJB010000359.1:0-1673 GCA_033764265.1 Rhodospirillaceae bacterium | reverse complement strand
GGTTGGCCGTTCAGGTCGAACGGCGCGGTCAGGGCGGCCAGGATGCGCGCGGCTACCCGCGCGGCGCCGTCCAAGCTGTCGAGCAGCGGCATGATGACCGTGAATTCGTCGCCGCCCAACCGCGCCACCGTGTCGGCCTCGCGCACGCACTTCAGCAGGCGTTCGGCCGTGCCCTTCAACAACAGATCGCCGGCGTCGTGTCCGAGCGTGTCGTTGACCGCCTTGAAGCCGTCGAGATCGATGAACATCAAGCCAACGTTGGTTTTGCTGCGGCGGCTTTCGATCACCAGGCGCTGCAGGCGCTCGGTAAACAGAGTGCGGTTGGGCAGTCCGGTCAGCGCGTCATAGTTGGCCTGGTGGAGAATGCGCTCCTCCTCCAGTTTACGCGCGGTCACGTCGGAGACGATGGCCGCGAACTGCTGCACCCGGCCGCGATCGTCGCGGATCGCGGTCAGGGCCACCCGCCAGGCTTGGCGCCCACCCGCTGGGTCGTCGCGCCAGATGTCGGTTTCGGCCCGCGCGGCGGTTTCCAGCTGCGCGCGCAGGTCGGCCTCAGCCTTGGCGTCGAGGCCCAGCAGATCGAACATCGGCCGGCGCGCCGCGTCGGCGTCGCCCTGCCGCGCCATGCGGCGAAACGCTGGGTTGGTCTTGGTCACGCGACCATGGGCATCGGCGACGACCAGGCCTTCGGACGACTGCTCGAACACCGCCGCGGCCACTTGCTGCTCGGCGGCCAACCGCCGCCGCTCGGTGACGTCGCGGATAGTGATGACCATGCCGGTGACCTTGCGGCCCTTGACGATCGGGGCGATGGCGTAGGCGGCGTCGAACGACTGGCCGTCGGTGCGCGCCAGCTTGGCCTCGATGTCGGCGTGATAGGGGCCGCGCGCGATCTGCTCGCCGATCGGCACCGCCTGACCGGCGCGCGGGTGCCCGCCGCCATAGACGAACACCCGCGCCACCGGCAGCCCATGCATGGCCGTAAGGTCGCGGTCGAACATTTCCGCGGCCGCCGGATTGGCGGCGGTGATCACGCCGGCGGGATCAACGGCGATGATGCCGTTGGTGGCCGCCGCCAGGATTTGCGCATAACGCCGCGACAGGTTCGCGAGCGCGGCGGCCCGGCTCGTCTTCGGCGAACGCGGCGAACGGCGCGCGGCACGCGACTGCGGCTTCTTTGCCTTCGTCCCCTTCGCCCGTGCGGTCGGCCGGACTTTCCGGGGCGTCGATTTGGTCGCCATTGCCTTGCGCGCTGTTATGGGCCGCCGACGCATCGAGTCGCACGCCGTCCAAGATGGGAGTTGAACCGGGGACGGCGCGCCTACCGCCGCCAAGGGAATAGGTCCCCGCTTCTACACCAACCACTTGTAGCGCCGCGCCTTTCCGCCCGCCATGCCGTTCGAGTTGAAGCCAGAATAGTGACCATAAGTTGTATGACGAAAGGCCAATTACGTTGAGTAGAGCATCGCGCAAAATAAAGCTGGCCTAGTGGTTTCGAATCGAATCTAAATAGCCTCCCGGTGCTGAAGAATTCAGCCCCACACGATTGCCGACCAACGGTCAAGCGTATGAAATCTAAGCCAGAAAAGCGTCCTTCGCGGAACCCGCTCGATGCCCGCGGCAAGCGCATCACCATTCGCCATCCGCGGCTCACGGCTCAGGTTTGGCTGGGC
>JANRJB010000341.1:0-2477 GCA_033764265.1 Rhodospirillaceae bacterium | reverse complement strand
TGGCAACGCGCGGTCAGGCGCGGCCGCTGGCGCTGATCGAAGCACGACGGGCGCTGGGCCGCCCGCTGCAGGTCGAGCGACTGCCGGACTCGGCGTTCGATCGCCACCTGGCCGAGCGCTATGCCGTGACGGGACTGACGGCTCAGTCAATCGAAACCGAACTCGCCCGCCAGGATTCGCTCGATGATCTGGTGGAGGGCCTGCCGGCAGCGGCGGACCTGCTCGAGATCGAAGACGAAGCGCCGATCATCCGCCTGATCAACGGCTTGATTGCGGAGGCCCTGAAGGTCAAGGCTTCGGACATCCATGTCGAGCCGTTCGAAAGCCGGCTGTCGGTGCGGCTGCGCGTCGACGGCCTGTTGCGCGAGGTCGTGCAGTTGTCACCGCGCACCGCGCCGCTGCTGGTGTCGCGCATCAAGGTCATGGCCCGCCTGGACATCGCCGAAAAGCGTCTGCCACAGGACGGACGCATCTCGCTGACCATCGGCGGACGCACGCTCGATCTACGGGTCTCGACGCTGCCCGCCCAACATGGCGAACGCGTCGTCATGCGCCTGCTCGACAAGTCGCAGGATCACCTGAACATTGACGCGCTTGGAATGTCGCCGGCGACCGCGTCGGCCTACCGCGAAGCGTTGAAGCAGCCCAATGGCGTCATCCTGGTGACGGGGCCGACCGGCTCGGGCAAGACCACCACGCTCTACGCCGGGCTGTCGCTCTTGAACGATCAAAGCCGCAACATCCTGACCATCGAGGACCCGATCGAGTACGCCATCGAGGGCGTCGGGCAGACCCAGGTCAACGCCCGTGTCGGGCTGACGTTCGCCGCCGGGCTGCGCGCGATTTTGCGCCAGGATCCCGACGTCGTCATGGTCGGCGAAATCCGCGATCCCGAAACTGCGCAGATCGCGGTCCAGGCCAGCCTGACCGGCCACCTGGTGCTGTCGACCGTGCACACCAATGACGCGGTCAGCGCCATCACGCGCCTGCGCGACATCGGCGTCGAACCGTTTCTGCTGGCCTCCACGGTCAAGGCAATCATCGCCCAGCGGTTGGTGCGCCGGCTGTGCGCGCACTGCCGGCAGCCGGCGGCGCCTGAGTTGTCAGCGCTGAAGGTGTTGGGCCCGCGGGCGGCCGGCGTCACGCGGGCGTGGCGGGCGGTCGGCTGCCCGGCCTGCAAGGGGCAGGGTTACGTCGGCCGCATCGGTCTGTACGAACTTGTGGTCGTGGGCGACGAGATCAAACGGTTGATCCATGACGACGCGCCGGAACATGCGCTGCACGAATCGGCATGCCGCGCGGCGGCCACGTGGACCGACGCGGCGCTCGCGCATGTCATGGCCGGCACCACCACCCTGGAAGAAGCCTTGCGCGTCTGCCGCAAGGTCGAGGTGGGCGATGGCGACGTTTGAATACGAGGCGGTCGATGCGCTCGGCAAGGTCCGCCGTGGCGTGATCAACGCCGAAAGCGCGCGCCTGGCGCGCCGCGAGTTACGCCTCAATCGCTTGGTTCCGGTCAGGGTGGATACGACGGCGCCAGCCGCCGCCGGCCGCGGCGATTGGCTGGCCCGGTGGCGCGAGCGGTCCATTGCCGCCGCCGATGTCGCCCTGGCCACGCGCCAGCTGGCCACGTTGGCCGCCGCCGCCGCGCCGATCGAAGAAGCGTTGAACGTGGTCGCGCTGCAGACCGACCGGCCGGCCCTGCGAAACGTGCTGTTTGCCGTGCGCGCTGCCGTGACCGAAGGCCGGCGTTTGTCTGATGCGCTGTCGTCGCATCAGCGCGTCTTCCCGCCACTGTACCGGGCGATGGTCGCGGCCGGGGAAATGACCGGCGCGCTGGGGGCCGTTCTGGAACGCCTGGCCGATCACTTGGAAAAGACCGAGCGCATGAAATCGCGGCTGATCGCCGCGCTGGTTTATCCCGCCGCACTGAGCGCAGTGGCGATCGGCGTGGTGACGCTGCTGCTCGCGTTCGTGGTGCCGCGGGTGGTCGAGCAGTTCGACACCCTTGGCCAGGACCTGCCGCTCTTGACGCGCGGGTTGATCGTGCTGGCGGACGGTTTGCGCGTTTACGGCCCGATCGTCGCCACATCCATGGCGGTCGGCGGCCTGGTGCTAGCCCGTCAGGCCCGCCACGAAAATGTCCGCCGGGCGCTCGACCGTTTCATCCTGCGCGTGCCGGTGATCGGCCGGGTGCTCAAGCGCCTGTACGCCGCTCGCCTGGCCCGCACCATCGGCACGCTGGTCGGCAGCGGCGTGCCCGCCCTGGACGCGGTGGCCGCGGCACGCGCTGCGGTGCCCAACCTGGAATTCGCCGACGCTGCCCAGGGCGTCGCTGCTTCGATCCGCGAGGGTGCCGGTGTATCGGCCGCACTGCGCAAGTCGCGGCTATTCCCGCCGTTGGTGGTGCACATGGCCGCCGTGGGCGAAAGCACCGGCCGGCTCGACACCATGCTGGAACGCGCCGCCGACCAACT
>JANRJB010000328.1:0-2852 GCA_033764265.1 Rhodospirillaceae bacterium | reverse complement strand
GCCGAAATCCTCCACCGGCAAGGTGCAAAAGTTCGTGCTGCGCGAACGTGCCAAGGCGCTGTGAGTGGGTAACAGGTCAACGGCGGCCGGCTTGCGCCAACGCACGCTTGAGGGACAACTCGACCGTGGCCGGTGCGTGGTCGATCACCGTCAGGAGCACGCGCGCCGGCTGATCGGGCACGGCGCGGCCCTGCTCCCACTGTTGAACGGTGCGCACGTTCAGGCCGTAGCGGGTGGCGAACTCCGATTGCGAGACTTTCAGTTTGCGACGGATCCGCTTGACGTCCGGCACCATCACCACATGGCTGCGGCCCGGCCGCGCGATCCCCCGCACGTCATCGAGAATCCACGCCGCGGCGTCGATCAGTTCATCTCCGATGTTGCGCTTGCGGCGTGCCATGTCAGGCCCCTCGTTTTGATCGTGCGTCCGACTTGATGGCCTTCGCAATCTCGTTCAAGGCCGCTTTTTGCAAGGCCGACAGATTGTCGTTCTCGTTCTTGGCGTATCCGAGCGCCAGGTAGATCGGCCATGACTCATCGAAGAAATAAATAATCACTCGAACTCCGCCGCGTTTGCCGCGGCCCCCCACGCCCCATCTGAGTTTTCGGAAACCGCCCGTGCCGGGGATCAGGTCGCCCGCAGTGGGATTGCGCGCGACGAAATCGATCACCGCCATCCGTTCCGGTTCGGACCAAATCGCGTCGGCCCAGCGCGAAAACTGAGGCGATTCGCGAGCGGTCACCGGGCGTGATCGCATCGCCCATCTATACGTCATAAACGGAGTTAGCGCAACATCGGCCCGTGCGATATAAGGTGAATCCCGGTCGCCGGAATTGAACGCGATTGCCCGACGATAGTGCAGCCAGATTCACGCCGCATGCCGCGGTGTTGACCCCGCCGACGCGGCTGCCGCCGCGCGCGCCGTGGCCGTTCGTGCGCGACCAGCTCGCGCGCGGTTATGTCGCACCCATCACCGGTCTCGGTGCCATCATCGCCCTGCATGCGCTGGTCGACGCGGTCGTGCCGCTGGTGCTGGGCGCGCTGGTGGACAGCGTGGTGGCGCGCGATGCGACCCCCCAGAACGCCTGGCGGTCGCCCTGGGCGCTGTTCGCGGCTTTGGCGGCCTTGTGGGTCGCCGGGCCGCAGATCGCGCGGCTGTACCAGCTGATCCATCCGCGCGTGTTCATCCCCTTGCGTACGCGCATCTACGACGAGCTGTTCGCCCACGTGCTCGGCCAGTCGCCGCGCTTCTTCATGGACGAACCTGCCGGCACGCTCGCCCAGAAAATCCGCAACGTCGGCAACGCGGTGTTCATGCTGGTGGAGACGGTCTGTTCCAGCTTCGTGCGCATTGTCACGCTGCTGATCGTGGCGGCCTGGCTGGTTGGCCGCGCCGCGCCGGAACTCCTGATCGCGCTGGCGGCGTTCGTCGCCCTGTTCGTCGCCGTCTCGGTGGCGTTCTCGCGCCGCTGCCGGCCGTTCGCGGTCGAAGCCGCGCGCACCGGGTCGGTGTTCGCCGGGCGCCTGGCGGATGCGCTGTCCAATTGGGACGCGATCCTCAGTTTCGCCCGCGGCGGGTTCGAACGCGCGCTGATCGGGCCCTTCGCCGGGGCGGAGCAGGACGCGATCATCCGCTGGCGCGCCGAGCTGGTGAAGATGCGCGTGCTGCTCAACTTGCTCAGCCTGGCGTTCGTCATCGCGCTTGCGGCCGGCGCGCTCGATCAGGCCCTTTCCGGCGATCTGCCGGTCGGCGGTTTCGTCGCCATCGTCACCGTCGGCGTGCTGATCGCCGGCTATGTCGTCAACCTGGGCGATTCGATCCTGATGATGCAGGAATGGTACGGCCAGCTGGTCGACGGGTTGGTCACGGTCGCCGCCGCGCACGAAATCGCCGATGCACCCGGCGCCGAACCCCTGCGCGCGACACGCGGCGCGATCGAGCTGCGCGACGTGACCTTCAACTATCCCGACGGCACGCGCGTGTTCGCCGGCCTGTCGCTGTCCATCGGCGCGGGGGAACGCATCGGCCTGGTCGGCCCGTCGGGCGCGGGCAAGAGCACGCTGATCCGCCTGATCCGTCGCCAGTTCAACATCCAACGGGGCGCTATCCTGATCGACGGGCAGGACATCGCCCAAGCCACCTGGGATTCGCTGCACGACGCCATCGCCGAAGTGCCGCAATCACCCGGCATGTTCCATCGCACGGTGCGCGAGAACATCGCCTACGGCCGCATCGGCGCGGGCGAGCATGAAATCCGCGAGGCCGCGCGCCTGGCTCACTGCCACGACTTCATCGCGGCGCGGTCGCTGGGCTACGACGCGGTGGTCGGCGAAAAGGGCATGAAGCTGTCGGGCGGCGAGCGTCAGCGCGTCGCCATCGCCCGGGCGTTCCTGAAGAACGCGCCGATCCTGATCCTCGACGAGGCGACCTCGTCGCTCGACAGCGACGCCGAACACCTGATCCAGGACGCGCTCTTGACGCTGATGCAGGGTCGCACGGTCATCGCCATCGCCCACCGGCTGTCGACCATCATGTCGATGGACCGGATCGTCGTGCTCGACGGCGGCCGCATCGCCGAACAGGGCACGCACGCCGGCCTGCTGGCCGCCCAGGGCATCTACGCCCGGCTGTGGGCGCGCCAGGCCGGCGGATTCATCTGAAGGAAAGCCGTGCGCCCATGAAAATCGTTCTGCACCAGTTCGCGCCGATGTACGGCCTGCCCAACCCCAGCCCGTTCTGCATCAAGCTCGAAACGTACCTGCGCCTCGCCAAGCTCGATTACACCATCGCCGTCATCAAGGGCGCCCCCAAATCGTCCACCGGCAAGGCGCCGTACGTGGAGATCGACGG
>JANRJB010000327.1:0-8360 GCA_033764265.1 Rhodospirillaceae bacterium | reverse complement strand
CCAGGACCGGCCGCCAGTATTGTTCCATGCACGCCTGGGTGCAGGTCTGAGCGGTCTTGATGCGTTCGGCGTTCGCGGGCGCATACAGCGTCATGCCGTCGCCGTCGGCAAACACCCAGCCAAGGTCGACACGTTGCACCGACATCCACGCCGGCAAACCCGGAGGCGGCTCGAGAATCACCGCCGTCCATGCACCGCCGTCAAGACCGTGACCGCGTACGTCTTGCGGGTCGCGGTCGCGGGCGTAGCGGGCCAGCGGCTGGCCTTTGTACAACCATTGCCGGGTGCCATCAGGCAGCGGCGCGGTCGACCATTCGCCCTCGGCCGCCGCCAACCACGGCGCAACCAGCGGCTGCCAGTCGGTGTCAGGTGCCGCGGGCGCGGCGGCGGACCGGGTGTAGATCGTGCGGCCCTTGTGGTCGGCCAGTACGCGCCCCAACAGGTTGGACTGCACGCTGAAGCCTGCCGGCAAGTCCGCCGTCTCGAACGACAGCACCCACGCTCCGCCGGCGCCGAGCCGCGCGCCCGGATAGGTGTCACCGGCGAAGATATAAAGCGGCTTGCCGTCCTTGGCCCACTGCCGGCTGCCATCGGGGCGGACGACGGTCGACCAGCCCGGCGGCGGGCTGGCGTCGGCCGGTGCAGCCAGCGGACTGCGCTGCAGCAGGCATTCCTCGATACAGGTGATGGCCTGGGCCGCGAGCTCGTCGCGGCTCCAGTAGAGCGCACGGCCATCGGCTGTGACAAACGTGCGCCCCGCGGCGGATCGCTCGAACGCAATGCCGGTCGGGGGGCCTTGCGCCGCGGCAGGGGCCACGAGCCCGGCCGCCAGGACAGCGGCGCACCGCAACCAGCGGATCGGCAGCGGCGTCATGACCGGCTCACGCTACAATCTCGTTGATCGGATCGGCGGTGCGCAGCGAGCGGGTGCCCCATTCGGCGATCGGCACACCCATCAGCCGCATCAGCGTCAGGCCGACACGCGAGATCGGCGCTGCGTTGCCGGCGACATTGAGCCCGGTCTTGATGCGCCCGCCGGCGCGGCCGATGGTCAGGCTGGGAATGCCGATCACCGAATGGGTCTTGGCATCGCTGGTGTCGGTCTGGGCGAAGATCAGCACGTTGTCGAGCAGCGTGCCGGCCCCTTCCCGCACCGCCTTGAACTCGGCGAGCATACGGGCCAGAGCCTTGAAGCTCTGTTCGTTGAACCATGCGGTCTGACGCTGGTAACCGACGTCGATATCGAGCGGCTCCTCGTGCGACAGGATGTGATGGGTGAAGGTGGTGCCCGGCGCTCGGATTTCCGACGCGGCCTGGGAATAGAGCATGTTGAAGACGCGGGTCTGGTCACACGCGACCGCCATGACCAGCAGCTTGGCCATCATGTCGTGGTTGAAAGCGACCTGCTCAACCTGGAGCGTGCCCTCGCTCTCGGGCGGCGGGGTGGGGCGCACGCACGCCTCGAGCGGCGGCGGCTGGGTGGTCAGCACATTTAGCTGGTTCTCGAGCTCGCGCACCGAGGTGAAGTACTGGTCGAGCCGGGCCTGGTCGGCACCGCCGATCGTCTTGGCCAGATCCTGACGCTGCTCGGTCACCGCCGACAGCACGCTCTGGCGCAGCAGGATGCGCGGGTCGGGCTTGAACGCGGTGCTGTTGGGATCGCGGAATTCGGGCCCGAACAGGCGCAGATAAAGTTGCAGGGGTGATACCTCGGCGGCGTTGTGGCTGCCGGCGTGGCCGTAGGAATAGCTGTCCTTCGGGTTGCCGGTAGCCGCTGCCTCGATCGAGCGGAATCGGGTCGCACCGCCGATCGTCTCTGCAATGAACGTATCGATGGTCGGCCCCGGGATGCGGCCGAAGCCGATGGGAATGCTGGCGACCTTGCCGGCGACCCAGCCGGTGAAGTGCACCAGACTGGCCGCACCGTCGAGCGGAGCGTTGAACGCCGAGAAGTAGTTGATGTAGTCGGCGCGATACGGCTCGAGCGTCTCGCACTCGTTGACGAAGCGGTAGTCGGTACCGCCCAGAAATTCCACGCCCCGTCCTGGCGTATGGCCCAGGCCCCAGAACCAAGTGCCGAACCGCACCGGCAAGGGCGCGCCGGAGGCCAACGCCGCGCCGTTGTCGTCGAGTGCGGCGTCGAGAAGCGGAAGGCCGACTGTGACTGCCGCGCCGCCCAGCAATCCGCGCAGCATCGCGCGGCGGTTGCGTGGTTGAGTCTTGATGAGGATCGTCATGAGTGCTCCTCCGCGGCCGTGGACGCTGCACCTGGCGCGCCGACGGCGACAAAGTTCGGGCTGAGGGCGATCGCCTTCATCAGCGGCTTGAGGCGAAAGCCGCCCTGGCCGAAACGCTGCATGAGATGTTCTTCCCACGCCGACTGCGGCCCATGGACGACGCCGGCCAGGGCATAGGCGACCGTACGCCGCACCAGGCAGGCGGGAATCATCGGGTGGTCGCGCAGGGCTTGAGCCAGTCCCTGCGTGGTGGTGAACGCCACCCCGTCAAGATCGCCGCTGATGTCGATGGCGGCGCCGGCCTCGGTGGTGCGGAACTGCCCGGCGCCGTCGAAATACTCAAGCGACAGGCCGATGCCGTCGGTCAGCTTGTGACAGCCGGCGCAGCTGGCGACCGAATTGTGCGCCGCCAGGCGCTCGCGCGCCACCAGCGCCGCCGAGCTGGGCGCGTTGAACTGGCTGAAGTCGACATCGCCCGGCGGATCGGGAATTTTCTGGCACAAGAGCAGTTCGCGCACGGCTTTGCCGCGGATGGTGGGGGAACTGCGGCCGGGGTGGGCGTGCAGGGCCATGAAGCCGGCCAACGTGTGAATGCCCGCGCGCGCGTCATCGGCCGGAAACGTAAAGCGCGACCAGCCCTCGAGATCGGCGACCGGCACGCGGTAGACCCGACCCAGCACCGGAGTCATAAAGGTCTCGCGCGTCTCGAACAGCGTGCGGTAATCGGCATCGCGCTCGACCAGATGATAAGCCACGGTGCGCAGAAGCTGCTCGCGCGCGTCGGCGGCGGCCATCGGATCGAACGCCGGATAGATCACCGGGTCCTTGGACAGCGCATCGAACTTGTCCACCGCCAGCATGTCGGCGAACAGGGCGCGCACGCCGTCGGCCAACCGCGGCGATGCCAGAAGGCGGTCGACCTGGGCTTCAAGCCCCTGCGGCGTGTCGAGCGCGCCACTTTCCGCCGCGCGCAGCAAGGCGTCATCGGGCGTGGTGTTCCACAAGAAGAAACTGAGCCGAGCGGCCTTGGCGTAGGCCGACAGACGCGGCGCATCCTCGTCCGCCCCGTCGACCGCCAAGGTGTCGGCGACGAACAGGAAGTGCGGGCTGACCAACAGGCCGGCCACGCCAAATGACAACCCGCCGTAGAAATCGCCGACCTCGGCGGCTGCGGCGGCGGATACGGCGACCAACCGGTCGGACTCGGCTGCGGTCAGCGGCCGGCGGAACAAAAAGCGGCCGGCCCGATCCAGGAACTGGCGCGCGCACGCGTCATCCGCCGCATCGGCGAGCGCCGGGGCGCACCCGATCAGCAGCTTGCGGTTGGCCGGGGCCACCACTTGCGTGGCGATCCCGTGGGCCAGCTTTTCGAATTTCTCGAAACTCGAGGCGGAGATGGTGGCATTCCCGGCGCTGACGGTGATCAGCTCTTCTTCGCGCAAGATCGGATCGAACGAGCCGGCCACGACGATGTGCGGCCCGAACACGTCGGCGATGATGGTGCGATACTGCTGCTCGGTCAGACGCCGGAACATCGGCTGAGCGTCGGACACCGCCGGCTCGGGCGCCTCGCAGGCGGACAAGCCCAACGCGGCGACCACAACCATGACGAGTCCGAACGGTCGGCGGTTGGTCATGGCGCCGACCCTATCGCCCGCTCTGACCGGTTGCGGGCTTCGCCACCGAAACGACGCCCTTGGCCAGACGCTCGGCCGGGACCTCTTCGCCCGGCGGCGGCGAAATGACGAAGGCGGCGACCGCCTCGAAATGGAATGCAGACGACAAGGCCGTGCACTGGCCGGTGACCGGGTCGGGGTAACCGTCGGCCAGTTCGTGGGCGGCGACAAACATCGCCGGGCAATCGTACTGCCCGACCGGGGCGTTGTGCTGGACCTTGACGATGTGGTCCCAGAAGCTGTCGACCGGGTGATAGCCGGCCCACATGCCGGCGGCCCGCGTGCCGTCTTCGCTGGGCTCGATGCGGATCGAGAAATCCTTGAACACCATGTCGGTGGCGGCGTCGTTACCGTAGATCGGTAGGGTCATGTCGCCCGTCTGTGTTTCGATCACGCCGTCGACGATGCGCCCCGGCACGGTCTGTCCGTAGCGGCCGCGCACCGCCTCGTAGCTGGCATAGGGCACGATGCGTCCCAGCGTATCGAAATGCAGATTGGTCGCCGAAAGATAAAACGTGACCGAGACCGCATCGTCGTTGCGCGCATCGTCGACGCCCGACACGTCGATCAGGATGATGCCTTTGCTCTCGTCCTGGCGTTCGCGGTTGGCGTGGTGCTCCAGGTAACCCTTGTCGCGATACCCATAGACGCAGCCCATCAGCCGATAGAGCTGGTTGTCGACACCGGGCGTGCCGTCCACGCCGACGAAGTTCTCGTGCGCGCAGGTTTTGGGCGTCGCCGCGCCATCGGTATTGCCGTCAAGATTGAGTCCGTAGGAGTAACGGCCGCCGACAATACGCATCGGCGGGTCGACCACCGAAGTCGGGCTCCAGCACACGTCCTCGCCGTTGGGCCCGCGCAGGTACGACTGCGGGCGGCGCGGCAGATCCAGCACCTGGAGCGTACCGCCCTTGGTGGCCAGTTCCTTCTGTTCGCGCGACAGGCCGTTGAACCAAATCTCATCGTTGCCGATGGCGACGCCCTCGGGGCATTCCTCCATGTACTCGGTCTCATAAATCGCCGTCTTCCAGGATTCGATCACGAAACCCAGCCGGCCGGGGCTTGCGGCCGAGGCCGCGTCAACGCTGAAGACGGTCGCGAAGATCGCGGCAGACAGCAGGGTGCCTGCCGCTGCCGCGCGGTCCGCGATTCTGCTTGTGCTGTGCGTATGTTGCGTCATGTCCTCGTGTCGCGTGCCGACGCTCCGAGATCCGGAAATGGAGTGAGCCTGTCGCCGGGCCGGCAGCATAAAACGGGTGCGCATCACCGCCCGACGCACCTCGCCAGTAACACGCTACGCTATCGTCAATCGCGATACTCATGATTTCGGTGCCGTCAGCCATGCGTGATTCAAATGGCTTGCGAAATCAAGCCGGTTACGGCGAACTGCGCACGGGGAACGCCGAGTCTGCTTCGGCGAGAGTTCGCGGGGCGCATTCGTGCGCGATCGTCGATGACGAACCATGAGGGGGCGTTTTGTGGGTGTGACGTCGAGCGAAGAGTCGGGCAGCGAAATTTCCTGCGGCTGGCGGGTGGTGGCGGCGTCGGCGTTGGGCGTCACGTGCGGCGTGACGGCGGTGCCGATCTACACCGTCGGTGCGTTCGTGGCACCCCTGCAGCAGGAGTTCGGCTGGTCGCGCGGCGAGATCCAGGCCGCCACCGTGTTTGCGTACCTGGCGGTGGTCGTGGCCGGACCGCTCGCGGGCGGGATCGCCGACCGCCACGGCGCGCGTGTTGTCGCGCTGTGGTCGATCGTCGGCATCGCATTGGGCGTGGCCAGTGCCGCGGCGCTGACCCATTCGTTGGCAGGGCTCTACGCGGCGTACGCGCTGATCGGCGTGCTGGGCGCGGGCACCGCACCCGGCATCTGGACGCGGGCGATCAGCGGCTGGTTCGACCGCCGGCGTGGCCTGGCCCTGGGCCTGACGTTGATGGGCACCGGTATTTTCGCCACCTTCGGGCCGCGCTACGTCACCTGGGCGATCGAAACATTCGGCTGGCGCGGCGGTTACTTGGCGCTGGCCGTGTTGCCGCTGGTCATCGTCCTGCCGGCGGCGCTGGCCTGGTTCCGCGAGCGCCCGGTTTCGGCGATCCGTGAAGCGGCGGCCGAAACTTCGTCCGCGGCATCCGGCCTCGATCTGGCCGCCGCGCTGCGCACGCCATCGTTATGGCTTTTGATGGTGACCTTCCTGATGTTCTCCACGGTGATCTCGGGCGTGATCGGCAGTTTCATCCCGATGCTGACCGACAGCGGGTATACACCGGCCGAAGCGGCCGCCACCGCGGGCGTGATCGGACTGGCGGTCATGGCCGGGCGCGTCGCGGTGGGCTTAATGCTTGACCGCGTGGCCGCGCCGATCCTGTCCGCGATCGTCATGTCGCTGCCCGCGTTGGCGTGCGCGCTGTGGGCGGGATCAGGCGGCGGAAGCGCCGCGCCGATCCTGGCCGCGGTGCTGGTGGGCCTGGCCGGCGGCGCGGAGTTCGATCTGGTCGCTTACATGGCCGCGCGTTACTTCGGACTGACGCACTATGGCAAGATCACCAGCGTGCTGTTCTCGGCCATCATCGCCGGCGGCGCGTTGGGGCCGGCCCTGTTCGGCTACAGCTTCGATGCGTTCGGGGGCTACGGCCAAGTGCTGGCGGCAAGCGCGGCGATTTTCGTCGTGGCCGGCGCGGCGCAGTTGGTCTTGTTGCGCTGGTCCGCGCCGTCGCTCGTCAGACCCTAAACGACGGCCATGGGATCAGGTCTTGGGCAATCGTCCCACGGCCTGCAAACGCCGCGCCATCGGCGACGGACCTTCGTCGAACTCGGGCGATTTATCGAAGATGTCGGCGTACTCCGTGGTCGCCTTTGCCAGATAGTCACGCGGCAGCGAGTCCCAGTTGCGGACCTTATAGCCAGTGGCGTGCCACAACATGTGACCCGGCTGATCGGGCATCTCCATCCATGGATACCAGTGCATCAGCACGTGACCGGCGAAATGACTGGCAACCCACGACTGACGGGGGTCCGTGACCTCGGAGTAGCGTGCAAAATTCGACAATATTGAACCCGACGGCGGGCTGCGCAGTTCCTCCGGCCACTTCGTCTCGCCACGAAACGCGATGCTGTCCTCGATCACGGCGATATCCATGTCGAAAACGGAGTTCACGAACAGCTCCGGATAAGCCTCGCGGATGATGTTCAGGTAGATGCCTTCCTCGGACGTGACCGATCCCTCCGGCACCCGGCTGACGTAATGCTTGACCGTGTTGGTCTTGCCGGTCAGGGGATTCTTGAACTCGGTGAGGATTTGGTCGGTCTCATAGTCGCACAGGAAGTTGATCAGCGAATTGTACCGCACGAACTTGGTGTCGCTGATGGGTTTGACCCACTGATGCTCGCAGCCCTTGAACCGCAGGATGGGAAACGGCGCCTGCCCTGGGATATAGGCCATGATCACCCCGCGGGTGCGCCAGATGATCCGTTCCTCGTTCACGGAGGACGTGGCCTTCATGAAAGCCCGAACACGATCGCCGGTCGACATGGCCGCGACCGGGTCGTCGCTTGCGCGCGTGCCTTGACTATGGGCGGCCGACGACCCGAGCGCGAACACGCCGCCGACGCTCAAGGCGGCGCCCGCCAGATGCCGGGCCAGATCCCGGCGCGATACGTCGATGCCTGCTTCATCCATGGCCAGTGCTCCCTCGGACCTGCCTGTCAGACCTGTATGTACTCGCCGTCCATTTTCTCGAGATCGGCCAGTGTCCGCGCCGGTGACTTGGCCCGAGGATTGGGTTTGTCGAAGTCGGGCTGCGCCTTGCCGGGAACCGACAAGGTGCGCGACGAGGTTTCGGACGGCGGCACGAAGATGCCGCGCGCGAAGTACTCGGCCAAAACCTTGCGCAGCGGCTTCATGCCCCGGTAGGGGTTGTCGAGCGGATCGCCGGTGCCGAGATCGTTCGGTAGACCCACGGCGGCGGCATAGTCGGCGACATACGCTCCGGGTTCGTCCCACATCGCCAGATTGACGTGCGGATTGGCGCGGGCCCTGCGCAACGCGAGCAGGTCGATGGTGCCGGCCAGCACCGCCGCCCCGGGTGTGTCGAGTTCGCCCTGGACCGAACCGTCGAAGTTGATCAGCTTCGAGTATCCGCGCATCTGGTTGGTGTGTTCGAACTTCGATTCGGGATCGAAGTGCTCGCCGCCGGGCAGCGGCGACAGAATGTACGCGGTGTTCTCGAACCCCCGCGTCTGTCGGGCGATGTCCCAGCCGCGCCGGCCGGCACCATGCCCTTCGGACGAGGGATGAATAATGACCTCGGCGCCGAACTTCGTGAGCATGCGGGCGATTTCAGGGTGGGCCTGATCGAAACAGACCATGGTGGCCAGCTTGCCGATGGGGGTGTCGCAGACCGGGAACAGCGACTCGTAGCCGAACGTGTCCAGGTACTTGCGATAGATCGT
>JANRJB010000324.1:0-4564 GCA_033764265.1 Rhodospirillaceae bacterium | reverse complement strand
GCGAGTTCGAACTCGTTGATCGCGTGCGGCACGCTTTCCGAGGTCATGTTCATCTTCTGCCCGAGCTCGACGGTGCAGAGGTTGAACACGAACTCGCCGGTCGCCTCGGCGTTCGACGCCGAGTCCTTCATGCCGTCGCTGGCGAAGGCGACCATCGGCGGCGGACTGCCCATGGCGTTGAAGAAGCTGTAGGGCGCGAGGTTCGGCCGCCCGTCGCGGTCGACCGTCGAGATCCAGCCGATCGGCCGCGGTGCGACGATCGCCTTGAACGGGTCGAACTTCAGGCCGTGGCCGTTGCGCGGTTCGTAGAACATGCGGTCTCCGGGTGGCGACAGGACGCAGGAGGCGCGCGATCCTAGCCCAGCGCGCCGCCGGGTGGAATATCGCCGCCTTCCTGGCATACTCCGCGCCCCGACGCCGAGGACCAGCACGATGAGCGACGCGACCGCCCGCCCCCCTTACATGCGCGACCCCGTCGCGACCCTGCCGGTCGGCGGGACGATTCCCTACGCGCCGGCGATGGCAAGGCCGATGCGCGCGCTGCACCTGAACGAATGCCCGCTGCCGCCCTCGCCCGCCGTGGTCGAGGCGGTGCGCCAGGCCGCCGCGAGCGCCAACCGCTATCCCGACGCCCAGGCGGGCGCGCTGCGCGCCGCCCTGTCCCGGCGCACCGGCGTGGCGCCGGACCGGATCGTGTTCGGCACGGGCAGCGAGGAGCTCTTGAACCTAACCACGTTGATCGCGGTCGATCCGGGCGACGAGGTCGTGACCGCGGTGCCCGCCTTCGGGCGCTACGTGCAGTCCACGCGCATCGCCGGCGGCGTGCCGGTCCGCGTGCCGGTGCAGGCGAACGGCAGCAACGACATCCCGGCGATGCTGGCGGCGGTCACGCCGCGCACGCGGATCGTCTACTGCGCGCTGCCGAACAACCCCACGGGCTGGAACAACACGGCGGACGAGATCGCGCTGCTGGCGGCGAAAACGCCGGACCACGTGCTGCTGGTCGTCGACGAGGCGTATTACGAGTTCGCGCGCCACGCCGGCGGGCCCGACGTGCTGAAAGCGCTCGCCGCGCGCAAGGGCCCTTGGATGGCGATGCGCACCTTTTCCAAGGCCTACTGCCTGGCGGGGCTGCGCCTCGGCTACGCGCTGTGCAGCTCGGCCGAGGTGGCGAACGCGCTGCAGCGGGTGCGGACGGTGTTCAACGCCAATTCCCTGGTCCAGGCGGCCGCGATCGCGGCACTGGAGGACGAGGCCTACCTGGAGAAGGTCCTGTCGGTCTGCGCCACGGAACGCCAGCGCCTGGAGGCCGGGCTGCGGGCGCTGAGCCTGCGCCCCATGCCGACGGTGACCAACTTCATGTCGATCCCCCTCCCCGCGCCGATGAAGGCCGCGGACGTGGTGGCCCGGATGCAGGAGCACGGCATCCTGATTGGCGCCTGGATGGACGGCGGGCGGGACGACGTGATCCGCATCTCCATCGGCGGGCCGGAGGACACCGATGCTGTTCTAACTGCCATGAAGGTTATCCTGGGCAAGCGCCAATCGTGACATTTCTGCCACAAGCAGAGTCCACGTGGCCGGGCAACCCCTTGGCGTCCCTGGGCCGCATGGACATTTTTGCCGCCCCCGCGCTACGACTTCCCCGATGCATAGGTACGGCATAACCCTTCTCGCCGCGATCGGGGCCGTTGGCGCTGTCTTTCTTGGCAGTCCGGCCAGGGCGGATTCCTGCTGCAGCGGCCCCTACGTGACCGGCGTGGTCATCGGCGGCGGCGGCTTCATCGGCGACATGCGCAGCGTCGGCCCGACCACGGGCAACCTGAAGGACGACAGCGCGCAGGACTCGGTGGCCGGCGGCGGCGGCGCCTTCGGCTTCAACTGGAAGCGCCTGGGCGCGCCGATCCGCACCGAGATCGAGTACGCCCACATGGTCCGGCTCGACTGGGACAGCCGGCCGATCTTCACCACCAACCTGCCGTCGGTCGGGTTCAGCAACAACGTCAACACGACGACGATCATGTTGAACGCGCTCTACGACTTCGACGTCGGCTATTCCTGGTGGCGGCCCTATGCCGGGTTCGGCGTCGGCTACGCGCGCAACGAGGCCGAGACCAAGTACAACGACCTGAGCCTCGGCGGCGACACGGTGCGGCGCGAGACGTTCAGGACCGACAACCTCGCCTGGTCGATCATGGCCGGCGGGAATTTCGACATTACCGATAACTGGTTCGCGGAGGCGGCATACCGCTTCATCCATACCGGCTCGGTGGAAGCGGGCAATTCGGCGGCGGGCGTGCATGTCGACGCCGACACGATCTACCGCCACGAATTGCGCCTGGGTTTCGGCTACCGCTTCTAGCCGCCGCGGGGTATTCCTGGCGGTATTGCTGGCGGGCCGCTCGCGGGCGGCCGCGAACCCCCTAGGTGTCGGGGTACAACGGTGAAAGACCGTTCCGGTTCAGTCCTTCGTCTGGCGCAACCCGTCAAACTGTGGGTGCAGCGCTTCACCTTCCTCCTGCTGCTGGGATCGGCGGTCGGGCTGATGATGCTCGGCAAGGCCGACACGGTGCTGGTCGAGCGCATCCGCGTCGAGGTGACCGACGTGGTGGCGCCGGTGCTGGACGCGCTGTCCCGGCCGATCGAGGCGATCAACGACACGATCGACTACGGCCGCAACATCTACGGCCTGGCGCTGGAGAACCGCACGCTGCGCGAGGAGAACGCCCGCCTGCTGCAGTGGCAGGCGCTGGCCCGCGCGCTCGAGGCCGAGAACACCGCCTTGCGCGCCATGACCGGCTTCGTGCCCGAATCGGCCGCGACCGAGACCTCGGCGCGCGTGATCGGCGCGTCCGGCGGCGCCTATGTCCGCAGCGTGCTGGTCGCGTCGGGTGCGCGCCACGGCGTGCGCAAGGGCCAGGCCGCCGTCGCCGGCACCGGGCTCGCCGGCCGCGTCACCGAGGTCGGCGACCGCTCGGCCCGCGTGCTGCTGATCACCGACCTGAACAGCCGCATCCCTGTCGTGATCGAAAGCTCGCGCGACCAGGCGATCCTCGCCGGCGACAACTCCGACCGGCCGCGGCTCGACTACCTGCGCCCCAATGCCCGGGTGACGCCGGGCGACCGGGTGGTGACCTCGGGCCTCGGCGGCATCTTCCCGCCCGGCATCCCCGTGGGCGTGGTGATCGGCAGCGACGCGGGCCTGCGCGTACAGCCGCCGGTCGACTGGGACCGGCTGGAGCTGCTGCGCCTGCTGGATTTCGGCCTTGGCGGGCCGCTGCGCACGCCCACCACCCTGGCCGATCCGGGCGGCCGGCCGTGACGGCCCTTGGCATGGTCCGCCCGTGATCGCCGGCGGCGAATGGATGCAACGCATCGACGTCGCCCTGCGCGAGGCGACGCCGGCGCTCCTGACCCTGGCGCTGATCGTGCTGGGCGTGGTGCCGCTGCGCCTGCCCGAGTTCGCGGTGATCGTGCCCTCGTTCGCGCTGATGTCGGTCTATTTCTGGACGCTCTACCGCGCCGACCTGATGCCGGCGCCGGTCGTGTTCGGCCTCGGCGTGTTCCAGGACGTGCTCAGCGGCGGCCCGCTGGGCGTCGGCGCCTTCGTGCTGCTGGCGACCTACGGCGCGGTCCTGAACCAGCGCCGCGTGCTGATGCGCCGCACCTTCGCCATCGGCTGGTTCGGCTTCGTCGGCGTCGCGCTGGGCGCCTTCGCGCTCAACTGGCTGATCATGACGGTGCTCAGCCTGGCGCTGTTCAATCCGCTGGCGGCGGGGATGCAGTACGTGATGACCGTCGTGCTCTACCCCGTCGTCGCCGGCGGCATGGTGGCGCTGCAGCGCAGCTTCGTGCGGACGGCCTGAGGCGCCATGGCGACGAAGGACGACGTTTCCCGCGAGCGCCTGTTCACCAGGCGCGCGCTGCTGCTGGGCGCGGGCCAGACCGCGCTGATGTCGGCGCTGGTGGGCCGCATCTACTACCTGCAGGTGATCGAGTCGAACCGCTTCCGCACCATGGCGGAGGAGAACCGCGTCTCGATGCGCCTGTTGCCGCCGTCGCGCGGGCGCGTGCTCGACCGCTTCGGCGAGCCGATGGCGGTCAACCGGCAGAACTTCCGCGTGCTGCTCAACGCCGAGCAGGCGCCCAACGCCGACGCGGTCCTGACCGCGCTGGGCGAGATCATCCCGGTCAGCGAGGCCGACCGCCGCCGCGTGCTGCGCGAGCTGAAGCGCCGGCGCAGCTTCGTGCCGGTGACGGTGCGCGAGAACCTGTCCTGGCACGAGATGTCCAGGATCGAGATCAACGCGCCGGACCTGCCGGGCATCTCGATCGACATGGGCCAGACGCGCTACTACCCCTACGGCGTCGAGGCGGCGCACTTGGTCGGCTATGTCTCGGCCGTGTCGGAAGCCGAGCTAACCGGCGACCCGCTGCTGGAGCTGCCGGGGTTCCGCATCGGCAAGGGTGGCGTCGAGAAGCTGCACGACATCGGCCTGCGCGGCCGCGCCGGGCGCAGCCGGGTCGAGGTCAACGCGGTCGGCCGCGTGGTGCGCGAGATCGA
>JANRJB010000278.1:0-2691 GCA_033764265.1 Rhodospirillaceae bacterium | reverse complement strand
CCGACGCACAAGGCCTTCGGCGCGCTGCCGTCCGAAGGGCAGCAGGCGCTGGAGCGCGACATCCTGGCCCTGATCGCCGAGTTCAACCGCGCGGCGCCGCACTCGATGGTGGTGCCCAGCGAGTACCTCGAAGTCGTCGCGACCAAGCGCTGAGGGGCTGGCCATGAAGCAACGCATGACCTACCTGTCGATGCTGCCGCTGCCGCTGCTGGCCGGCGTGTTCCTCGCGTCACAACCGGACGAGCCCGAGCAGGGCGCGCCCGCGACGCGCAATGCGACGGCCGTGGCCTACGTGTCGCAGTTCCCGCCGCCGCAGACCGACCCGAAGGAGGTGCCGGTCGAACCGGCGCCCACCTTTTGACCCTCACTTCGACCGCATCCATTGCAAGGACCCGGAACCATGAACACCGCCCTGATCTCGCGCCTGCTGCCGCTGCTGCTGGCCGCCTGCGCGAGCACCCCGCCCGCGCCACCGTCGGCCCCCGCCGCCCTGCAGCCCGGCCATGACGAGTCCCTCGCGCTGACCGTCGCCGCCGCCGGCGTGCAGATCTACGAATGCCGCGCCGGCCAGAACGGCACCGCGCCGCAATGGGCCTTCGTCGCCCCCGACGCGCGCCTGTTCGACGCCAAGGGAGTCCCCGTCGGCAGCCACGGCGCCGGCCCGCACTGGACCGCGACCGACGGCAGCAAGCTGATCGGCAGCGTGAAGGCGCGCGCCGACGCACCGCGCAGCGACGCGATCCCCTGGCTGCTGCTGGGCACCAGCGCGAGCGGCCCGCAAGGTCGCTTCAGCGGCGTGACCAGCATCCAGCGCGTCGAGACCACCGGCGGACAGGCCCCGGCCGCCGGCTGCGACACCAGCGCGATCGGCCAGCAGGCCCGCATTCCCTACACGGCCGACTACCGGCTGTTCCGCCGCTCCTGAACGCGCTTCCCCCTCGAACCCGGAAAGACCGAAACCATGCAACCCTTGATCCACCCCTTCGTCGCCGCGGCGGCCGTTGCCATGCTGGCCGCCCCGGCCCAGGCCGACACCATCACCGACTGGAACACCAAGGTCGGCCAGATCCTCGCCGACGCCAAGCTCGGCACGCCGCCCGCGGTACGCGCGATGGCGCTCGTGCAGACCGCGACGCTCGGCGCCGTGGAGGCCTCGCCGCGTGACGCCTCGGTCGAGGCCGCGGTGGCCGCAGCCAACCGCACTGCGCTTATCGCGCTCGTGCCGTCGCAGAAGGACGCCATCGAGCAGGCCTACCAAGCGGCGCTCGCCGCGGTGACCGACGCCGCGGCCAAGGCTGCCGGCGTCGCCGCCGGCGAACGCGCCGCCGCCGCGACGCTGGCCGCGCGGGCCGGCGACATGCCCGCCGGCCCCGAGGCCTACCGCCCGCACGCCGTGGCCGGCGCCTACGTGCCGACCGCGCCGGTGGCGGTGCCGACCTGGTCGGGCCGCAGGCCCTGGCTGATGGCCAGCGCCTCGCAGTTCCGCCCCGCCCCGCCGCCGGCGCTGACCAGCGACACCTGGGCGCGCGACTACAACGAGATCAAGGCCCTGGGCGGCCGCAGCGGCTCGGGCCGCAGCGCCGAGCAGACCGAGGCGGCGAAGTTCTGGGACTACTCGCTGCCGCCGATCTACACGAACGTGGTGCGCTCGGTGGCGCTGGCCCCGGGCCGCGACGTGCTGCGCAACGCGCGCCTGTACGCCGCCGCGACGCAGGCGATGGACGACGCGATGATCAGCGTCTTCGACGCCAAGTACGCCTACAACTTCTGGCGCCCGGTGACCGCGATCCGCAACGCCGACAACGACGGCCATGACGGCACCGCGCGCGACGCCTCGTGGGCGCCGCTGGTCGACAACCCGATGCACCCCGAGTACCCGAGCGGCCACAGCATCCTGGCCTCGTCGGTGGGTGCGGTGATCAAGGCCGACGTCGGCGCCGGCCCGCTGCTGGTGCTGGCCACCACCAGCCCCACCGCTCCCGGCATCACGCGGCGCTGGAACAACGTGGACGACTTCGTGCGCGAGGTCAGCGACGCGCGGATCTGGGGCGGGCTGCACTTCCGCTTCACGACCGAGGTCAGCAACGTGATGGGCCGCAAGATCGGCGAACTCGCGGCGGGCAAGGTGCTCGCACCGCAGCACTGATCGACTGTCGGCAAGGCAGACACTGTCTGCCGGGCGCTGTCTGATCTGCGGACAGCGCCCGCCCTGACGCGGCGCGACGGCCCCGGCCGCCGTGCCGCGCGCCCTGGGAAGGGTCAGGACTTGCCCTAGGACGCGCCGTTCTGGCACGTCATGTGCACCTTGCACGGGCACACCAGGAGACAAGACCCATGAACATGCTTCCCCGCCGCGCGCTGGCCGCGTTCGCCTTGGCCACCGTCGGCACCTTCGCCTTCGCGCAGGCCGGCAAGAACGAGATCCGCATCGCGCACATCAACGGCAAGACCGGCCCGCTCGAGGCCTATGCCAAGCAGTCGGCGGTCGGCTTCATGATGGGCCTGGACTACGCCACCGGCGGCACGATGACCGTGGCCGGCAAGAAGCTCGTGGTGATCGAGAAGGACGACCAGGGCAAGCCCGATGTGGGCAAGAACCTGCTCGCCGCCGCCTACGGCGACGACAAGGTGGACATCGCGGTCGGCACCACCGGCTCGGGCGTCGCGCTGGCGATGCTGCCGGTGGCCGAG
>JANRJB010000253.1:0-12062 GCA_033764265.1 Rhodospirillaceae bacterium | reverse complement strand
CAGGTCGTTCATGCTGATGACGCCGGTCAGCCGCGCCAGCCGTTCGGCGCGCGCGTCCGCGTTCAGTCGCCCTTTCTCGACGTCGCGATCGTAGGTCTGGGCGACGGCCGCCAGCGCCCGGTCGAGCGCGGCTTGCGAGGTGTCCACCAGCACCACAGCGAACCCGCCGTTAAGGAAGCTGATGGCGATGCCGCGGCCCATGGTGCCGGCACCGACGATGCCGACCCGTTCCACCGTGCGCAGCGCCGTATCCTTACCGATGCCGGGGATGCGCGCCACTTCGCGCTCGCCGAAGAACAAATGCCGCAGAGCCCTGGATTCGACGGTGGCTTTCAGGCGTTGTGAAATCTCGCCCTCGCGCGCCAGGCCGTCCGCGAACGGCAGCGTCACTGCCGCTTCGACAGCATCCACCGCGCCCGTGGGCGCCGGGTAGCCGCGGAACCTTTTGCCGACGGTGGCGCGCTGCGCGGCGAAGTAGTCGGCCGGCGGGGGCTGGGCAACAGCGCGGTCGCGCGTGCGCCGCCAAGTCTTGGCGTCGGCCAGGCGCTCGGCCGCGGCAACGGCGGCCGTGCGCAGATCGCCATCGGCCACTTCATCGATCGCGCCGCGCTTCAAGGCTTCGGCGGCCCCGATGTGCCGGCCTGACAGGATCGCTTCGAGGGCCGCCTCGGCGCCGATCAGCCGCGTCAGGCGCTGGGTGCCGCCGGCGCCGGGGATCAGCCCCAGGTTGACCTCGGGCAGGCCGATCTTGGCGGTGGGCGCGGCGATCCGGTGATGGCATCCCATTGCCAGCTCGAAGCCGCCGCCCAGCGCCGTGCCGTGGATGGCGGCGACCACCGGCTTGGTCGATGCCTCGACCGCGGCGATCACCGCGTTGAGGTGGGGCTCCTTGATGGGCGCGTCGAACTCGCGGATGTCCGAGCCGGCCATGAATGTCTTGCCCGCGCCCATCAGCACGATACCGCCGACCGCGGCGTCGTCGGCAAGGCTGCGCAGGACATCCACCAAACCCTGCCGAACGGATTGGTTGATGGCGTTGACGGGTGGGTGGTCGACGGCGATGACGGCGATGCGGCCGACCCTGGTCACCGACACAGACGCATGAGATGCGGGCATGGATGTGGTTCGGACCGGTCAGGGAGCGAGCACGGCCATGCCGCGCTGCACGGCGGGCCGGCGGGAAATGGCTTCCATCCAGCGGCGGATGTTGGCATAGGGCGCGACACCGTCAGGCAGGCGCTTGGCCGACGTGGCTGCGACCGGATAGGCGCTGATGTCGGCGACCGTGTATTGGCCGGCGACGAGGTATTCGCGGTCCCTCAGGTGATCGTCGATCATGGCCAGCGCTTTCGCCGCTTCGGCCTTGAAGTAGTCGATGGCCGGTTGAATCTTGCCCGGCACCACAGCGGTGAACATAAACTCGCCGCGGAACACCGGCCCGACGTTGGCGGCGATCGACGCCAGCCACTGCATCACATCGGCGCGGCCGCGAGCGTCGGCCGGCATCAAGCGCCCGGCTTTTGCGGCGAGGTAATCCAGGATGGCGAGCGTTTCCGAGACGACGACCGGCGCACCGCCGGTTCCATCGTCGTCAACCAGCACCGGCACCCGCGCGAACGGATTGAGTTTGCGGAATTCTGGCGTGCGATGCGCGCCGCCGTGCAAGTCGACCGCGTGGGCGGTGTACTCCAGATCGCACTCTTCGAGCATGATGTGAATCTTCTGCCCGTTGGCCGTGAACACGCTGTACAGATCGATCATGGGGGCTCCTCGCCGTTGGCGCGCGCGGCGACTTGCGCCATACTCCGCCGCCGTTGTCCGCTTTCGGATAGTCGCTCGCCCGATCCGTTGCAAGGTCGTTGCCCGATGTACCGCCGCGTTTTGCATGGTTTTGTTGCGCTTGTGGTCTGGGCACTGGCCGGCGCTGCCGCCGCCGAAGTGGTGCGCGTCGAGGTTTTGGAGCGGGCGCCATTCCTCGACGGCCGCGGCTTCGGCGCCGTCGGCGCCTACGAACGCCTGCGCGGACGGCTGACCTTCGCGGTCGATCCCGCCGCGCCTGGGAATGCCACCATCGTCGACTTGAAGTACGCGCCGCGCGACGCCGACGGCCGGGTGTCGTTCGCAGCCGATTTCTTGCTGCTGCGTCCGATTGATCCGGCCCGCGCCAACGGCCGGCTGTTGTACGAGGTCAACAACCGCGGCGGCATCGGCATGATCGGGCTGTTCAACGACGCGCGCGGCGGCAACGCGCTCGACACCGAAGCCCATGCCGGCAACGGTTTCCTGTTCGAGCAGGGCTATACCCTGCTCTCGACCGGTTGGACCTGGGATGTGCCGCCGGGCGATGGCCGCCTGCGGGCCGACCTGCCGACGATCCGCGTCGAAGGCCGTGCAGTTACCGGCAAGGTCAATGGCGAAATCGCGGTGACGCGCCCAACCCCCAGCGCGCCGCACATCGGGATGCTGTCGGTGGGCTATCCGCCGGTCGAAGAGGAGGCGGCGACCGCAGTGCTGACCGTGCGCGAACGGGCCGATGCGCCGCGTACGGTGGTCCCCCGCGCGGCCTGGCGCTTCGGGCGGCTGGTTGGCGAGACGTTTTATGCCGACCCGGCGTGGATCACCTTGGAGGGCGGGTTCAAGCCGGGCGCGATCTACACACTGACCTACACCGCACGCGAGCCGCGCGTGGTCGGCTTGGGACTGGTCGCGATCCGCGACGCCATCGCCTTCTTCCGGGGTGCCGACGCCGATGCTCACGGCACACCCAACCCGCTACGGGCGGGCGGCGCACCGGCACCGCAGGCGGTGATCGCATTCGGCAACTCCCAGTCGGGCCGGGTGTTGGCGGCCATGCTGGAACTTGGATTGATGGCCGACGGGCGTGGCCAGCCGGTGATTGACGGCGCACTGCTCAACGTCGCCGGCGGCGGCAAGGGCAGCTTCAACTACCGCTTCGCCCAGGCCAGCCGCCATTTCAGCCCCGACGTGGAAATGGATTTTCCCACCGACTGGTTCCCGTTCTCGACCGCGGCCAGCACCGATCCCGTCACCGGACAGACGGCAAGCCTGCTCGACCGCGGCTCCGCCGCGGCGATACCGAAGCTGTTTTTCGTCAACACCTCGGCCGAGTATTGGGCACGCGCGGCCTCACTGGTCCACACCACCGTCGATGCGGCGGCGGACCTGCCGCCCGCCGACATTGCGCGCCTTTATTTCATCGCAGGCGGCCAGCACACGCCGGCCAGTTCGGGCGAGCGGCGGAATTTTTCGGCCTGCCGCAACCCGCTTGATTACCGGCCGCTGATGCGCGCACTGCTGCTGCAGCTCGATGCATGGACCACGTTGGATCGCGCGCCGGCTCCGACCGCGGTGCCATTGCTGTCGCAGGATCAGCTCGGCAGCCTGGTCCGCTATAGCGAACTGTTCCCGCAGATTCCCGCCGCGCGCCTGCCGTCGCGCTATCTGGAGCCGCCGCGGCTCGACTTCGGGCCACGGTTCACCGCCGAAGGCATCGCCGACATCGTTCCGCCGACCGCCGGCGCGGCGTTCGCGACCCGCGTGCCGCTGCCAGATGCCGACGGTCTTGACCACGGTGGCCTGCGGATGCCCGAAATCGTCGCACCGCTCGGCACCTACACCGGCTGGAACCTGCAAAACGCCGACACCGGCGCGCCGGACCGGCTGGGCCGCTGGGACGGCAGCTTCTTCCCGTTCGCGCGCACCGAGAACGAGCGCATCGCCATGCGCGACCCGCGCCCGTCGATCGCCGAACGCTACGCCTCGCGCGAGGCTTACGTGGAGGCGGTGGCCGCAGCGACACTATCGCTGGCAGGGCAGGAGTTAATTCTGTCGGCGGACGTCAACCCGACCATCGAGCGTGCTGGGCGGCTGTACGACCGCATCATGGCCCGCGACCCGGCCGATGAATCCTGCGATTACCTGAAGGAAAATCGAAACTAGATGGTGTCGTGAAAACGCACGGGCTTGCCCGCCGGCGGCCCTTGCAGCTCGTCGTCGCGCATGACGATGCGCCCGCCGATAATGGTGGCCTTGGGCCAGCCGGTGACGGCCATGCCATCGTACGGCGTCCAGCCCGAGCGGCTGGCGATCCAGGCATCGGTGATGGTGCGCTTGGCTTTCAAGTCGACCACCGTGAAATCACCGTCGTAGCCCAGGGCGATGCGGCCCTTGCCGGCGATGCCGAAAATGCGCGCGGGCCCAGCGCTGGTTAGGTCCACCAGCCGCTGCAGCGTGAGCCGCCCGGCGGCCATGTGATCGAGCAACAGCGGCAACAGGGTCTGCACGCCTGTCAGCCCCGACGGGCTGCGCGGATAGGGCCGGGCCTTTTCCTCGCGCGTGTGCGGGGCATGGTCCGAGCCGACGCAATCGACCACGCCGTTTGAAATCGCCCGCCACAGCGCGTCGCGGTGGCGAGCCTCGCGGATCGGCGGGTTCATCTGGGCGAAGGTGCCAAGGCGCTGGTAGCAGTCGGGCGCGGCCAGCGTCAGATGCTGCGGCAGCACCTCAACGGTGGCAATGTCCTTGTGCGCGGCGAGGATCTCCATTTCCTCGGCGGTGGTCACGTGCAGCACATGCACCAGCCGGCGGGCCTGACGGGCCAGCGACAGCAGCCGCCGGGTGGAGCGCACCGCGGTTTCCACGTCGCGCCACTCAGCGTGCATGGCGACATCGGCGCCGCCCTGCACCAGCACATTGCGCTCCTGCAGGCGTTCGTTGTCCTCGCTGTGCACGGTGACGCGGCGCTTGCCAGAGGCCAGCACGCGGGCGACGTTGGCGTCGTCGGCCACCAGCAGCGATCCGGTGGACGCGCCCATGAACATCTTGATCCCGCAGCAGGCGGGCAGGCGTTCCAGGTCTGTCAGGTCGTCGGCGTTCTCGGCCGAGGCGCCGATGTAAAAGGCGAAATCGGTCCACGCCCGGCCGGTGGCGCGGCGTACCTTTTCGGCCAGCGCTTCGGCCGTTGTGGTGGGCGGATCGGTGTTGGGCATTTCGAACACGGTCGTCACGCCGCCCAAGACCGCGCCGCGGGTGCCGGTCTCCAAATCCTCTTTGTGCACCGGCCCCGGCTCGCGGAAGTGCACCTGTTCGTCGATCACGCCGGGCAGAACGGTCAGGCCCGTGGCGCCATACACTTGGCCCGCGCGCGATGGCGGCAGATCGCCGAAGGCGGCGATCTTGCCGTCGCGTACGCCGACGCTGGTGTCGGCAGGCCCTGACGGCGTCATCACCGTGCCGCCGCGAATGATCAGGTCGAAGGTGTCCGCCACGGTTGAGGCCTCACGCACAAGATGCGGCCAGCACGTCGAATACGTCGCCGTCGGCCGCGTGGCCGAGCATATGCCGGTTGTGCCACAAAGCATAGAACAGCAACATCCACAGCGCTTGGCCGTGCGTGTCGGCGGCCATGCGGCACAACGCGTCGACGCGATCGGGCCGGCAGACCTCGGCGATGGCGGGATTCCCCGCCAGCAGCGGCGCCAGGCGGTCGGCGCGCGCGGCGATCCACGCGGCCACCGGCACCGTGAAGCCGCGCTTGGGCGCGAACGCGGCCGCGGCCGGGGCGTGGTCGGCCAACCAGCGCCGCAACAGCCATTTGCCGCGCCCGCCGCGAATCTTGAACGGCTCAGGCAGGGTGAACGTGGCCGCTGCCACGACCGGGTCCAGGAATGGCACCCGGCCCTCGACGCCGTGGGCCATCAGGCAGCGGTCGAGCTTGGTCAGCAGGTCGTTGGGCAGCCAGGCGGCGCAATCGGCGGCCTGCAACGCCATAAGCCCGGTCAACCCGCGTGCGGCGATGTCGGACTCGATCGCATCGAGCCCATCGCGCCAGCCCGATGCATCCTCGCGCAAAATACCGAGTCCGGCGAGCGCGCTGCGCCGCCGTGGCGGCTTTCGGAAGGGCCACGGACGCAAGGCCGCGCGATAGCGACCATAGCCGGCCAGCAGTTCGTCGCCGCCCTCGCCGGTCAGCACCACCTTGACCTCGGCGCGGGCGCGAGCAGCCAAAAGGTAGCTCGGCACGATGGCATAGTCGGCGGCGGGGTCGTCCATCGCCGCGGCGATGCGCGGCAGATGCTGCCAGAAATCATCCGGCGTGATCTCCACTTCTTCATGGCGCGCGTTGAACGCGCGGGCGACGGCGCGCGCCGCCGCGCGCTCGTCGTGCACGTCGGTGCCGGGGAAGGCCGCGGTGAAGGCCAGCACCGGCGCGGCATTGAGTCGCGCCATCATCGCCAGTACGGCGGCGGAATCGAGCCCGCCCGACAGAAACATGCCATACGGCACGTCGGCGCGCTGGTGCGCCCGCACCGAATCCTCCCAGGCCCGGTCAAAAGCCGCCAGCGCCTGCGCTTCCGTCGGCGGGGCGCTATCGGCGCGCGGCAACGCGGCGATCGTTCGCTTTTCCGCGATGCGGCCGTCGCGAACGATCAAGGTTTCGCCGGGCGCGACCCGTTGGATGCCGCGCCACACGGTGCGCCGGCCGGTGTTGAACTGCAGCGCCAGCAGTTCGTCGCGCGCCGCGGGTTCGAGGTCCGCCGCGACCAGGCCGGCGGCGATCAGCGCCTGGGGTTCGGAGGCGAACGCCACGCCCCGTTCAGTTTCGGCCACATACAGCGGCTTGATGCCGAACGGATCGCGGGCCAGCACCAGTCGGCCGCGTACCGGGTCGTCGATGGCGAGCGCGTACATGCCACGCAAGCCGGCGGCGAAGCCGTCGCCATGCCGGGCGTAGAGGTACAACGCGCTTTCGCAGTCCGAACCGGTGACGAAGCGCGCGCCGGACAGCGCGTCGCGCACGTCGCGGTCGTTGTAGATTTCGGCGTTGGCGATCAGCGCCCGGCCGGCGCTGTCGGTCAGCGGCTGATCGCCGCCGGCGGGATCGACGATCGCGAGCCGGGTCTGCACCAGGGCAACCGCCCCGCGCCGCATGATCGCGCTGCCGTCGGGTCCGCGATGGGCAAGCGCCCGACGCAAGGCGTTGAGCGATTCGGCCGTGATCGGTGCGCCAGGCCGTGCCGCGATGCCGGCAATGCCGCACATGAACGGCCGCTCAGGCCGATTCAGCTGGCGCCGACGGGGCTGGGGCCACCGGCGGATCGGGCGTCTTGCACACAGCGGCGAACGCATCGTGATAGCGCTTGACGACGTGTTCATGAGCGAAGTCGCGTTCGAACGCAGCGCGGCCCGCCAGGCCCAGGTCCTTGGCGGCGCGGCGATCGCCGAGCAGCCAGGTGATGGCGTCGGCCATGGCGACCGCGTCGCCGACCGGCACCAGCACGCCGTTTTCCTGGTGGCGGATCAGAAGCCCCGGGCCGATGCTGTCGGCCGCGATCACCGGCACGCCGGCCTGCCACGCTTCCACCACCGCATCGCCCAGATCTTCCTGCTTTGCGGGATACACGAAGAGATCGCTGGCGGCGAAGTACGGGCGCAGGTCCTCTTGCCAGCCCAGGAACCGCACGCGCGGCTTGATGCCGCGGTTAAGGGCATGGGCCTCGAAGGCCGCGCGGTCGGGACCGTCGCCGGCGATCCACAGGTACACCCCCGACAGGCGCGCAACCGCGTCGATCAGCACGTCGAAGGACTTCGACTTCTCCAGTCGTCCGGCCGAGAACACGATCTTGGCGGTGGCGGGCGTGAACAGCTTGCGCCGCTCGAACGGCGCGACATCGCCGCGCGGTCCGGCCGGCGACGGCAAGTTCGGCAGCTGGATGATCTTGTCGGCGGCCCAACCGGCGGCCACCGCGGCGTCGGCGCGCCCTTTCGACGGCGCCAACAATCCGGTGCAACCGTGATACGCCTTGATGTCGAATTGCGCCGGCAACCGGCCGATGTGGGCAAACGATCCGGCGGTCACCAGCGACGATACATCGGGTCGCCACGACAGCACGATGTCGGGTGCGAATCGGCCCAATTCGGCCTCGATCTTGCGGCGGACGAGGAAACCAAGCAGGCCTTTCAACTCCATCTCGACCACATCGACGCCGGCCTTGGACAGCCGCGAAATCCGCTCGGAATCGCCGGCCAGAATAATGCGCTGCGCCACCCCGGCGCCGTGCAAGGCCAGCGCCAGCCACTCGCATTGGGACTCGGTGCCGCCGAACGGCGCGCACGAAAGAATGTGGACGATCTTCACGCCGGGACCTTGATCTTCACGAGGCAGCGTCTTAACGCGCCGGCCGCGCAAAAGCCAGCGGGCCGCCCCGACGGGTCATGAACAGTCACGGCGCGTGCGCAAGCATGTCGTTCAGGGCGCGGGCCACGTCGTCGACGCCCAAGCCGCCGATGTCCCGCCACCCGCCGGCCAAGGGCGCTTCGATCACCCGGGCGCGCGGACCCCGCGGGGCGTAGTGGCGCGGATCGGTCGGGCCGAACAGGGCCAGCGTCGGCACACCTACCGCAGCAGCCAAGTGCGACAACCCGGAGTCATTGCCGACATAGGCTTGGCAGCGGGCCAGTGCCGCGCCGACGGCCACGAGATCGGGTTCGCCGATCACCCGAACCAGGCGATGCGGTGAGACCTGGTTCAGCAGCGCGGCGCACGCACCGTCCTCGCCCGGACCGGCGAACACCGCCACGCGCCAGTCCGGCGGAACCTGACCGGCCAGCGCGCAGAAATTCGCGATCGGCCAGGTTTTCTCGGGCCGCGCCGCCACCGGCGCCAGCGCCAGGACCGGCGAGCCATCCGGAATCAGTGTCGCGGCCCGGGTACGGTGCGCCTCGGACAGCGGAATCACCGGTTCGAGCACGTCGTCGAGGCCTAGCACGCGCGGCAGGAAATGGGCGCGATGCACCGCCGCGTCGGTGCGCGGCAGCCGACGGCGCGCCTGGCTGCGGACCAGCCAGGGAATCAGCGAGCGGCGCAGATCGACCACCAGGTCCCAGCGGGTGGCGCGCACCTGGCGCCACAAGGCCAGCCAATGGCCGGCGAGCGGGCGCTTGGGCATGGCGATCACGGTCGCAACGCCGGGAAAGTCTGCGAACAGCGATTGCGCCAGCGGCCCGCACGCCACCGTGATGCGCGCGTCTGGATGGCGCCGGGCGAGCTCGGCCAGCACCCCGGTCGACAGAATCGCGTCGCCGATGCGCGTGGCCGTGATGAACAGGATGTTCACGCCGCGGTAGCCGCCCCGTCGAGCACGGCGACGAAGGCGTCGACCTCGGCGGCGGCCATCTCCCAGGTGCGCCGGCGCGTCTCGGCCGCGGCGGCTTGCGACAAGTTGCGGTAAACGCCGTCGTTGCTCAGCACTTGTACGGCGACATTGCCGAACGCCTCGGCGTCGGGCACCAGGAAGCCGGTCTGGCCGTTGACCACGACTTCATCGGCGCCGCCGACGGCGCGCGCCACCGCCGGACAGCCGGCCGCCTGGGAATCGCGCAAGGTCCAGCACACGACGTCCTGCGAGAAGCTGGGGTACAGGTGCACGCGCGAGGACCGATAGACCTCGACCATGCCCTTGTCGCTGCGCGGCTCGACGATCACCACGTTGGCGCCGGCGGCGGCCTTGACCGCCTCCAGGATCGGTGCGAGTTCGGGCGCCACCGCCTCTCCTTTGACGCCCTTGGCCAGCGCGGCCGAATACACCGCCAGCCGGGCGGCAGACACCTGCGGATGCACGATCTTCTGCCAGATATCGAGCAGCCACACCAAACCCTGCTGGGGATGGGTCGTCACCACCGCGTGCGGCGGCGGCACGTAATCGGGCCCGCGCACCGGCACCGGCATGTCGTGGCCCACTTCGGGAAACGGCTCGACCTCGGCCTTGACCTCGTAGAACGCGGCCTTGACCCCGGGCGCCACCACAACTGATTTCTCTGGGCCCTTGTAGGCCGCCTGCTGCTTAGGGCTGGCGAACAGCAACGTCGGCTTCAGCGAGTCGAACAACTCGCGCACCGCTGGGCCGTGCAGATAATCCACCGGCGCCACGCACCACATCATCCTTTTCTTGGCCGCGCGAATGGTGCCGAGCAGCGCCGGCTTGCGCAGCGCGATCAGTACGTCGGCATCGGTGACCGTGGCGGCGTCGTCCAGCGGCCGCCACTTCGCGCCCTCGCACCAGGTGGGGTATTGGATCTTGTTGAGCACGGTGACGCTGTGCCCGCGCTTGACCAGCGCTCCCGGCAGACTGGCGAAGGCGCGCTCGGCGCCGCCCAGGGGCCGGCGCGACGACGTGTACCCATCGAACGAGATCGAATCGTCAACCAGAACGTAATGCATGGCGCATCTTTTAATCCCGCGCGCCCGGCGCGTCAAAGCGCACCCGGCTTGTGCCATGACGGTCGCGTGCTACATAAGGCGACACCGGAACGATTGCGCACATTATGACCGAGCTTCTGGCCGCCCCCCTGCCCCACCGCGCGCTGATCGCCGTGCGCGGCGACGACCGCGGCGCTTTCTTGCAGGGCCTGGTCAGCAACGACGTGCGCAAGGTCGAGGCCGGCGCGGCGGCGTGGGCCGCCTTCCTGACGCCGCAGGGCAAGTTTCTGCATGAATTTTTTATGTTCAGCCTCGGCCAGGCGATCTGGCTGGAGTGCGAGCGCGCCCGCCGCGACGACCTGATCGCCCGGCTGTCCAAGTACAAACTTCGCGCCAAGGTGCAGCTCGACCCGGTCGACGACCTCGCCGTCGGCGCGGCCTGGGGCCGGACCGTCGAGGCCGCCTTCGGCCTGCGCGCCGAGCCCGGCGCGGTGACGCCGCTCGGCGCCGGCGTGGTGTTCGTCGATCCCCGCCTGGCGGGTGTCGGCGTGCGCTGGGCGCTCTTGGCCGCCAATGCCCAGGAGGTGCTGCGCGAACTGGGCCTTACCATCGCCCAGCCTGCCGACTACGACCGCTGGCGGATTCCGTTCGGGCTGCCCGACGGCAGCCGCGACCTCGAGCCGGAAAAGGCGTTGTTGCTGGAGAACGGCTTCGAGGAACTGAACGGCGTCGACTTCAAGAAGGGCTGCTACGTCGGCCAGGAACTGACCGCGCGCACCCATTACCGGGCGCTGATCAAGAAGCGCCTGATGCCGGTCACCATCGATGGCCCGACCCCGCCGCCCGGCACGGCGCTGATGGTGGGCGACCATGAGGCCGGCGAAATGAAAAGCGCGGTCGGCGGCGATGGGCTGGCGTTGATCCGCTTGGAGGCCGTGCAAGCCAGCGGCGGCGAGTTTCACGCCGGAGCGGCCAAGCTGGTCGCACATCGCCCGGCGTGGATGATCACGCCCGAGAAGCAATCAGCCTAGGCCCTCACGCCCCGACCAGTCGCTGAAGCCATGTGCGCTCCGTGCGCGCGATCGCGGTACTGCGGATGCCGACGAACACGCCGCGGTGGTTGCGCACGGTCTCGGGCGCGGTGCCATTGGCGAGAATGTCGCCCAGAGTATCGGTTTGCTCGAACACCAGGTCGAACCCGGCTTCGTGGATGGCCTGGAGCAGCGCCTCTTTCACCGGCCAGAAGCTGGTCTTGTTGTCCCACGACGCCCACTTGAGCTGTTCCTTCTCGGCGTCGGTGGCCGCGTTGTGCTCGATGAACCAGCGGCCCGGCAGGCCCTCGTGCGTTTCGATCGGCGAAAGCTGAAACGCCGACGTCGGGTACCAGTCCCACGGCGCGTAGTGGGTATTGACGATCACCGCGTCGCGCGCCAGTTCGCCCATCAGCTTCAGATACGCGCGCGGCCGGTCCAGGTGGTACAGCAAACCGCAGCAGAAGATCACATCGAACCGGCCGTACTTGGCCAGGTTCCAGACATCGTCGCGGGCGAAGTCGAGGTTGGACAGGCCGGCGCGGCGCTTGACCTCCAGGCAGTTGTCGAAATTCGACTGCCGGACTTCGATGCCGAAGGCGTCGAAGCCCATGCGCGCGAACTCAAGCGCGTAGCCGCCCTCCAGGCAGCCGAGGTCGGCGATGCGCCGGCCCTTGACGTCGCCGCCATAGAGCATCGTCAACACGCGCTTGGCGCCCTGGCACCACGGCACATCGGCCAGAAGGTGCGGTTGCTCGGGCATCGTGACCGAACCGTCGGCAAAGCGGATGTTATGGGCGGTGAAGGTCATG
>JANRJB010000248.1:0-2514 GCA_033764265.1 Rhodospirillaceae bacterium | reverse complement strand
AAATTGATCCGATGAAGCGCCTCGCCTCCTGGGCCATAGACTGTGCCCCCCCTCACCCAACTTCGAGTAAGGCGCGCGCACGCCACGCGCGCCAACTCTTGGTATCCCTCTCCCCCCGACGCGAGGGAGACGGGGGGAGAGGGCAGGGTGAGGGGAGTGTTTCTCTCAGAGCACTCTGGCGCAGCGCGAGAGTTCCGGTGGCCGCGGTGATGTTCGCCGGCTGTCTGGCCCAGCCATCGCGCGCCACCGACATTCCGACCGACACCGCGGTGCTGCGCGCGCTCGACAAAGTCTCGGCGCGGGTGTCGACGTTGCGCGCACCCGTCGACCGGCCGGTGAATTTCGGCCGGCTCGAGATCGTGGTGCGCCGCTGCATCACCCGTCCGCCCGAGGAAACGCCCGAAAGCGCCGCGTTCCTGGAGATCGTCAAGGCCGCCGCCGACGGCACGCGCCAGCCGGTGTTCCGGGGTTGGATGTTCGCCTCCAGCCCCGATTTGGCGGCGATGGAAGACGCGATCTACGATATCTGGGTGCTGTCGTGCGAGAACAGCACGGCGGCCAGTTCGTCGGGCTCCAACGGCCCCTGAAACGATCCCAGGTGCGCGAGCGCCGCGCTCAGGTCGGTCAAGTAATCCTTCTGGGGAATTTCCACAGCGCCGAACTGCTTCAGGTGGTCGGTGATGAACTGGGTGTCGAGCAGGCGGAAGCCGCCCTTTTTCATGATCCCGACCAGCTGGCACAGCGCCACCTTGGAAGCATCGTCGGCGCGCGAAAACATGCTCTCGCCGAAGAACGCCCCGCCCATCGCCAGGCCGTAGAGGCCGCCCACCAGCTCGTCGTCGCGCCAGGTTTCAATGCTGTGCGCAAGGCCCGCCCGGTGCAGGTCGGTGAACAGCGCGACAATCTTGTCGTTGATCCAGGTGTCCTCGCGGCCCGGCGCCTGGGCCGCGCAGCCCGCCAGCACGCCCTTGAAGTCGCGGTCGACGGTGACGCGATAATCGCCGCGGCGCAGCCGCTTGCGCAAGGATCGCGGCACGTGGAAACGGTCGAGCGGAATGACGCCGCGCAGGCGAGGCTGGACCCAGAACACGGTGCGGTCGGCGCGCGACTTCGCCATCGGGAAGACGCCGTACGCGTAGGCTTTCAGCACCAGGTCCGGGGTCAGGTCGGTCACGCCGCGCGCCTCCCGTTCGACCGGTCGCCGTGGTCATGCGACCCGGCGCCTACTTGGCTTGAGGGTCCTTCGTCTCGGCCGCCCATTTTGGCACAAAACTCTCCAGCCAGCGAATGTCGTAAGTGCCGTCGATCATCGCCGGCTGGTCGAGCACCGCCTGGTGCAGCGGAATGGTAGTCTGGATGCCGTCGATCACATATTCGTACAACGCCCGGCGCATGCGCATGATCGCTTCGTTGCGGGTGTTGGCCTGCACCACCAGCTTCGAGATCAGGCTGTCGTAGTGCGGCGGCACGCGCGCGCCGGCGTACATCGCCGAATCAACCCGCACGCGCCGCCCGCCGGGGGCGTGGTAACCGGTGATCAGCCCGGGCGACGGCGCGAACGTCCGCGGGTTCTCGGCGTTGATGCGGCATTCCATGGCGCAGCCCTGGAACTGCACGTCGGCCTGGGTGAAGCCCAGCTCCAGCCCGTTGGCGATGCGGATCTGCTCGCGCACCAGATCGAGGCCGGTGATCATCTCGGTGATCGGGTGCTCGACCTGAAGCCGGGTGTTCATCTCGATGAAGTAGAATTTCCCGTCCTCGTACAGGAATTCGACCGTGCCGGCGTTGTAATAGCCGATCTTGCGCATGGCCCCGCACACCACCTCGCCGATCTCGGCGCGCTGGGCGGCGTTCAGGGCGGGCGAGGGGCATTCCTCGAAAATCTTCTGGTGCTTGCGCTGCAGCGAACAGTCGCGCTCGCCCAGGTGCACCACATTGCCGTGCGTGTCGCCCAGCACCTGGATTTCGATGTGGCGCGGATGCGAGAGGTATTTCTCGATGTAGACCTCGCCGTTGCCGAACGCGGCCTTGGCCTCGGTGGTGGCCACCTGGAACGCCTCGCGGATTTCGCCGGGGCCCTGCGCCACCTTCATGCCGCGCCCGCCGCCGCCGGCCGAGGCCTTGATCAGCACCGGGTAGCCGATCTCGGCGGCCAGCCGTTCGGCGTCTTCCACCGTCGGCACCGCGCCGTCGGAGCCGGGCACCACGGGGATGCCGGCCGCCTTGGCGGTGGTTTTCGCGATCACCTTGTCGCCCATGATGCGGATGTGTTCAGGGCTTGGGCCGATGAAAACGATGCCGTGATCCTTCACCATCTCGGCGAACTCGGCGTTCTCCGACAGGAAACCGTAGCCGGGATGAATGGCGTCGGCATTGGTGATGGTGGCCGCGGAAATGATGGCGGCGCGGTTGAGGTAGCTGTCCTTGGCCGGCGGCGGGCCGATGCAGACGGATTCGTCGGCCAGCCGCACGTGCATCGCCGCGGCGTCGGCGGTGGAATGCACCGCGACCGTC
>JANRJB010000247.1:0-17519 GCA_033764265.1 Rhodospirillaceae bacterium | reverse complement strand
GGGGTGGCCCAGCGCCCGCGTCAACCGCGCGAGCAGTCGGCCGAGCACGCCGTGCCCGACGATCAAGTCCGGCGGCGACCCGCCGACGATGGCGTGATAGGCGGTCGCGGCCAGCGCGATCAGCACGCCACGGTCGTCCAGCGCATCGGGAATCGGAATGGCGCGGGCACCCGGCACGATCACACGCCGGGCGGCGCCCCCGAACAGCCCGCGCGCGTCTTTGTAGCAGGTGGCGCCCGGCACGAAGACCCGCTCGCCGATCCGGCCACGGGCTCTTTCCCCGGCGTCGATCACTCGGCCGACGGACTCATAGCCCGGGACCAAGGGGTATCCCATGCCGGGAAAGGGCGGCATACGGCCGGACCACAAAAGCCGTTCGGTGCCGGTACTGATGCCGCTGTATTCGATGCCGACGACCACGTCGTCGGGCGTCATGGATTGCAGGGCAAGCGTGCGCAGCGAAAGCTGCCCAGGCCCGTCGAGAACGATGGCGACCGTTTCCGTCTGCGTACCGTGCATCCGTCCTCCCCCCGGTCAAGTTAGGTGGGAGGTGTAGTAAGTACAAGCTGCATCGTTGCCTGCGCTGGAGACGAAAGGCAGTTTTATTGCCCTACTTGCAGTAATGGATAAGTGCGGACTGCCTTATCATTGCTGCTGCGCGGCGCGGATCGCGTCGCTGACCTTGGCCGGTTCGGCATAGGGCATGGCGATGTAGCGCCCGCCCATGGCCGCGGCCAATTCCGCCCCTTCTGGCCGGGCCCGTGGCGAAGTGTCGATCAGCACTGCGGGAATCCCCGCCATCCGCACCTGGCGGGCCATTTCCAATGCATCGGATGCGGCGCCGGAGCGCGAAGCGCTCCCGTCCCGGGCGATGTTGCCGCGCCCGTCGGTCAGGATCACGATCAGCGGCGTGCGGTTGCGCTTGCGTTCGGCTTCGGCCACCCGCAAGCCCGCCTCGATCCCGGCGGCCAGCGGCGTACCGCCGCCGCCCGGCAGCTCGGCCAGCAGCGCCTTGGCGCGCGCCAGCGAGCGCGTCGACGGCAGCAGAATGTCGGCTGTGGTGTTGCGAAACGCCACCAGCGCCGCGTAGGTGCGCGTGACGTAGGCTTCGCCCAGCAGCAGTTCCACCGCGCCCTTGGCTTCGGCCAGCCGATGGAACGCGGTCGACCCAGACGCATCGACGCAGAACACGATTGCGGACTCGCGCGTGCGGGCGAACTTGCGGATGCGGAAATCTTCGCTGCGGACCTCGATGCGTCGGGCGCCCGACGTATCGCCGCGCGCTTTTCGCCGCATCGGTTGCCAGGGCGCGGCGGCGCGGAGCGTGGGGATCAAGGCGAGCCGCGCGCCGCCCCGCAACGCGCCCGCGCGCACGCCGACCGGCCGGCCGCGCCGCGGGTCGGCCATGGTCGCGCCGGCGCCGTGTCCGCGCGTCGAGGGCGCGCGCGCCTGGACGGCCTCGGCCATCAGGGCGAGCACATCGTCGGGCAGCGCGGCTTTCACCGCCGCGAGCACGAGGTCGGCGATCTCCTGCGGTTCGGGCTGGCTCTCGGCGTCGGGCGGGGTGTGGTCCGGCGGCGGCGGTTCGGTATCGGGATCGGACGGCGGTTCCGGCGGCTGGTCTTGCGGCGGGGCGTGCACCGCGCGCGGCGCCAGCACCAGCCGTGCGGCCAGCGCGGCGTCGTCGGTGGTGATCGCCGACCGGCCGGACAGCGCCGCCGCCACGCGCGCAACCCTGAGCGCCATCAGCGGCGCCACGACCGAATCAATTCCGACGCGGGCGGCGGTCACGGTCAGCGCCGCCATCACGTCGTCGGGCGCGGCTGCAACCTTCGGCAGCATGGCGCGTGCCGAGGCAATGACGGCCGCGTCGAGCTCGCTGCGGGTGTCGGCGTCGCGGAAACCGACGCCATCAAGATCGACCAGGAACGACAGCCGCGACATCAGGCCCGGCGGCGGGCGCTCATCATCGTCAATGCCTTCGTCCAGCAGGACGACGCCGAACCGCGATTGCCGGCGGCGGGCAAGACCCTCGCGCTCGATGGCGACTTCGCCGGCATCAACCACAGCGGCAATACGCGCGGCCGTGCCGGCGCTCAGGCGTTCCGCCATCGGCACGACCAGCACCCCGCCGTGAACCTCGGCCAACAGCCCGTCCTGGACGACCGGCCGGCCGGACTTCAACGTCGCGGCGAGATCGATGCCGCCCAACAACCGATCGTCGGCGATGCCCGCCGGCATGCGCCGCAGCGGCGCGCCGGCCGGCAGCAGAGAACGGAGCACGTCGAGCCAGGCATCGCGCACCGGGCCCGGACCCGCGCGCAGCGACGCGCCGCCCAGACCGGCCGGATCGACGGCGAGCAACGCGGCCGCCAGCACGGCATCGGACCAGCGCGCCGGCCCGTCATCGCCAGGCCCGCCCGCAAGCCGATCGGCGTTCATGCCGGCAGAACCTCAGCCATGGCGCGTTCGATGCGCGCGCCCGAGCCCGACTGGTCGAGCGGATTGCGGCGCAGGCGATGACGCAGCGCGAGTGCAGCGACGCGACGCACGTGCGCAACCCCAACCGTCGTGGCGCCGTAGAGCGCCGCGGCGGCGCGCGCGGCGCGCATGATGGTCAGCTCGCCGCGCAGTCCGTCGGCGCCGACAGCGACGCAAAGTTTCGAGATCAGCGTCAGCACATCGTCGTCCACGGTCACGCCGCCGACCGCGGCGCGGGCCTTGGCGATCGCCTTGCCGGTGGCGGCGTTCTGCGCCGCCCAGAATTTGGCGAACGCTTCCGGCGCACGCTCAAACGCGTCGCGGCGGCGCAATACCTCGATGCGCTGCTCAATGTCCTGCGGGGTGCGCACTTCGACCGACAGGCCGAAGCGGTCCAACAGTTGCGGGCGCAACTCGCCTTCTTCCGGGTTGCCGCGGCCCACCAGCACGAAGCGCGCCGGGTGGCGCACGCTGAGCCCTTCGCGTTCGACGATGTTCTCGCCCGAGGCCGCGACGTCGAGCAGAAGATCGACAAGATGATCCTCGAGCAGGTTCACTTCATCGATATAGAGAAAGCCGCGGTTGGCGCGGGCCAACAGGCCGGCTTCGAACGCCCGTTCGCCGCGGGTGAGCGCGCGCTCCAGATCAAGCGCGCCGACGACGCGATCCTCGGTGGCACCAAGCGGAAGATCGACCACCGGCACCGGCACCGTCTCGGCCACGAGCTTTTTCTTGCCGGACCGCGCGGCGCAGACGCTGGCGCAGGCGGATTTGGGCGCGGTGGGGTCGCAATTGAAGGCGCAACCCTTGACCACCTTCATCGGCGGCAGCAGCGCGGCCAACGATCGAATCGTGGTCGACTTGCCGGTCCCGCGGTCGCCAAACACCATGACGCCACCGACCGTGGGATCGGTGGCGGCGATCATCAGTGCCAGCTTCATGTCGTCTTGGCCGACGACGGCGGCGAACGGGAACACCTGTGCCATGCGCGCCATCGTGCATCGGAAGGCGGCAACGTGGCAAGCGGGCCGGCGTACGTGGTAAGGTCTCTGGCCCCGCGAAAGCCTCGTCTGTCATGACCGAACAGTCCGCGCAGCCCAATCCTCCCGCACCGAAAGCGACCGTGGTCGACGACGCCCTCAACCGGCTGGGGGCCGACCGCGAGCGGCTGTTCTTCATCTTCTTCTTCGCGGTCTACTTTTTCCTGATCTACGAGTTGTTCCGCGTGCTGGCGCCGTTCCTGGCGCCGCTGCTGGGCGCGGTCATGCTGGCGCTGGTGGCCTATCCGGCCCACCTGGCCGTAGCGCGCGCGATCAAGCGCCCCGGTCCGGCGGCCGCGCTATCCACTCTGATGGTGATGGTCACCGTGGTCGTGCCGGTGACGATGCTGGTCTGGCTGGTGGTGCGCGAAGCCGGCGCGGCGGTGCCGGCGCTGCGAGAATGGCTGGCGGCGCAACGCGAACTGGGTGCGGCGATTTCGCAGGACGGACTGCCGGCTTCGCTCGACCGGCTGTGGGCCGGCGCGAACCGCCTGGCCGAGGCGATGGAGCTGGACTTGCGCGCCATCGCGCTCGAGACGGTGCGCGATCTGGGCAACCGGGTGACGACCTTCGGCGCGGCGATGGTGCGCGAGTTTTTCGCCGTGTTGTTTCAAATCGTGATCCTGCTGTTCGCGCTGTTCTTCTTCCTGCGCGACGGTCCGCGCATGGTGCGCGCGGTCATGGACCTCGTGCCGATGGAGGAGGACAACAAGCAGCTGATCCTGGCCGGGCTCGATCGCACCCTGGTCGCCATGGTGCGCGGCACCCTGATCACGGCCACCGCCCAGGGCACGCTGACCGGCGTCGGGTTGGCGATTTTCGGCATACCCTTCCCCGTGCTGCTGGGTTTCGTGGCCACGTTCCTGGCGGTGGTGCCGTTCGTCGGGGCGGCCCTGGTGTGGGCGCCGGCCGCGATCTACCTACTTGCAAGCGGTTCGACCGGTGCGGCCCTGGGGCTGACGGCCTGGGGGCTGGTTGTGGTTGGCCTGGTCGACAACGTACTGCGCCCGATGGTGGTGGGCGAACACGCCAAGCTGCCGATCACGCTATTGTTCCTGGGCGTGTTGGGCGGCTTCCAGGTCTACGGTCTGATCGGCGGACTGATCAGCCCGCTCTTGATCGCCTGCGTGTTCGCCTTCGCCCGCATCTACCGCGAGCGATATCTCGACCGCCCGGCGGCGGCACCGGCCGTCAGCGATTGAGAAAATCGGCGATCAGTTCGGTAGCCTTTTCGGGGTGTTCGATCACCAGATAGTGCCCGCACTCGGGCAGCACGACCATCTCCCAGTCGGGGCGCAGTTGCTTGATCTGGGCGAAGCCGACGCCGCTTTTTGCCGGCTTGTAGGGCGTCATGTTGTCCTCGTCGCCGCCAATCAGAAACGTCGGCGCCTTGACCAGCGGCAATAGCGGCGACAAATCCGCGCGCTCGATGCTCTCGGTGCCGGCTATCATCGCCTCGGGCGTGTTACGGCTGAACGCTTCGCGCATCGACTGCAGCTGGGCCTGTGCCTCAGGGCGTTCGTAGTAGCTGCGAGCGAAGCCGGCGACGGACGTCAAGTCGGCGACGGCGGCCATGCCGCTGTCGCGGGCGGCGCGCTTCCAGGTGGCGCGCATTTCGCGCGCGGCCAGATCGTAGCGGCACATGAAACAGCTCAGCACCAACTTGTCGACAACCTGGGGGTGTCGCGCGGCCAGCGTAAGCCCGACCATCGCCCCGAACGACGTGCCGTGCACGTTGACCTTACCGTAACCCAGCGCGCCGATCAGTTCGGCCACGACGCCCGCGAAACCCTCGATACCGCCGGCGCGTGCCTTGCCGATGCTGTCGCCGTAACCCGGCAGGTCGAAATCGATGGTCTCGAAATGCGCCGCCATTAAGGGCGTCATTTTCTCGAAGTTGCGGTGGCCGAAGGCCGATCCGTGAATCTGCAAGACCGGCTTGCCGCGCCCGGTTTTCTTGAACCAGATCGTCTCGCCGCCTGGAATTTTCACTGTTGCCATCGTCAAACTCCCGTCCGCGCGAGCGTCATCAGGCCGCGGACATCCTTGGCCTGCTCGAGTCCCCATACCGCCGCGAGCAGTGCCTCGATGCGGTCCTTCGGCATGTGATCCGCGGCGGTGACGCGGAACACGTCGGACAGCTGCGTGTCGGACATGCGGTTGCCGGGCGTGCCAAGGAAATTGTCGACGTTTGCGCGTTCGACCGAACCATCGGCGAACATTACTTCCAGCCAAGCGCCCTCGAACGTTTTACGCGCCGGATCAGCCACCAGCTCGATCTTGTCGCGCATGGCAAGGATTTCCGGATCGGTGTAGGCGGGCCGTTGCATTTCGGCGAGCGTGAAGCGCCCGCGCACCCAGGCAGCCGCCGCGCAGTAACGCAAGTCGAACCGGGCCTCGAGATCGCTCTTGGGGAGTCCGAAGCGCTCGTTGCGCTCTTTCACGATCTTCACCACGATCTGTTCCACACCGAAGGTCATCTTAGCGACCGCGCGGCCGCGGGCGCGCTTCAAAATCTCCAGCGCCAGTTCGATCGGCGCGTGGGTGATGGTCTCGGTCGGTACGGTCTTGTAGCTCTGGCCGAAGATGCGCCATGACTTGCCGGTGACATCGCGGCCCAGACCATCCATGACGCCGGCGATCTTGTCGGGTTTCTCGTCGGTGTGGGTGACGAACATGCCCTTCTCGCCCTCGAAGGCGGTCACCGGCGCGGTCATGCCGCGGGCGGCCAGTTCGAACGCCGTGTAACCCGAGCGCGCGGTTGCGCCGGTGATATAGGACAGCGTGTCGCTGCCGACCGATACGTAGAGCCCGAACGCCGTGCACATGGCGATGCCGAGCGCGTTGCGCGTCTGCTCGTCGCTTAAGCCCGCCAGCGCCGCGCAGGCCGCCGCCGCGCCGACGCCGCCGGTCAGGCCGGCCGGCACGTAGCCACGGTAGTAGCCGGTCGGCATCAGAATGGTGGCGACGGCCAGCTCGGCCTCCAGCCCCAGGGCCAGCGCATCGACGACGCGCTTGCCGCTATGACCGCCGACTTCGGCGGCGGCGAGCAGCGCCGGCAGCACGCCCGACACCGCGTGCATGAAGCAGGGAATGTAGGTGTCGTGGAAATCCAGCACCTCGAACAGCGCGCCATTGACCACCGCCGCCTGGGCCGGCGCGACCGGCGTGCCCAGCCACAACACGGTCGCGGGCTTGTCGACCCGGCCCTGGGCCACGGCCCAGTCGTGCATCACCTTCACCGCGGGATGATCGATGGCTGCGACCGAAGCCTTCAACTGATTCAGCAACAGGCGCTTGGCTTCGGTGGCGACATCAGGCGGCACGCCGCGCGCCATGCCCTCGCGCAGAAACGCGACCAATCGTTCCGATACGCTTGCAGGTATCGTCGTCATGGTCCGGTCGTCTCCACCGGGCCGCGGCCGACCACCGGCCCGTACATCCAGTTGAGCAGGCTCAATTGCATCTGGTTTTTTCCGCCGAGCGCCATGATCGCCTCGTAGGCCGGATAGCCACGCAAGCCCACCAGCGTCGGCCGTCCGGCGTAGACGAAGGTGTGCACCACCGTCAGCGGATAGGCGTGGATTTCCCTGATGTGCGGGCCGAGCGCGGCGGAGTCGGCTGGCGACACCAGCGACCGCGCGGCCGCCTCGTCCTTCACGGTCAGATCGATCCAGGCCTGATACTGCAGTTCGACCGGATGGGTCTTGATCGGATACCCGGCTTTTTTCTCGGCTTCCATGTCGGGCACGTCGAACAGGCTGAGTCGCAGTCGTAATACACCGGCCTCACGCGCCCAGCGTTCGCACAGACTGCGCAGGCAGGCGCGGAACGCGGCCTCCTTGCCTTTCTGGCGGATGAACAGCGCGTAGGTCGGGTGCGGCTGCGGACCTTGCGGCGTGGCTGCGCCGGTGCGATCGACATAGGTCCAGGCGTTTCGGCCGACCGCCCGGTAAGTGGTGCTCTTATCGACGATCAGCTCGATGTCGCCGAGCAGGTTGGCTTTGGCCTCGCCATCGGGCGACGTTCCGAACAGCGCAAGCGCCGCCTCGTCCAGATAGCGCACGTCCGATAGCCACATCAGCTGGTGATCGGCCGGGCAGGCGTACGAAATCCCGGGCACTGCCGCGAGCAGGTTTGCGTTCACCGGATGGAACTGCATGTGCCGGTAGTCGTAGACGCCGGCGCGGCGTGCAATCGCCGGGCTGTGGACGTCGCGCCAGTAGCGGCGCACCCAGTCCAGCGGCAGGTCCTTCTTTTTCCAGCCGCAAGTCACGCGCGACAGGCCGGCGCGATTCTCGATCTCGGTCAACACAGTCACAACGGAACTCCCCTCGGTCGGCACGGTAGGCGGGTCCGACTATATCGCGTGGCGCCCAGGTACGCGCGTTAGCAGGACCTCGGCTGCATGCATATGTAATCGTTGGATAATCAAGCTTTATCTGAAGTTCGTCGAAGACCTTGCATCGGTTGCAATGTTTTGCGCTAAAACCAGCGGCGATAAAGCACCGGGAGGTACACCATGCTGACAACCTTAGGCGCTGTTGCGGCTCTCGCGGTGGCAGGTCTGTTGGTTTACGCGGCGACTCGGCCCGACACATTCCGCGTTTCGCGCGCGACCGTGATCGCGGCGCCGGCGGAAGCGATTTTTCCGCTGATCAACGACTTTCGCGGTTGGGCGTCCTGGTCGCCGTGGGAGACCAAGGACCCCGCCATGAAAAAGTCGCTGAGCGGCGCCGAGCGCGGCCCAGGCGCGGCGTACGCTTGGGAAGGCAACAACGACGTCGGCTCCGGGCGCATGGAGATTACGGAATCGACGCCGCAGCGCCGCGTAGTGATCGACCTGTCGTTCACGCGGCCGATGAAAGCCCGCAACACCGTGGAATTGGCACTGGAGCCGGAAGCCGGCGGTACAAGGGTGGACTGGGTCATGCACGGCCCCAGTCCATTTATGTCCAAGCTGTTCGGCATTTTCGTCAACATCGACCGAATGGTCGGCAAGGACTTCGAGGCCGGGCTTGCCAAGCTGAAAGCGCTCGCGGAAGCTGGCCGCTGACCTGATTGCGCGCGGGGACGACCGACATGCTCATTCGCACACTCACCGGCGCGCTGATCGCGGGCGGGATGACCTGCGCGCCGGCTCAGGCAACCGACACCGCCGCCGCGCCGACCGCCGGATTGCCGGCGGCCGCGTACACGCTCGAAAAGACCCACGCCAGCCTGACCTTCCGGGTCGATCATTTGGGGCTGTCGCGTTACACCGCGCGGTTCACCCGCCTGGACGCCACGCTGACCATCGACCCCGCCGATCCGGCCGCGGCGACGTTGACCGCGACGGTCGACCCGCGCTCGCTTGAGACCGACTTTCCGCTGGCCCAGCCCGACTTCGACGCACAGATTCAAGGACCGCAATTCCTCGACGCGGCCAAATACCCTGAGATCGCGTTCCGTTCGACCAGGATCGAACTGACCGGGCCCTCCACAGCCCGTTTGACCGGCGATCTGTTGCTGCACGGCGTGACCCGCCCGGTGGCGATGAATGCGACCTTCAACGGCGGCTACGCCGGCATTCCGGGCGGCCCGCCCGAGGCGCGCATCGGCTTTTCAGCCATAGGTACGCTCAAGCGGTCTGACTTCGGCATTACATATGGAATCCCCGCGCCCGGAACGACGCTGGGCGTGGGCGATGAAGTCGAGTTCATGCTCGAGGTCGAATTCATCGGCCCGCCGGCCGCGCGCGCGGCGCAATAAAGTTCGCTGCGGTATCGTGAAAGCGCCGCTGACCGAGGAACTCTCGAAGGCCGCGGGCCTGCTCAACCAGGGGCGCGCAACCGAGGCTCGCGCGCTGGCGCGGAAACTGGTTCAGCAGCACCCCGGCGCAGGTCCTGCGTTCACAATCCTCGGGGTGGCCGCATTGCGACTGGGCGACCTCGACGACGCCCTGGCCCGGTTGCGGCGCGCGACGCAGCTTGATCCGGCGGACGCCGACGCGCGATTGCACCTTGGCCTCGTCCTCCAACGACGCGGCGACGGCGATGCCGCGATCGCTGCTTTTTCGGCAGCGCTGACTATCGATGCCAAGTTGAAGGACGCCTATGCCGCCCTGGCCCAGGTCCATGCCGGGCGCGGCGAAATCGACAAGGCGATCGACGTACTGATGCGCGCGCGGACGCACTGGCCAAACGCGCCGCAGATGCTGGTGCAGATCGGGTTCCACCACGCTCAGCGCGGACGCTGGGCCGAAGCCGCGGCGCTGACGGCCGACGCCGTCGCGCAGGCCCGCGGCGCCGGCCAGGGAAGTTTGCTCGCGCAATGCGAAGAGATTCTGGCCGACATGAAGATGGTGGCGGACATCGCCGCCGCCCGGCCCGCACCGCCTGCGGCCGTCACCGGCATTCGCGATTCGTGGGAGCAGACCGCTTCACGCGCCATTTCAGATTCCATCCCGCGCAGCGACACCATGACTGTTGTTTTCTTTCATGTTGACTCGACCTCCGATCATCCGTTCTTGGCCCAATACGCCGCCGACCGGCGATCCGTGGATTATCGCGGCACGCTCCAGGCCGCCTGCATGGCGGCAAAACGGACGAACCCGGCCGCTCGCGTCATCGTGCTAACGGACACCCGCACAACCTGGGACGGGTTTCCGGGCATCGATCATGTTGCCCGGCTCGACGTGTCGGACGATTGGCTGATGCATTCGCGCATGCGCGCCTATCGGGCCGCGATGATCAGCGGCGCTCTGGCCGGCCCGACGCTCCTGCTGGACACCGATGTCGCTTTGTGCCGCGATTTCGCCGCGGTGTTCGATGGCCGCTTCGACCTGGGATTGACGTACCGCAGCGTTGCCGGCATGGCGCACATGCCGGTGAACGAGGGCGTGATTCTCGCCGATTTGCGGCGGACGGACGGCGCCGCCCGCGCGTTCGCCCGATGCCTTGCGTTCTACGATTGGCTGGCCGAGCACGGCGCGGCGGCGCGGCGCTATGGTTTCGACATCAGGCGCTGGCGCGGTGGCCAGCTGTCGTTGGCGTCACTGGTCGACTGGACCGTGCCGCCGGCGGGTCCGCGCGATTGCGTGATCGACGGCGTGCACTGCCGGTTTTTCCCGTGCGACGACTACAATTATGCCGTCCAAGCCGCCGACACAGCGGCAACCGTGGGCGGCAAATGGGCCCTGCACTTCAAGGGCGCCGCAGCCAAGGATCAAATGCAATCGCTGACGCAAGGCTGATGATCGCGCACTTACCGGGGCGCTTTTCGCCAGCTTTCAGGTTTGGACGGATCGCCGCTTCCCGCATATGCCGCCACGTCGGGGTAGGCATACACTGGTCGCGCGCGGTCGAAATCGCCGGGTTTGAGCGGATGGCGGGGCGCGCGGGTGTAGCTGGTGGCGCCATCCACGTCGCGCGGCACACTGGGATAGGGTTCCTCGATCATGTGATGGGCGATCACCTGGTCGGGGGCCTGTCCCTTTTCCACCCAATTCTCCAGCGCCGTGATCCAGTCCACCTCGGCGCCGCCGAAGCCGTAGCGGCAGTGGTTGACCGCCGGCAACAGGAATAGCCTGAAGAAGTCCGTGGTCGCTGTCGGACCGCCCATGGTGCGGGTGGCGGTGTCGTAATAATCGACGGCTTGTTCGGGCGGGATGCTGGCGTCGTGCCAGCCGGTGTAAACGATCAGCTTTCCGCCGGCGTTCTTGTAGCGGCGCAGGTCGGGGTTCTGGGCGTTGAAAATGTACTCTTTAAGGCCCAGGCGCGCAGGGTCGCGCTGATAGTCGAAATCGCGCGCAGGCGCGAAGTCGGTGACCCCCGACAGAGAATACCCGGCAAAGCCGATCGTGGTGCTGGCGAAGCCGTCGGGCCCGGCGATGGCGGCGCCGGACCGGCCGTCGGCGCCGATCCACGAACCCCACTGGTCCTCGGAACCGCGCACCATGCCGAAAAAGAGTCTATGGCCGCGCGCATCGATCGGTCCGGTGTATATCTTTCGCACCACGTCGGCCTCGGCCGCGGTCAGGCAGTCTGACCGGGCCCGGCCTTGGCACTGCAGCTCCTTCGGGTCCCAGGCGCAGCGGCGCGGGTCCTGCAGGATTCCATCGGCAAGGCCATCCATCGCGTCACAAGCCTTCATCACCGCGCCATGAACGAGCGGCAGCTTGGCGGCGTCGAGAATTGGCTTGCCGTCTTTGTCCAAATTCTGGATGGCGCCCCAGGCGTTGAAGAACGGGTTGTTGCCGGTCTGGTTCCACACCGGCGCGCCGGCGATGATGCCCTCGAAGTCCTCGGGGAAACGCTGCGCCGAGACCATGCCCTGGCGCCCGCCGGTGGAGCAGCCCCAGTAATAGTTGCGTTCGGCCCGCTTGCCGTAGAAGGCCGCAATCAGCTCCTTGGCGGCGACGGCGGTGACGTGGGTGGCGCGGAAGCCGAAGTCGATCTGCCCCTGTGGGTTGTTGAGCATGAACTGGAAGCCGGGCCCCTTGTGACCCATGTCGGTCACCACGACGGCGTAGCCGCGCACCAAGGCCGGATCGATTCGGTCGTCCATGAATGTGCCGCATGGACCGCCGCAGCCGCCCATCATGAACTTGCCGTTCCAGGACTTGGTCGGCAGGCGCAGATTGAAGCCGATGTACGGCGCGATCTGGCCCTCGACCCGGCAGATTTCCGGCAGATCGGCCTCGACAATGCTGCCATTGCCGCCCGCCGGGACGATCTTGGCCGAAAGTACCGTGGTCGGCGCATCGACGATCTGCAGGAAGGCATAGGCGTTGGCGGAGCTGGCCAGCGCCGCGCAGGCCGCCGAGTCTTGCCCGCGCGCGGGCTGGATCGCCGTCGCCAGCCCCATGGCCGCTATCGCAAACACATGCCGGATCATGCGCCCCTCCTCCATGCCGATTGCCCCGCGCTCCGATCATACGATCGTCGCGCCTGGTTTTCACCCGTTCGTTGCTGCGCCGGCCGATGACAGCCGGCCCGCTCGCCTGCTACATCAGTAAGACACGATCAGGTTCATGAAATGGCCAGTTCGATCAGCAAGTCGGTGGCGCGGGCGTTCGAGGTGCTCGAATGCTTCAAGGACACCCGCGTGCCCTACACGGCATCCGAGATCACGCGGCGGCTGAACTACCCGCACTCCAGCGGCGTCGCCGTGCTGAAGGTCCTGACCGATCTGGGCTATCTGACCTACGACCGCATCAAGCGCACCTATTTTCCGGCGCAGAAGCTGCATCGCCTCGGCATCTGGGTGCAATCGGCGCTGATCGGCTCCTCCGGTCTGACCGATACCGCCCAGGCGATCTGCCAGGAGACCGGCGAGACCACCGCCATCACGTCGCGCAGCTTCATCTTCAATCACATCATCCACGTACAGAAACCGCAGCGCCCGCTGGCCATCGACTTGCCGGTGGGCGTGGGCATCGCCCTCTGCAACTCCATCGTCGGGCGGGTGATCCTGAGCCAGATGAGCGACAAGGAGGTCGAGCGCATCTACCGCTTCACCACCTTCTGGGCCAAGAAGCAGAAAACCCAACCGGTGCCGCCGTTCGATGATGTCGTCCGCGCGGTCGCCTTCGTGCGCAAGAACAACTTTCTCGCCGGTTACGACCAGTGGCTGGAAGGCGTCGGCGCTGTCGCCTTTCCGCTCAAGGCCCCGTTCGAGGGCTATCCGCTGGCGATCGGGGTCTCGGGCCCCACGCCGCGCATCCGCGCCGCCGAGGCGAACTTACGGCGCACCATGGCGCGCATTCTTAAGGTGTGAGGATGCCGGCCGACGTCATTACTCCGGTGTCCTTGGCCGACAGCGCGCACGATCCGGCCGGCTTCGCCCGTGATCTGGGACAGAGCTTTGCCCGCTTCGGCTTCGCGGTGGTGGCCGGACATGGCATCGACCCGCGCCTGATCGACGACGCCTTCGATCGCACCAAGCGTTTTTTCGCCCTGCCCGAAGCCGTCAAGCGCCGCTATGTCGTGCCTGGCGGGGCGGGCCAGCGCGGCTATACACCCTTCGGCATCGAGACCGCGAAAGGTGCGGCGCGCGCCGATTTGAAGGAGTTCTGGCACGTCGGCCGCGCCCTGCCCCCTGGTCATCGCTATGCCGAGATCATGCCGCCGAATCTTTCCGTGGCGGAGATTCCCGACTTCGACGCCGTGACGCAGGCGTTGTTCGCGGCTATGGACAGGCTCGGCCTGCGCCTGCTTGCCGCCATCGCCCGCTATCTGGCCCTTGACGAGACATACTTCGATACGCGCGTGGCCGAGGGCAACAGCATCCTGCGTCTGTTGCATTATCCGCCGGTACCGGCCGACGCCGCGGGTGTGCGTGCTGGCGCGCACGAGGATATCAACGTCATCACGCTGCTGCTGGGCGCCGAAGAGTCGGGCCTCGAACTGCTCGACCGCGACGGCCGCTGGCTGCCGGTCAATCCGCCGCCCGGCTGCGTGGTCGTCAACATCGGCGACATGCTGCAACGGCTGACCAACCACGTGCTGCCGTCGACCACCCATCGCGTCGTCAACCCGCCGCCGGACCGCGCCGGCGTGCCGCGCTATTCCATGCCGTTCTTCCAGCACTTCGCGCCCGATGTGGTGATCGAGACGCTGCCCGCCTGTGTCGGCCCAGACCGGCCCAACCGCTACCCGCAGCCGATCACCGCCCACGCCTACCTGCGCGAACGGCTGGCCGAGATCAAGCTGGCTTGAGATATGGGCGTATGGGTAGTATGATATTTCTCCCCGTATTTTGGGCGGGAACGCCATGAAAACCACGGTCGAAATCAGCGATGGTTTGCTGCGCCAGGTCAAGAAACAGGCCGAGCGGGAAGGCGTGACGTTGCGGACCCTGATCGAGCGGGGCTTGCACCGTGTCATCACCGAGCGAAAGGGCCGTCCAGCTTTCAAGTTGCGCAGGGTCAAGTTCGGGGGCCAGGGCCTTCAGCCTGAGTTCCGCGGCGCGTCTTGGGAGAAGCTCATCGACGCCTCCTACCAGGGTCGGGGCGGGTGATCGCCATCGACACGAACATCCTGGTCTACGCGCACCGGCACGACTCGCCGTTTCACGATGCCGCCGACCGATGTCTCGCCGAGATCGCCGAAAGCCCATCGCCCTGGGCCGTGCCGTGGCCGTGCGTCCACGAGTTTCTGGCGGTGGTCACCAGCCCGCGCATTTTCGCGCCGCCAACACCGTTGGACTTCGCGCTCGATCAAGTCGAAGCTTGGCTTGAATCGCCGTCCCTGGTGCTCCTGAGCGAAAGCGAAGCACATTGGACAACGCTCAAAGCCGCGCTGGCCGCGGGGCGCATTTCCGGTCCACGGGTGCACGATGCGCGGATCGTCGCGTTGTGCAGGCAGCACGGCATCAACGAACTGTGGACCGCCGACCGCGACTTCAGCCGGTTCGCCGACCTGAAGACGAGAAACCCGCTATTGCCTTGACCGTCGTCCAACCGATCGATCGAGCCGCCGATGAAAAACGCCCTCTTACGCTTCGTATTGCTCTTGACTGCGTTCGCCGCGTCCGGTCCAGCGCGCACCGCGGAATTCTCGGTGGTCGAGGCCACGATCCCCGAGATGCAGGCGGAAATGGCCGCTGGCCGCGTCACCTCGCGCGAACTGGTGACGCAGTATCTGGCGCGCATCGGCCTTTACGAGAACACCCTCAACGCAGCTATCGCCGTGAATGCGAACGCGCTGGCCGATGCCGAGCGGCTTGACCGCGAACGCGCGGCGGGCCGGGTGCGCGGTCCGCTGCACGGCATTCCGATCGCCATCAAGGACAACATCCACACCACCGACATGCCAACCACGGCCGGCACACTGGCGTTCGCGGGTTTCGTGCCGCCCTACGAGGCGACGCTGGTCGCGAACCTGCGCGAGGCCGGCGCGGTCATCATCGCCAAAACAGTGCTGACCGAAATGGCCAACTGGATGGTCTTGGGCATGCCCAACAACTACTCCTCGCTCGGCGGCTACGCCTTCAACCCCTACGACCCGCGTCGCGATCCGCGACCCGGCCTCGACGACGGGCGCGGCGTGCTGCCCACCGGCAGCTCGTCCTCCGGCGGCGGCACCGCCGCCAATCTGTGGGCGGCCAACGTCGGCACCGAGACCACGGTGTCGATCATCGGGCCCGCTTCGGCGGCCATGCTGGCGGCGGTCAAACCCACGGTCGGGCGCGTCAGCCGATACGGGATCGTGCCCGGTTCGCTCGACCAGGACACCGCCGGGCCGATGACGCGCACGGTCACCGACGCCGCGATCCTGCTGGGCGCGATGGAAAGCGCGACGCGCGATCCCCACGACCCCGCCACCGGGCGCTGTACGCCGCCGGAAGGCGGCGACTACACGGCGTTCCTGAAGCCGGACGCGTTGACGGGCGCCCGCATCGGCGTGCCGCGCGCCTGGTTCGTGAATGAGATCACCCTGCCCGGCGACGAGAAGCCGTCGGGCGGCATTCCCGCCGATCAGCAGGCGATGATCGACGAAGCAGTGACCATCCTGCGCGGCCTGGGTGCCACGGTGATCGATCCGGCCGACCCGCCCAGCGTGCTGGCCAAGTCGGTCGACGACAATGCCATGAAAAAGGGCTCGTGCTCGGCCGTCAGTGGTTTCAAGGCCAACGACGCCGACTGCTCGGTGGTGCTGAAGTACGGCTTCAAGCGCGACTTCACCGCCTGGCTCGCCAGCCTGGGCGAGGCCGCACCGGTCGCCAGCCTGACCGAATTGCGCGAATGGAACATCGCTCACGCCCACGCCGGCACACTGAAGTATGGCCAGACCTCGATGGATATATCAGACGAGCAGGACCCGGCCGCGCCCGCGGACCGCGCCCGCTACGACGCCGACCGCAAACGGGAACTTCAGCTGTCGGGCCGCGATGGCGCCGACGCCATCATGAAGCGTCACAAGCTGGATGCGTTGTTGTTCGCCGGCAGTCGCGGCTCGAGTTTCCTGGCCAAGGCCGGTTACCCGTCGGTGACGGTGCCCTTCGGCCTGGTCGCCAACACCATGGTGCCCAACGCCCCGCCGTTTCCGCCCGGGTTCACGCCCAAGCCCGCGCCGATGGGCGTGAACTTCGGCGGGCTGGCCTGCAGCGAACCGCGCTTGCTGGCGCTCGCGTATGCGTTCGAGCAAGCCACGCAGCGCCGCCGACCGCCGCAGCTGTAAGCATATCGGACGTGTCGTGGTGCGCGCCGTCTGGCGCCAACCATCGACCAGATCGCGTCCCGCGCGTCAGCGAAATTCTGTGGAGACGTCAGTTGGTTGGCGCCGGCTTCTGCTCGCGGGCATACCACTCGAGCGAGGACAACGACGGCTCTTCCCAGGTCGTCGGCGCATCGAGGAACTTGGGATAATTCTTCGCGATATGCGCGACGATGCGCTGATCTGGCATGTCCTCGGGGCCCTTCACCGAGGCAAAATTGCAGTTGTAGAGGCAATGACCCTCGGCCTGCCCCATCAGCATCCACGGCAGCCAGGGCGTCACCCGCCCCCACACGCCGGTGCTTTCGATGGTCGTCAGCTCGGGATTCTGCAAGTCGTCCAGCGAAAGCGTGTAGTTGAACGTTTCGCTGACGCGATTCATCGGCCCGGAGCTTTCGCGCACCCAGATCTTTGGGTCGAGCGCGTTGGGGTAATAGAGGTGAACGTGGATTTCCATCATCAGCTTGCCGCCGATCAGCTGCCAATTGAGGAGGAAGGGCCGCGGTTCGCGCTTTTCCGTGTTGAGCCCGCCGTATGACGGCGGGTCGGGCCAAACCTCCTTGAACACCGCGTTGAACGGATCGTTGGCGACCGGCACCACGCGAACCGTCTCGCCGGTGAACGGGTTCTCCATTTCCTCGAGGATCTCGCCTGTCTTGAGATCGGTGTAGAACACGATCTCGCGCAACACGCGGCGGTATCCGTACTCCGGCCCCTCGTACGGCAGGAGCCGATTGCAGCCGATTCCGCGAAATCCGCAGATGTCGCGGACCGCGCCGCCGGGTGCAACGCCCATCAC
>JANRJB010000234.1:0-6085 GCA_033764265.1 Rhodospirillaceae bacterium | reverse complement strand
GGTTTCATCGCCAGCGCGTCGCTCACCGAGATCTTGTCGTTGCGATGCACCACCACCTCGGCCCCCAGTTCGCCCAGGAAGTGCCACAGGTTGTAGGTGAAGCTGTCGTAGTTATCGATCAGCAGGAACATGGCCGCGCCTTTCGTACCGGCCGCACCATGCCGAGCGCCCGGGCTTGCGTCAACCGCCTAGCAACAGAACAAATCTAAACAATCTCAATGGCCTGGGCGCTATTTCCGCAACTGGCACAGTCCGTCGAGACGGCGGCCCTTGAAGCCGGCACGGTCGGTATCCGCGCTGCCGGTGGCATTGCCGATCAAGGCCCAGCTGTCCGGTTCGGCCTCGGGCGCGCCAAGATAGACCTGCATGCGCAACAGATCGACATAGTTGCGCCCGGAATTCGACGGCCATAGGCCGCGGATCAATTCCACGAACGCGGGCCGGTCGGCGCCGGCGTCGTTCAGCGTCAGGCGATGGATGTCGCCGCGATCGTGCATGGCGAAGGCGAAGGACTGCGCGGCTCCCTGCGCCGGCCGGTAAGCCAGTTCGCAATCGAAGGTCCGCGCCTTGCCCAAACGCCAGTGAGTCTGATCGGGCCGGCCCATCACCAGCTTGCCGGCGGCGTCCCGGCCGGCGAACGTGATCCACAGTTCCTCGCCGGCCATCAACCATTCCCAGTCGAACTCGGCCTCGGTCTGGATGCGGGCGAGCGTGGTGCGGCACGCCCCCGGCTCGGTGACGCCGCGCAACTGGCTCCCGAGGCGTTGCCACAAGATGTCGCAGCCGGCCGCGCCCTTGGCTTCGATCAAGTCGTTCGCCTTCAATCCATTGAGCTTGGCCGCGTCGGTGGCGATGGGCTGAAACTTTTCCGGGTCCTTGAACTTGCGCGGGCTCATCCGCACCACGCCGGCTTTCCCGTCGACGCGCAGCGTCCACACCTGGAACTCGGCGAAGTCGAACTTGGCGTATTTGTCACCCGAATGAACCGTGGCGACGATCACGTGCTCGCCCACGTCGGGCGCATCGATGCGCGTGAACGCCCGGTAGACGCGTTGGTGCTGCTGGTCCTTGGGCGTCTTGTACTCGGCCTCGAAAAACCGCTGCGGTTCGTTGTCGTACTCGCCCGGCAGATCAGCCATCAAGCGGTCGAGCACGCCGTTCAACTCGGCCGGCGACGTGGTCGCCTGGGCGGGCACGGTCATGGACAGGGCAACCGCGACGAACATCGAAAGGCGGTGCATGGTGCGCGTTCCTATTCGTTTTTCGGTGGCGGCGCGCCGGGGTCAAACAGCTTGCAGCGGCCGTTGAATTCGCCATCGCCGAACGACGCGCGGTCACTGGCGGCGCTGGCCCAGCCTTCGCCGAGCAGCGTGCGGCTTTGCGGCATGGTCGGGTCGCCATCGTAGATGCGGATGCGCAACAGGTCCTCGGTGCCGCGGCCCGTGCGCGCCGGCCAGTCGGCGCGCAGCAGTTCGTAATGGAACGTGCGCGCGTTGGGCGCCTTGGTCTGCCAGACATGCACGTCGCCGCGGTCGTGCATGTGCGGGCCGTTGATCGACTGCGGTTCGCCGTCTTTCGGCCGATAACCGAACAGGCATTCGAACGCGCGCGCCTTGCCCAGCCGCCAAAACGCCTGGTCGGCCCGGCCCGAGGCGATTTTTCCCGACGCATCGCGTCCAGCGAAGGTGAGCCAAAGCTCGGAATCCGACAAGACGTACTGCCAGTCCCACGCCAGTTCGGTCTTGGTCGCGGTCGACATGCTCTTGCATGCCGCAAGATCGCTGGCGCCGCGCAGGTCCTGGCCGTACAGGCGCCAGTAAATGTCGCAGCTGGCCGCGCCAGAAGCCGGCACCAGGTCGGACGGCGCCAATCCGGCGAACGCCGCGGCGTCGAGCGCACGGTCTTTGTATTTGTCCGGGTCCTTGAACCGGCGCGGACTCATGCGCACGGCCTTGCGTTCGGCATCGACCGCCACCGTCCAGACCTGAAATTCGCCGTTATCGAACTGGCCGGCCTTGCCGCCGTAGCGCACGGTGGCGACCAGCACGTTGTCGCCCAACGCCGGGGCATCGATGCGCGTGAACGACCGGTAGACGCGGCCGTGGCGTTCCTTTTCGGGGGTGCCGAGCGCGGCTTGCGCCTCGACCTGTGGGGCGCTGTCGAACTGGCCCGACAGGCGTTCGATCAGTGCGACCATCGCCGTGCGCAGTTCGATCGGCGAGTTTGTGGCCTGCGCCGGACCTGTGGTCAGCGCGATCAATCCCATGATCATGCCTGCGTGCCGCATCGCGACCCTCCGTCACCACAATCCCGCCCAATTCACACCCGATTAACCTGTCTCGCGCAAGGTCGGCGATCGGTCGAAATCTGTTCGCAATCGGGAAATTCGAGTGTCGGCGAAGGCTTCAAAACGGACTTCGGGCGTGTTTGGCGTTCATCCAGTGCTGGCGGCGGTCGGCGCCATCGTTCTGGTGCTGTTCGGTGCGGTGCTGGGGGCCTGGTTCGATCTGCAAAGCCGGCCGGACCCGCCGGTTCGGGTCGCGCAAGCCGTCGCGGCCGCGTCCCCCACGGCGCCATCGCCGTCGTACCAGCCGCCACAGTTTCTCGACCTTCGCAGCGAGCCGTTCGCGTTGCCCGATCGCGTTGGCCCGCCAACCGCAGACGGATTGCCGGCCGCGATGGACACCCGGCCCGCGCCGATGCCGGCCCTTACGGCGTTCGCAGTACCCAGCCGCGCCGATGCGCGCCGCCCGGCGGTGGCGGTGGTGATCGACGACATGGGCCTCGACCGCGCGCGATCGGTCCGCATGCTCGACCTGCCGGGGCCGCTGACCTTGTCGTTCTTGACTTATGCCACCGACTTGCAGGGCTGGGCCGACCGGGCGCGCGACGCCGGACACGAAGTAATGGCCCACGTGCCGATGGAGCCGCTCGACCGTGGCGAGAACCCGGGACCGCGCGCGCTGACCATGGCCATGTCGGCGGACGAGATCGGATCAGCGTTGGACGGCATGCTCGATGGTTGGCAGGGCTACGTCGGCGTCAACAATCACATGGGCAGCCGGCTGACGGCCGATCCGGCGCGCATGGGCGCGGTGATGGCGGTCCTGCGCGCCCGAGGACTGATGTGGCTGGATTCGCGCACGTCGCCGCAAACCCGCGCCATGGACGCAGCCGCGACGGCCGGTGTTCCCGCGATTGCGCGCGACGTGTTCCTGGACAACGCCGCAAACGCCGCGGCGATCAACAACGAACTGGCCGCGCTGGAGAGGCAGGCTCGCGCCACGGGGATGGCGGTGGCCATCGGCCACCCTTACGACGCCACCTACGAAGCGTTGGCGGCCTGGCTGCCGACCCTGGCGGAGCGGGGCTTGGTCTTGGTGCCGGCTAGCGAGATCGTCAGGCGGAAATCCACCGCCACCCAAGTTACCGCCGGTAACCAGGGCGGCGGATAAGTTCTCACGCCGGACGGATGCGCAAGCTCACGTCGCCCGATGACAACGGCACCGCGCCCGATTTCGTCACCACCATCATGTCCTCGACGTGCGATGAGCCGTAGCCGATTTCCAGATACGGCACATCGAGCGTGAACACGGTGTTCTCGGCGAACACCGGCGGCTCGGTGCGCAGGAGCGGGTTGGCCATGGCGGTCGGCATGTCGGTGTGGTCGAGGCCGACGGCATGCGGGCTGCCGAAACCGTTGAAACCTTCCTGCTTCATCACGTCGGCGACAATCTTGGCAGCGGTCGGGAACGGCGTGCCGGGGCGGATGGCCGCATACGCTTCGCGCAGAGCTTTTTGGTTGGCTTCGTTGCGGCGGGCGGTCTCGTCGCTGGGCGTTCCCACCACGATCGAGCGACCGATGTCGCCGACATAACCCTTGTACTCGCCGACGCTGTCGATCTTGATGACCTTGTCGCGTTCGATGCGACCCGAATTCAGGCCGTCCTGGTTGATGATCAGCCAGCGGGTGTTGCCGCCCTGCGCGCCCATCTCCTTGCGGTAGGCGTCTTCCACGTCGGCGATGGTCTGGCCCACGTGCAGCGAGGCAATGGCCGCGTTCAGCGCCAACTCGCAGCGCCGGCTGACCTCGCGCAACAGCGCGACTTCGTTGGCCGATTTCACCATGCGGATTTCGCGGAAGATGTTGTTGGCGTCCGCACCCTTCACGTCGGCAAGGCCGACATCGGCCATCCACGGGATCATGCGCGGATCATCGAAGCCGATCTTGCCCTTGGTCAGTCCGGCCGCCACCAGCGCGCGTTTGATGGCGTGCAGGCCCGAGGCACTGGTCTTGTCGACATATTCGGCGGCCAGCGCCAGCTGGAACAGGTCGCGCTCCGACAGCGCGGCGCCCTGGCGCACCAGGTTGCGGTTGTACCGCATCGCCGGCGGGTCGCCCTTCATCTCTTCCAACGACGGGGCCAGTCCGCGCTCCAGTGCCGCGGGCGCGGTGTAGACCTGGATCGCCGGCATCCAGGTCGGGCGATAGTCCAGGTGGTAGAGCAGCGCGCCCCACATCACCAGCGTCGGCGCCGCGTCGGCACGGCGCGGCAGCACCGCGAACAGCATGTGCTCGATGCCGGTATGGTAGAAGGCGTTGTCGTGGCTCGACAGGTAGTAGACGTTCTTGGGCGTGCTCGCGACCAGCGCGTCCAGGCCGTACTTGTCCATGATCTCGTTGGCCCGCTCGCGGTTGACGAGCGGCTGCGCAGCTTGAATGTGAGCGAGCCGCTTGGGGTCGCGATACTTCGCCAATTCCTCCGGCGGCAGGCTGACGCTCATCGACGGGTCGTAGCCGGCCGCGGCTAGCGCGGCATGCGGACCCAGAATTTCGGGAAACAATGGCACGGCCGCGGCCAAGCCACCGGCACCGATCATGAGATCGCGGCGCGTGGAATCGATCATGACGGCCTCCACTGAATGGGTGCGACAGGTATGGTCAGTGAAACCGATCCCGGGCTGTCGGACACGCGAATTTTCAGGCCAGCACGGAGGGCGAACAGGATCACCCGGGTCAACGTGCGCCCAGGCTGACCGCGCCCCGGTCAGCGGGCAGCGCGGCGGCGAAGATTCTGCCCGCTTGCAGCCACGCGACGTGGAATCCGCCGTCGGGCCGGGCGGCGACCACCGGCATCTGGGCGTTGTCGGGCCCGTCAGTCAGCGCGGTCACCGGCCCTGCCGGGCGGCCGTCGAGATCGTACATCCGGGTGAAGACCCGGCGTGGGCCGTCGGTCTTGCCATGCCATGCTGCCAGTACGAACCGCCCGTTCACCGCCAGCGACGGGGCATCGGACACCTGCGCCTCGGGGTGAACAGCTGCTGCCGGCGCGAACGATCGGCCCCGGTCCGTCGACCGCGACAGATAAACCCCGGGCGGTTCGCCAGCGCCGTTGTAGACGGCCGCGAACACATCCGGTCCATGCTGGACGACCGCGGTGGCCTTCTGCGGGCAGCCATCCAGTTCCCAGCGCGCCCCGCCGGTGTCCACCGGCGGCTGGATGATCGTGCCGTCGGCGGCTATGCGCATGAGCATCGAGGGCCGCGCGCCGTCGGGCATGACCATGCGCACGCTGAGCAACACCTCATCGCCGCCCGCACCCGCCATCATCTGACAGCACGGACAGACATCGGTTGGGATCAGTTCGCGCTCGGCGTCGAAGTTGGCGCCATCGTCGCGGGAGGTGCGCACATACAGCGCGCGGGCGTCGGTGTCGGCGCCCATGTCGCGGCTGTCGATCCAGAACACCGACACCGCGCCGTTCGCCGCGACGGCGAGCGTGCCGAAGGTGGCCGCGCTCATGTAGCCGCCATGAATGCGCCCGGTCATGTCCGCGTCGGTCAGCGCCGGCAGCCGGCGCGGGGGCTCGAAGACACGGCCGTCGGGGGATCGCGTGTAATGGGTGGTCAACGCCGGCTTGCCCAGCGTCGGATGATCGTCGATGGCGGTATACAGCACGTGCCAGGTGCCGTTGGCCGCGCCGACAATGCGCGGCCGGTTCGAAGCGATGGTGCGGATGATGCCGTGCTCGGGCTTGATGCGGACCGGCGCTTCGAACGTCGCGCCCCCATCGCGCGACACGGC
>JANRJB010000002.1:0-2187 GCA_033764265.1 Rhodospirillaceae bacterium | reverse complement strand
AGCAGCGCCGGCTGATCCGCCAGGCTGAATTTCTCGAACCGTTCCATCATGCCGGCATCGACCTGAGCGGCTGCGCCCGCGTGCTGGAAATCGGCTGCGGGGTCGGCGCGCAAATGCGCATCCTGTTGCGCCGCTGGCCCGGCTTGCACGTCACCGGCGTCGATCGCAGCACAACCCAACTGGCCGCCGCGCGCGTTGTGGTGGCCGCGGAACTTGCCGCCGGGCGCGCGGTCCTGGTCGAGGCGCCGGCCGAACGGCTGCCGCTGGCCGACGCCGGCTTCGACGCCGTGTGCATATTCTGGGTATTCGAACACTTGGGCGATCCGCGGCCGGCGCTGGCCGAGGCGCGCCGCGTGCTGCGCTCCGGCGGCCGCGTCTGGATCACCGAGGTGTTCGATCGGGCGCTATACGTCCACCCGCCGTGCCCGAACATGGCGTCCTACTTCGCGGCGTTCACCCGCCTTCAGGGCGAACTGGGCGGCGATCCCGACATCGGTGTGCGCGTACCGGGTCTTCTGGCCCAGGCGGGGTTCACCGGCATCGTCCTGCGCGACGTGTCGCCGCTGTTGGATGCACGCATGACCGATCCAGTCGACCGCGTTCGATTCATCGACTACTTCCGCGACCTGCTGCTCAGCGGCGCGGCGCAGTTACTGGCGCGCAACGCCATCGGCCCGTCGACCGTGGCCGGCATGGCGACGGAGTTCGCGGCCCTGGCGGTCGATCCGGCCGCGGTGTTCCATTACGGCGCCAAGCAGATCACCGCCGTCCGCTAGGGTTCGGCGCGCCCGGCCAGTGTCAGCCGCATGTGAATGTGCGGAATGCCCGCCTCGACGAACACCTCACCTTCCGACCGAAAGCCAAGCTGAGCGTAAAAGCCCTCGACGGCGGTCTGGGCGTTGAGCACCGCCGCGGCGAAGCCGCGCGCCCACGCATCATCGAGCGCCGCCTGCATCAGCAGCAAACCGATTCCGCGACCGCGCGCCGTCCGCAGCACCGCGACCCGCTCGATCTTGGCCGCCGTACCATTGTCGTAAGGCCGCAGGCGCGCCGTGCCCACCGCGACGCCGCCGTCCTCGGCCAGGAAGTGGCGGCACGCATCGTCCAGCCCATCCCACTCCAGGTGCTCGGGCACCTGCTGCTCGACGCAGAACACCGCCTTGCGCACGGCAAAGCAGGCCGCGCGTGCGGCCCGGTCGGCGGGATCGACCAAGCGAATGGTGACGCGGTTCATGACGAAGCTCGCGCGGTCAGGTTGTCGGGGGATCGACCGGTCCCGGCTCGGGGCCGATTCCCTTGAATTTTCTGTAGCTTGCCCCGTAACCCAAGGCTAGTTTCTTAGCCAACCGGCGGTGCTGCCCACCCCGGCCCGGCGAGGCCAGCGCGAAACACCGTGACCACTCCTGCCCCCGACAAAGCGACCATTTGGGATACCTACTGGCACGACAGCCGCATCAACTCGACGGTTGCCGAGTCGGGGCCGGCGGTCGAAGCCGCGCTCGATGCCCATTGGCGGCAGTTTTTTGACGCGATGCCGGACAACGCCGAGGTGCTGGATCTGGCCTGCGGCAACGGCGCGGTGGCGCTGATCGCCGTGCAGGTAGCCCGCGACGCCGGCCGGGCATTCCGGGTGCATGCGATCGATGCCGCGGCGATCGACCCGCCAAAGTTCGTCGCCAAGTACGCCGACCTGTTGCGGCAGATCGACTTCAAGCCGCGCACCATGATGGAGGCGCTGCCCTATCCGCCGCACAGCATGGACGCGGTGGTCAGCCAGTTCGGCATCGAGTACGGCGAACTCAACAAAGTCGCCGCCGAGATCGGCCGTGTGCTCAAACCGGGCGGGCAGTTCGCCGCCATCGCCTATGCCGCCAACTCGGGCCCGGTGGTGGCTGCGGCCAGCAAGATGCGGCAAAGCCAGTACCTGCTCAACAACACCAAGATCTTCGACGTCGCCATCGCCGTCATCCAGGCGCTGCACAATATCGAGAAAACCCCCGAGACCGAGGGACGCGACACCAAGAAGTACCTGGAGAAGTTCAGCCAGGAAGTCGAAAAGGTGATGCAGAAGTTCCAGCACGCCGAAAGCGACACGGTGGCCGCGGTGATCGGCTCGCTGCAGCAGATCATCATCCTGCGCAAGCAGAAGGACATCCGCGAGCAGATCGGCACGGTGATGGTGATGAA
>JANRJB010000215.1:0-1895 GCA_033764265.1 Rhodospirillaceae bacterium | reverse complement strand
ATGTTCACTCCCGAAGTCGCCCGTAGCGGAGCCTGAGGACCGGATCGCAAGCCATGGCCGAAGCCGCACTCAATCCGCGCACCACGCCTGTATCGGCGCCCGGCCCGTCGACCGCGGCCGCTGCGCGTCAGCCGTGGGCGCAGCGCCTGCGGATCGATAATCTCGGCACCATCATCATCGTCGTCGTGATGACGCTGGTCATCGTGTTGAACGCGGTATCGTTGGCGGCCTATTTCATTTTCCGCGAGGACGCCGCCGTGGCCGCTGCGGCCGGTCAGGCGGCCGACCAGATCATCGCCATCCGCCGGCTCGTGGACCGGGCCGCGCCCGAGGACCGGTTGCAGATCATCCGGCGCTTGAACTCGCCGGCGATGGCCATGGCGGTCACCGGCCGACCGATCGTGGCTCAGTCCGACGATCAGTTGTCCAGCCGCGTCGTGCTGCGCCGCCTGCAGCGGGAGTTTCCGCCGGGCACCGAAATCAATGTCGACAGCCGGATCGACCTGGGGTCCGACCCGACGGCGGCGTTTCCGTCCGACGAGGAAATCGCCCGCCACATGCGTGGCGAAGACGACGCGGCGCGCGCCAGCGGACTGACGCGCGAACAGCGCCGCGACCAGCGTATCGAGCGCATGATGAACGGACCGCAGTTGCCGCTGCCGGGTCCCGAGGCCGTCATTCGCCTGTCCGTGCGTGTGGCCGATGGGGCATGGTTCAACGCCCGTGTTTCGCTGGCCCTCAACGAGCGCACCTCGCGCACCCAGCCGATCATCACGCTGAGTATTGTGTCCCTGGTGCTGGCGGTGCTGGCGCTCTGGGGCGTGCGCCGCGCGACCAAACCCTTGGCCCTTTTCGCCAGCGCCGCCGAGCGCCTGGGCATGGACGTGAACGCGCCGCCGCTCGACGAAGGCGGGCCCGGCGAGGTGCGCCGCGCCGCGCGGGCCTTCAACACCATGCAGACGCGTCTGAAGCGCTTCATCCAGGACCGCACCCAGATGCTGGCGGCCATCAGCCACGACCTGCGCACGCCGATCACGCGCATGAAGCTGCGCGCCGAATTTGTCGACGACGACGAGCAGCGCGAAAAAATGCTGAAGGACCTGGGCGAGATGGAGGCGATGATCGCCACCACGCTCGCCTTCGCCCGCGACGACGCTGCCAACGAACCCGCCCAGCGCCTGGATGTCGCCGCGCTCACCGCGCAGCTGGTCGCCGACCAGCGCGCCGCCGGACTCGACGCCAGCTATGGCGGGCCGACCGCGCTCACTTTCACGGGGCGTCCGTTGGCGCTTAAGCGGGCCCTGTCCAATCTGATCGACAACGCGGTCAAGTACGGCAAGCGCGCCCGGGTGACGTTGGCGGCCAAGCCCGAGGAAATCGAGATTGTCATCGACGACGACGGCCCCGGCATCCCCGAGCCGGACCGCGAGCGGGTGTTCGCGCCGTTCTTCCGGCTGGAAGCCTCGCGCTCGCGCGAGACCGGCGGCACCGGCCTGGGCCTGACCATCACCCGCAACGCCATCCGCTCGATGGGTGGCGACGTGGACTTGGCCAACCGCGTGGATGCCGACGGCCACGTTGACGGCCTGCGCGCCCGCGTGAGCCTGCCGACGGCATCGTCCGCATCGTTCCCGGCGGAGTAGGGCCGCACGTGCACAAACGAAAAGGGCCCCGCGTCAGGGGCCCTTTCCGATTCACGTGTCGCGCGGTTCAGGTTTTGACGCGCCGGCGGTTCAGAGCGCCCAGGCCAAGGAGGCCGAGACCGAACAACATCACCGGCAATGTCGCAGGGGTAGGAATTTCGGTGGTCGGGCCGCAAGTAGGCTCGTTTGCGCAGGGCCAGCCGGCGTAGCCGGTCACGGTCGCGTCGTTCGCTCCAGCGGCGAAAACGTAAA
>JANRJB010000214.1:0-4925 GCA_033764265.1 Rhodospirillaceae bacterium | reverse complement strand
CTGGGCGTCGATGCGGGCGTTGGCGTTCTGGTCGTCGCGGTAGCCGCCGACATAACGCACCGTCGCCGCCGCGCCGTGGCGGCCGTGCGCCCATGCCACGCCGGTGTCGCCACGCCAGCGGGGCAGTGAACGCGCGAAGGTGCGGAAATTGCGGTTGCCCGCGACGTCAACGCGCGGCCCGCCGGGCGCGGCGCGGATGGAAAACCGGTTGATCCAGGTGGCCGCGGCGGTGAGCTGCCATTCACCCCCCGTGACATCGTCCCAGGCCAGTCGGCCGGACAGGTCAAGGCCGTCGGTGAGCGCGCTGGGTGCGTTCACGTAGCCCACGTCGACGCGCACGATCTGCCCTGCGGCGCGCACCACGCGCGGATCGAACGGGTTGGCGTCGACGATGGCCTGCGCCCCCTCTTTCACGATGATGTCGCGGTAGTCGAAGCGCCAGTAATCGGCCGACAGCGTGAGAACATCGACCGGCGACCAGGTCGCGCCCAGGTTGGCGACGTCGGCGCGTTCGGGCTTCAGGCCCGCGTTGCCGATGGTGCGCACGCCGCGGAAGCCGCGCACCCCGGTGACCGGGTCGGCCACGTCCGACAACACCGTCTGTACCGAGAACGCCTGGAACACCGACGGCGCGCGGAACGAGGTGGCGAACGCGGCGCGCATCGACAATGCGTCCGCCGGCCGCCAAAGCGCGGCGATTTTCGGATCGGTTGACGACAGTCCGCCCTCGGCATTCTCGTGGCGCAAAGCGAGCTGCAGGTCGACCGCGTCCGAGACCGGCAAGCGCAGCTCGCCGAAGGCGGCCCACACGTCGCGCCGGCCGGCGAAATCGGGCCCGCCGATCTGGAACAGGTAATTCTCGCGGTTGTAGTCCTCATCCAGGTCGCCGATCACCTTGTCGCGTCGCAGCTGACCGCCGAGCGCCAGTTCCACCTCACCACTCGGCCAGGCGGCGAGCGCGCGGGTGGCGGCAGCGTCGAGCGTGGTCAGCCGCGTGCGGTAGTCGAACGTCACCAGGCCCAGAAAATCGGCGATGACGGCCGGATCGTTGTAGGTCGCCTGGCCAGGACGGCTCAGCGCCGCCGAGCCGAACGGATTGAAAGAGAGATTGTTGCCGGGCCCGCCGCGGCCGGCGAGCGCGGCCAGGAATCGGTCGGTCTTGGCGTCTTCAATCTCCACCAGGAATTCGTTGGCGCTGTGCGTGAGGGCGGCCTCCCACGACCAGGGCCCGCCGGTTCCGCGCGCGCCCGCGACGCCGCGCCAGGTGTCCGACGCATTGCGCACCAGCCCGGCGCCGCGCGCCGCGCCCAGCGCACGCCCCAGGAACAGGACCGGCGTGCGGAACACGTTGCCGGGATTGTCGGCAGGCACGGTCGGCAGATTGAGGATGGGAAACGACGGCGAGGTGCCGCGTACGACCCGCTGGCGGGCATACCCGGCTTCGGCGAACAGCGTGATCCGGTCGGCGGCGAGCAGCTCACCCGATCCGAACAGGTTCCAGCGCCGTTCGCGCGGCACCAAGTGATAGTACGGCGCGAAGTCGAAGGTGCAGGTGCCGGCGCGGAACCCGGCCAGGCCCGGCGGCTGCGTCACCGACGGGTTGGGCGCCCCGCCCGCTGGTCCGCAGTCGGGATCGATGATCGGTACATTGCGCGCCAGACCCGCGGGCAGCGTTGGAAACGCCGGCGACGGCGCCAGCAGAATGAACGCGCCCGGCTGTCCGAACGACGAGAACGCCTTGCCGGCGGTGTAATCACGATCGGTCGACGGCAGCCACGAGCGGCGCATGTAACTGACCGCAGCCAGGCCGGAGAGCTTTTCAGTCGCGCCGCCGGCAAGGGCCGCGCCGGACATATCGTCCTGGCCGGAGCGGGCGCTTCCAGCGTAGTCGATCTGCGCCTCCACACCTCTCATATCGCGCCGGGTGATGAAGTTGGCGACCCCGGCGATGGCGTCGGTGCCGTACAGCGCGGCCGCGCCGTCCTTCAGCACCTCGGCGCGCTCCAAGGCGATGGCCGGCACCAGGGCATTCAAGTCGACGAAGGCCGAGCCATCGTCGGCGATGCCGCCCGACACCGTCTGCCGGCGGCCGTTGAGCAGCACCAGTGTGGCGTTGAGACCGAGGCCGCGCAGATTGAAGTTCGAGGTGCCGGCCGACAAATTCTGGGTGAACGGATCGAGATTGAATTCCGATCCGGCGTTGGCGGGCAGCAGCCGGATGATGTCGGCGGTGGCGGTGTACCCGGCCCGCGCCAAGTCGTCGGCACGAATCACGGCGATCGGCGATGCGCTGTCGGCCAGGGTGGCCGGCAGCCGCGAACCGGTGACGACGACCTCGTCGATGGCCCGGTCGGCGCGGGTCTGGGCGTGCGCCGCGACGGCAAGCATCAGCGGCACAAGCGTGAGATAAGGGAGTCGCACGGCGATGGGTGTGTGAACGGCTGCGCGGGCCGGTCTCATAGGCCATATTCGCGCCAGGGGAAAGAGAGGCGAAAGGCCATGCCGCTCGGTTATGATGCGGCTGCCAGGTTTCACGTAAGAGGGTGGAGTGCGATGCGGTTCTGGCTTTCCGTCTTGCTGAGCGTAGCGACTGCGTCGGTGGCGGCGGCCGAAACGGTGCTGCGGATCGGCACCCGGCTGTTGCCGGCGACCGAGGCCGCGCCGTTCACCTCGATCCTGTTGCCGTCCAGCCTGGTGCACCATGCGATTTACGACACGCTGACGCTGGTGGCCCCCGACGGATCGGTGCGGCCGTGGCTGGCGACTGGCTGGCGCATGGAGAACCCGACCACCTGGGTGTTCGAACTGCGCCGGGACGTGAACTTCTCCACCGGCGCGCCGTTCACCGCCGACGCGGTGGTGGCGGCCATCGACTTCCTGCTGTCGCCGGCGGGCGAGGCGGAATCGGTTGGCAGCCAGATGCGCTACAACACCGTCGTCGGCGCCCGCGCCCTGGGCCCGCACACGGTGGAGATCACCACCCGGCAGCCCGACGCCATCCTGCCCCTGCACATGATGTTCCTGCGCATCCCCGAGCCCGAGACCTGGCGGCGATTGGGGCCGCTCGATTTTGCCCGCGCGCCGGTCGGCACCGGGCCGTTCGTGGTGGAGCGCTGGCGCGACGGCCGCGTGGCGCTGGCGGCCCATCGCGGATCGTGGCGCGCGCCGCAGGTGGATCGTATCGACATCGTGATGATCCCCGACCAGGCCGCGCGGGTACAGGCCCTGACCTCGGGCGCGGTGGACATCGCCATCGGACTGACGCCCGAGGAGGAACCGGCCATCGCCGCCGCCGGCGCGCGGCTGCATGTTCACCTGAAGCCGGAGACATCGTTCCTGGCGTTCGTGTCGACCAAACCGGGCGAAGTAAAGGACGTTCCGGTGAAAGACATTCGCGTGCGGCGCGCACTGAACCACGCGGTGAACAGGCAGGCCATCATCGATACGATCCTCGGTGGGGCCACCGCGCCCGCCAGCCAGATCAGCCATCCGCAGGCGTTCGGCTACAACGCCGCGCTCGAGCCCTACCCGTACGATCCCGCCAAAGCCAAGGCCCTGCTCGCCGAGGCCGGATTCCCCAACGGCTTCGCGCTGCCGATCCTGCTGGTGGGCGGCTTCAACAATTTCGACAGCGTCTATCAGCTGATCGGCATCGACCTGGCCGCGGTCGGCGTGAACCTCGAAATCCTGCGCAACACGCCGGCCAAGCAGCAGGAGTACGTCTACCAGGGCGGCTGGCCGACGCTGGGCTTCGCCATGACGTCCAGCATGTTCGACCCGCTTGGCGGCTACCGCATCCGGTCCTGCGCCTGGGCGCATCCGTACCACTGCGATCCGGCCATCATGCCGCTGATCGAGGCCGCGCAGGTGGCCCCCACGCCCGAACTGCGCGCCGACCTGACGCGCCAAGTGATGGCCGCCGAGCGGGACAATCCACCCGGCATCATTCTGTGGCAGAGCCCCGGCTTCGACGGCGTGGCCCGTTCGGTGGTCGGCTTCAAGGCGTCGGAGGATTTCATCCCGTTTCACGCGCTGGCGCTGGAGAACTGAGCGGCGACGCCGCGCCTTAATCCGGGGACCGGTCGGGCACGCCCGCGCCGATGTCGAGCCAGTGCCGCTGCCCGGCCGAGGCGAAGCGGCTCACCGGTTCGTTGTCCGGGACGTCGCCGATCAACTGGCTGAAGGTCACCACGCGCGCGGGCTTGTCGGGGTCGACCGCGAGCGGCAACAGCAAAGCCTCGAACGACATGGTGCGTCCGGCGATGGTGGTGAACTGGCCCAGTTGCCAAAGTCCGCACGGCCGGTCGGCCACGGCGCGAGAAGTGCGCATCAGGCCGTCGCGGGCGGCCTGGTCGAGATGCGCACCGAAGTTGGTGTCGGTCAGGTCGTGCTGCCAGCGCTGCACCAGCCCGGTGCCCATGTATCGGGTCAGTAGGCCGCCGGGCGTGAGTTCATGGATAAAGACGTACGGCATCATCACGAACGGCGCGTGGTCCAGGAACGTCCGGGTGTGCGGCGCGAGTCCGTGGCGCGGCAGGCGGCGCCAGTGATCAAGGAACTCGACGCAAGCCAGGGTCTGAGACGCAACGGGCAAGGCTGGGACCGACCGGGATGTAGGGGCTTATTGTCGGTCGGCGCATGGCGGCGCGCAATCACCCGATGCCGTCGCGCACGGGCGCAGCGGCGGCCCTTACGGCGGCGGAACCGATGGAACGCCGGCGCCCAGATCGATCCATGCCTTGGTGCCGGCGGCGTCGAAGGTGCGCGAGTGCTCCTCGCCAGATAGGTCTTCGAGGATCTGACTGAAGATCACCAGCCGCGGCGGACGGCCGGGCGCGACCGAGAGCGGCAATGCCACGGCTTCGAACGGCACGGCGCGCCCGGCACTGGAGGAAATCTGGCCGCGCTGGCGCATCGCGCAGGGT
>JANRJB010000212.1:0-6420 GCA_033764265.1 Rhodospirillaceae bacterium | reverse complement strand
GTGGCGATGCGGATGCAATCGAACGGCGAAATACCGGCCTCGGCCAGCAGTTCCAGTTCCATGTGCACCGCCGGCGGGTGGCGGCGGTCGGTGCCCAGCGCCAGGATCGCGCCGGCCTGGTGCAGCCGCGCCACGTTCCTCATGGCATAGGGCGACACCAGCGCCATCATCGGCCCCATGCCGCCGGTGACGTAGCGTTCGCGTTCCTCGGTCTTCTGCAACTCCAGTTCCTCGGGCTCGACAATGGCGGTCCACAGCTCGTCGTCGAAGAACGACACGTCCTTGGTCATGCGCGCGATCAGGCCGAAGTAGGTCAGCGTGGTGGAGATGGGGATCTTGCGCTCGACCGCGGCCTTGACGAAGGCGTCGTTGGCGGTGGAGCGCCAGACCGGATGGGCAAGCGCCGTCGCGCCCGCGTCGATCACCGCCAGCGCATCCTGTTCGGCGGCGATATGCACGGTCGAGCGCACGCCGTTGGCGTTCAAGTGGGCGATCGCCTTGCCGAACAGATCCATCGGCACCTCGGCCAGCGTGCGCTGGGCGCCGACGCCCTGGCGGTCGACGGCGAACTTGATCATGTCGGGCTTGCGGGCGATGCGCGCGTCCAGGTCGGCCTTGGTCTGCTCCCAGGTGCGCATCAGCAGCGACGCCGGTCCGACCGCGTACCCGCCGGGCACCGTGACGATGCCGCCGCCGCCGAAAATGCGCGGCGACAGCATGCGGCCGGCCTGCTCGTCGTCGCGCATGGCGAAGATGTAGTCGGTGTTGTTGGACGAATCGAACACCGTGGTCACGCCGGCGTAAAGGTAGCCGTGCAGGTACTTCAGGCCGAGCGGCTTATCCATCACCAGCCGGCGTTCGGACGGATTGTTGACGTTGCCCGACTGGCCGCCGGGCAGATGCATATGGGATTCGACCAGGCCCGGTATCAGGTACTTGCCACGACCGTCGATCACCTTGGCCGACGCAGGCGCGGCGATGTTCGCGCCGATTTGCGCGATCTTGTCGCCGGTCACCAGCACGTCGACGTTTGTACGTGCTGGTGCGCCGGTGCCGTCGTAAAGCGTGACGTTGCGGACCACCAGATCGGCCCGCGCCGTCGCCGCGACGCCGGCCGCCAGCGCACACGCCAAGCCCGCGCGGATCAAAACGCGCCCGCGCCATACAGCTGAGATCATGTTGAAACTCCCCCGAACCACCGGCGCAGCGTGGGCGAGGGGCCGGTGCGCCGCAAGCCGTGGCGGCTGCGCATTCCACCACGCGGCCCGAGTCGCAAAATCGAAAAGTACCAATCTAATCAGACGATTACGAAGATCTGTAAACCCCTGCCGCCTTCAGCCGTTCGATCTGCCGACGGACCAGCGGCGGCCCTTCGGCGGCCTTTTCCATCGGTGCCGCGAGGAAACAGTCGAGCGGGAAGCCAGGGTAGTCGCGATAGGCCTGCGCCACCGCCTCGGGGCGGAAGCGGGCCAGCGCGTTCTCGGCCAGCGTCGCGCGCGCCCGGCGCAACACGCCCAGGTCGATCCGGCCCACCAGCGGCACGATGCCGGGTCCGTCGGCGTGGGCGGCCAGGTTGCCGTGATAGTCGATCAGGCACGAGTGGCCGCGGTTCATACTCGTTATGGGCCTGCTCTCCATGAACTGCTCGGCGCCGGCGTTGGCGGAGGCGACGTAGACCATGTTCTCGGCGGCGTGGGCGCGCTTGGCGGCGTACCAGTGCTGCACGCGATCGCTGTGAATCTCCGAGGTCGGGTTGCAGATCACCTCGGCGCCCTTCAGGGCCATCGTGCGCCACAGCTCCGGCCAGTTGGAATCGAAGCAGATGGCGGTGCCGAGCTTGCCGATCGGCGTGTCGACCACCGGGATCAGCGCGTCCATGCCGTAGCGCTGCACGTAGGCGGAGTAGATGTTGCCGGGCGTCGTGACGTTGAGCAGGCCCTGCAAATCGGCGCATTGCAGCTTGCGATAGCGCAGCACGATCTCGCCAGACGGCGCGATGACGATCGAGGTGTTGAAGTAGCGCCGCGGCCAGTCGGGGTCGTACTCCAGCACCGCGCCGCAGACGTAAACCTGGCAATCCCGGGCAAAGGCGGCGAGCCGTTCGGTTTCCGGGCCGGGGATGCGGATGCCGGCTTTCTCCCAGTAGTCGAGCGTTCCGGGCGGCGAGCCTTGCAGGAAGAATTCCGGGAACACCACCAGCTTCGTGGTCGGCTTGGCGGCGAACCCGCGCGCGATGGACAATGCGTTGTCGAGGTTCTCGTTGATGATGCGCTCGCGGGTCTCCAGCGGCCCGGTGAACTTCTCGCACACCTGCATCATCAGCACGTCGTAGACCGGGCCGTCGGCGCGGGTCTCGAGCGGTCGCGGTGCGCGCGCCGCGCGGTCGTAGAATTCGGCATAAAGCGCGCTGCGCAACTGCGCCGGATAGTTGATCCACGGGTCGTCGCGGCGTCGGCGCAACGCGGCCACGTCGATCACCGCCGAGCAGGCCTGGCCTTGGCCGGACGCCAGCATCTCGGCGCTGAAGTTGCGGATTTCGGCGTGACCGGTGCCGCTCGCGGCCGCGTCGGGCAGGCCGTCGTCGCCCAGCACGGCGCCCAGCCCGGCCGAAGCCAGGATCACGAAGTTTTCCCAGCTGCGCGCGCCGCGCAGCAGGTGGCGCGCGCCAGTGCGCTGATCGGCAAACTCGAAGGTGGGGTTGAGCACGATTTCCGCGCCCTTGAACACCGCCAGCCGCGCGTACTCGGCGAAGGCCACGTCCTCGCCCGGCAGGCAGGCCAATTCGCCGAACGGTGTTGAGACCACCGTCACCTCAGCCGCGCCGACGCCTTCTGTGATGCTGGGCTGGCGGGCGAGGATCGCGCCGGTGGGCCCGATGACGAGGCCGAACAGGCCGTCGTCGAAGCGGTCGGCCAGCGCCAGATACAGGCCTGCATCGGCGGCGGCCCGCGCAAGCGGTTCAAGATCGGCCTTGGTCGGGTGCATCTCGCCGCCGCCGCTCAGCACGCCCTGGGGCAACACCGCGATCTTCAGGTTGGTCAGCCGCCGCGCCAGGGACGCCACCGCCGCGGCGGCGCGGGCCGCGTTGGCGGCGATGTGGCCGGGCGCGCGCGCGGCCCTCGCGCCGATGGGGATACACGCAATCTCGCAACGCATGGCGGGTCTGGGGTCCGAACGGAAGGGGCCTTAGATTGCCGCCAAGCCCCGCGATATGCCAGCCCGCGCCCAGGGCGCGCGCCGTTCCGGCCTGGACCGCCCTGCGCATTGATGGAAAATGCCGGGGCCGGCGCGGCCCGGCATCGACGCCGCCGGCGGCGGCGGGATAGAAGCGGGCGACATTCGGCCAGGAGTTCCCATGCTCAAGCGCAGCGTCTACGAGCCGGACCACGAGATCTACCGCGCCTCGGTGCGCAAATTCCTGGAGAAGGAGGCGGTGCCGCACCACGACGCCTGGGAAGAGGCCGGCATCACGCCCAAGGACTTCTGGCGCAAGGCCGGCGCGCAGGGGCTGCTGTGCCCGCAAGTGCCCGAGCAGTACGGCGGCTCGGGCGCCGACTACCGCTATCTGGCCGTGGTCAACGAGGAGGCGGGCCTGCTCGGCGTCAGCGCCGTCAACTTCCAGGTCCACTCCGACATCGCCGCCGCCTATGTGCTCAACCACGGCACCGAGGCGGCGAAAAAGCGGCTGTTGCCGGCCATGGTGGCGGGCGAGGCGATCGGCGCCATCGTCATGACCGAGCCCGACACCGGCAGCGACCTGCAGGCGATCAAGACCTCGGCCGTGCGCCGCGGCGATCATTACGTGCTCAACGGCGCCAAGACCTTCATCTCCAACGGCATCAATGCCAGCGTGCTGATCACCGCCGCCAAGACCGACCCGTCGCAGGGCTCGCGCGGCATCAGCCTGTTCATTGTCGAGGATGGCATGACGGGCTTCGCGCGTGGCAAGCGGCTGAAGAAACTGGGTCTCAAAGGCCAGGACACCGCCGAGCTGTTCTTCAACGACGTGGCGGTGCCGGCCGAGAACCTCTTGGGCCAGGAGAACAAGGGCTTCGCGCTTCTGATGCAGGAACTGCCGCAGGAGCGGCTGGCGATCGCGGTGGTCGCGGTGGCCGCCAGCCAGCGCGCTTTCGACCTGACGCTGTCTTATGTGCGCGAACGCAAGGCCTTCAAGCAGCGGCTGATGGACTTCCAGAACACACGCTTCGTGCTGGCCGGGCTGAAAGCCGAACTGGCCGCCGCCTGGGCCTACCTCGACCAGTGCATCGTCGCCCACACGCGCGGCGAGCTGGCGGTGCCCGACGCGGCCGCGCTTAAGCTGTGGACCACCGAGCTGCAGGGCCGGGTGATGGACCAGTGCCTGCAATTGTTCGGCGGCTACGGTTACATGTGGGAATACCCGATCGCGCGCCTGTTCGCCGACGCGCGCATCCAGCGCATCTACGGCGGCACGTCGGAGATCATGAAGGAAATCATCGCCCGCGACCTCGACCGGCAGTAATCATTCAGCCGACAACAGCGGAATCTCCTTGGGCGGTTCGGGGATCGTCAGCAGGAAGGCGTAGATGTCGGCCATGTCCCGCGCCGGCAGGGCGTGCAGCGTGTAGGGCGGCATGATCTGATCCGTCGTGCGCACAAACGACTCAAACGCCGCGAACGGCAACGGGTCCGGCGCCAGGCGCGGGCCGGCGGCACCGCCTTGCGCGGCATAGCCGTGGCACTGGTAACAGCCCACCGTCACGTACAACTCAGCGCCGCGTTGGGCGGAGCCTTCGGCGGCGAGGGCCGGGGCGGCGAGGACAGGGACGGCGGCGAGCAAGGCCATCAGCAGCTTCATCTCCGCCTCCGTCAGCGCGGCTGGGTGACAACGTCGACCAGCGCCGGCGCGCCGGTCTTGACCACATCGAGGGCGCGGCGCAGGGCCGCACCCAACTCGGCCGGATCGGTGACCGGACCCTCGGCCCACATGCCCATGGACTGCGCCAGCTTGGCGTAGTCGATCGGCGGATTGTCGATGATCGTGCCGATGTGCGCGCGGTCGATGCCGCGCTGCAGTCGCAGCGCCATGCGCTGGATGTGCATGACCTCCTGGTGGTAGGCGCGGTTGTTGTGCATCACCGTCAAGAGCGGGATCTTGTGATGCACCGCCGTCCACAAGGCGCCGGGCGCGTACATCAGGTCGCCGTCGCTCTGGATATTCACCGACAGCCGCCCCAGGTCGCGATTGGCCAGCGCCGCGCCCACGGCGGCAGCCAGCCCGTAGCCAACGCCCGCGCCGCCCGAACCGCCCAGGAATTGATAGTGCTTGTCGAAGTTCCACAGCCGGCGCGGCCAGGCACTGATGCCGCCGTCGGTGCCGACCAGCGCCCAGTCCGTGTCCTTGATCACCGCCCACAGTTCCGCCGCCAGCCGCGCGGTGCTGATCGGGCGCGCGTCCCAGCCATAGCGGGCGTTGTCGCGCAACGTCGCGCGCGCCTCGGCGCGGTCGGCGGCGATCTTCTCCGCGCGCGCCTTGGCGGCGGATCGGCGCGCGGCCGTCATCGCCGCGCGCACCGCGTCGATCAAGGCCGGCAGCGTCGCCTCGGCGTCCGCGGCCATGGCGATATCCACCGGCTGATAGCGTTGGAAGTCCTGGTAGTTGGACTTCATATACAGGTCGACCGAGTGAATGCCGATCAGCCTGGTGTCCGGCTTGATGCGCGGGCCGTAGCTGCGCTCGATGTTGTCGATGTACTCGTTGACCGTGCCCCAGAAGTCGGTGAGTTCCAGCCCCAGGATGACATCGGCGCCGCGGATCGCCGCGCCGGCCCGGTCGGACGCCGACAAGGGATGCGTCGTCGGAAAGTTCATCCGCCCACCCTGATCGACCACCGCCGCGCCCAGCGCCTCGGCCAGTTCGATCAAGAGGGCCACGCCCGCCGGCGTGCGCGCGGCGCGGTCGGCGACAATCACCGGGTTCTCGGCCGCGACCAGCAGCCGCGCGGCGTCCCGCACCGCGCCCGCCTCGCCCTGAGGCGGGGCGGCCGGCGACAGGCGCGGGATCGACAGCGCGGCTTCGTCGTGAATCGCTTCTTCCTGCAGGTCGCCGTCGGCGACGATCAGCACCGGCGCCATCGGCGGGGTCATGGCGATCTTGACGCCCCGCACCATGGATTCCGCGAAGTGCTGCAGCGAGCCGGGCTGGTCGTCCCATTTGACGAAGTCGCGCACGATGGCGACGGGGTCCTGCGCGGTGTGCAGCCACTCGACGCCCGGCCGGCGTTTCACGCCGTCGACAACGTTGCCGAGGATGCCGATGACGGGCGCGCGGTCGCACCAGGCGTTGTACAGCGCCATGGCGGCGTGCTGCAGGCCGACGGTGCCGTGGGCCATGAACGCCATGGGCTTGAGCGCGGCCTTGGCATACCCATGGGCCATCGC
>JANRJB010000197.1:0-10279 GCA_033764265.1 Rhodospirillaceae bacterium | reverse complement strand
TTGATGGCGCCGGCGGCCTGGTGGATCGCCTGCATCGACGAGCCGCAGAAGCGGTTGATGGTGTCGGCGGCGACCGAGTTGGGCAGGCCGGCCAGAAACACGATGTTGCGCGCCACGTTCAGGCCCTGCTCGGCCTCGGGGAAGGCGCAGCCAAGCGCCAGGTCCTCGATGTGGTCGGGATTGACCTTGGTCCGCTCGACCAGGCCCTTGACCACGGCCGCGGCCAGGTCGTCGGGGCGCACTTTTTTCAGCGCGCCCTTGTTGGCGAGCGTGAAGGGTGAGCGGACATAGCCCGCGATCACGACATTGCTCATAACATGGTCTCCCTGCGTGTTGCCCCCTTTGCGGGGTTCGTTTCGGTGGCGGTATCGGGACGTCCGGGCTGGCGCGCGGCGGCGCGGCCGTCGAGGCGACGCAAGGCCTCGCGCTCGATCTCGCGCAGCTCGCGGATGGACTGCTGCAGGTCGCCCAGCTTGCCTTCCAGCTCGGCGATGCGCTTGCGGGTGCGGTCGATCACCAGTTTCAGCTGGCCGACGTGGCCGGGGTCGGCGCGATACAAGTCGAGGTATTCGCCGATGTCGCGCAGCGAGAATCCGAGCCGCTTGCCGCGCAGGATCAAGGCCAGCCGCGCGCAATCGGCGTAATTGAACACCCGGATCGCCCCGGCCCGCTGCGGCTTCAGCAGGCCGCGGCTTTCGTAGAAGCGCACCGTGCGCGGCGTGACCCCCGCGATGGCCGCCATCTCGGCGGTCGAATACAGGCGGCCGCGACGGTCTGCGGCGTCGGCCGTCTGCGGCGCTTGGGAAGCGGGGGCGGCACTCACGGCCTAGTCGCCCCCACCGATCACGGCCTGCATGCGGCCTTGTTCTTCCTTCAGTTCCTTTTTCGACAGCTTGCCGATCAAGGTCTTCGGCAGCTCGTCGCGGAACTCGATCTGCGCGGGCAGTTCGATCTTCGACAGTTTGTCTTTCAGGAACTCCAGCAGCTCCGGCGCGGTCAACGTGCCGCCCGGCTTCAGCTTGATGAACGCCTTGGGGGCCTGGCCGCGATAGGCATCCTCGATGCCGATCACCGTGACTTCGGCAACGGCCGCATGCAGGTGGATCGCCTCTTCCACCATCCGCGGATAGATCTTGTAGCCGGAGGCGTTGATCATGTCCTTGATGCGGTCGACGATGAACACGTAGCCCTCGTCGTCCATGGTGCCGACGTCGCCGGTGTGCAGCACGCCGTCCTTCAGGACGTTGGCGGTTTCCTCGGGCTTGTTCCAATAGCCCTTCATCACTTGCGGCCCGCGCACGCAAATCTCGCCCTTCTCGTTGACGCCGAGCACACGGTCGTCGTCGAGCGAGCGGATTTCCACGATCGTGCCCGGCATCGGCAGGCCGACCGAGCCGGCCTTATTCGCCCCCCGCGTCGGGTTGGTGCAGACCACCGGCGAGGTCTCCGACAGGCCGTAGCCTTCCACCAGCACGCAGCCGGTGATGCGCTCGAATTCCTTCTTGGCTTCCACCGGCAGCGCCGCGCCGCCCGAAATGCACAGCTTGATGGACGTCAGATTGTACTCCTTCGTCAGCGGCGAGTTGTTGATAGCGCTGAAGATGGTCGGCACCGCCGGGAAGAACGTCGGCTTCTTCTTGTGGATGGTCTTCAGGCAGTCCTTCAGGTCGAAGCGCGGCATCATGATGATGGTCGCGCCGTACTCGAACGCGCACAGCATCACCACCGTCATGGCGAAGACGTGGAAGAACGGGAGCGCCGCCAGGAAGCGCTCGTTGCCGTGGTCGGGCTTGTCGTACCAGCGCGCCACCTGGTGCGTGTTGGCGGTGACGTTGGCGTGGGTCAGCATCGCCGCCTTGGGGATGCCGGTGGTGCCGCCGGTGTACTGCAGCACGGCAAGGTCATGGACGCAGTCGATCTCGACCCGCGCGTAATCGCCGCGATTGTCGAGCAGTTCCTCGAACCACATCACGCGCGGCTCGTCGGCCACCTTGGCCACCGTCTTGCGGCGGAAAATGCTGAACAGCATGCCCGTGCGCCACGGCAGCGCATCGGCCATGGCGCAGACCACGATCTTCCGCAGATTGGCGGTGTCGAGCATCTTGTGCGCCTTGGGGAACATCTGCGTCAGATCAAGCGTGACCAGAATGTCGGCGCCGGAGTCCTTGATCAGGTGGACCAGCTCGCGTTCGGCATACAGCGGGTTGACGTTGACCACCGTGCCGCCGGCCATCAGCACGCCCATGTAGCAGACGACATAATAGTGAGTGTTGGGCAGCATCAGGGCGACCCGCGTGCCCTTCTTGACGCCCAGGTCCTGGAAGCCGCGCGCGGCGCGCGCCGCCATCTGGCCGACCTCGGCGTAGGTCCACCAATTGCCGAGGAATTCCAGGCACAGATTCTCGGGATAATGACGGACGGCGTTCAGAAACCCGGCGTAGGCCGGCGCCACCGGCAACGGCGCATCCCACGGCGCGAACGCCGGATAGGTGCGCAGCCAGGGGTAAGCGGAGCGGCCAGCGTCGTTCATGACTGCGAACCCATCCGCCGAGACTGTTTCGTCATCGCAGTATCCGTCATGCCGTCCCCGAAGTATTCCCGCGTGCGTGCCGGTGTGATCACGCTAAAGTCAGGCGATGAAAGCGCAATGGCAAAAGGTGACGTATACGTCATGCCAAAATGCATGGCTGCCAGAGCGCTGAAAAATCTCGCCGATTCAATAAACTAGCGATTCACCCGGACACCTTGCCGGGGATCGGGCGCAGGCCGCGTCAGTGCTGCGCCGGGCACGCGCGGCGCGGTGCGTCCTCGCGACTCGCAACCGACGCGGGGTCTATTGGTCGAGCAGGCTCGACAGTTTCAGCGCGATACCCTTGGAGCCGAACACCTTGAGCCGGCCCATGGTAAACGCGACCATCGGGTTCAGGTCGCCGGTCATCAGCTTCAACAGATTTTCGGTGGACAGCACCAGGGTCGTCTCGGCCTCGTCGCTGTCGGGGCTGGGCGTGATCTTGACCTCGCCGCCGGTGGCATCCAGCAGCACCTTGCCATCGTCGCCCAGGTCGAACAGGACGGTGTGGTTGAGCGGTTTCAACTTCTCCGCCTGTTTTTGCATCTCGCCGACAATTTCATCCAAGGTCATGGCCGTCACCTGTTTTACCGCTTGCGCCCCACCATGCTGTCATGACAATGGCCGCCCCGCTACAGCCCAATAAGCTTCAACCCAGAAGGATGTTCGACATGCCCACCGTGCTGATCACCGGCGCCAACCGCGGCCTCGGACTGGGGCTCGCCAAACTGTATGCCGCCGACGGCTGGCGCGTGCTGGCCGGCTGCCGCGCGCCCGCCAAGGCCAAGGAATTGAAAGCCCTGGCCGATGCGTCGAAAGGGCAGGTCAGCCTGCACAAGCTGGATGTCGAGAAACCCGACACCATCAAGGCGCTGGCCAAGAAGTTGAAGAAGCAGCCGATCGACGTGCTGCTCAACGTCGCGGGCTATTACGGTCCCAAGATCGTCACCGAACCGGGCGGCCTGCAGGAATTCGGCAAGTCGAACTATCGCGACTGGGAGAAAATCCTGCGCATCAACGTGATGGGGCCGATGCGGGTGGCCGAGGCGTTCGTGAATCACGTTGCGGCCAGCGCGCAGAAAAAGATCGTCACGCTGTCCAGCATCATCGGCTCGATCGGCGGCAACGATATGGGCAAGATGTATCCCTACCGCGCCTCGAAAGCGGCGGTGAACGCCATCATGAAATCGATGGCCATCGACCTGAAGCCGCGCGGCATCATCGCCGTGCCGATCCACCCGGGCTGGGTGCGTACCGACATGGGCGGACCCAGCGCCGACATCGACACCAGGACGTCGGTCACCGGCATGAAGAAGGTGATCGACCGCCTGACCCCGGCCGACGCCGGCAAGTTCCTGGTCTACGACGGTTCGACCCTGCCATGGTGAACGGCCGGGGCGGCCGGTGATCCGCGCGTTGAAGTTTCTGGGCAAGGGCCTCGCGGCCCTGCTCGTGCTCGCGGTCGTCGGCCTCAACGTCCTGTACTGGACCGATCCGCTGTACTACCGGCGGATGGCCTCGACGCCATTCATCGATCCGGTCAGCGATATCGACTGGTACCGGCCGCTGGAGAAAGTGGCCGGCGATTTCGCCGCGCCGCTGCCGCGCGCCGCCGACGGCGCCAGGACCATCAACGCCGAGGCCTGGCACAAGGCGCTTGCCTACGCCAAGCAGACCGAGACCTATGGCCTGATGGTCTGGCACAAGGGCGCGGTCCAGTACGAATACTACAGCGACGGCTTCGCACCCGACGACCGCACCGATACCGCCTCGATGCACAAGTCGGTGGTCGCGCTGATGCTGGGCGCGGCCATCGCCGACGGCCTGATCGGCTCGGTCGACGACCCGGTGGCCAAGTACGTGCCCGAGTGGGCCGGCGACGCGCGCGCCAAGATCACCTTGCGTCACCTGTTGCACATGGCGAGCGGGCTGGCGCGTCAGCCGTTCAGCCTGAGCCCGACCGGCGAGTTCATGCGGCTGAACGTCGGCACGGCCATCGAGCCGCTGACCCTGTCGATCCAGCCGGGCGTCGAACCCGGAACCGTGTTCTCGTACTACAACTTCAATCCGCAGATGCTCGCGATCGTGCTGCAACGGGTCACCGGCAAGCGCTACGCCGACTACCTGTCGCAGCGGCTGTGGCGGCCGCTCGGCGCGCGCGATGGCTATGTTTACCTCGACCGCGCGGGCGGGCTGGCGCGCACGTATTGCTGTCTGCACGCCTCGCCCGAGGACTGGCTGCGCGTCGGTCTGTTGCATCTGAACAGGGGCAGGGTTGGCGCGGCGCAGGTCTTGCCCGAGGACTGGATGGCGCAGGTGACGGCGCCGTCGCCGCTCAATCCGAATTACGGGTACCTCACCTGGCTGGGCACGACGTACGAGGACAAGCGCAGCTACGGCGCGGGCGTGGACATGCGCGTGCCGCAGAGCGAGCCGTTCGCCGCGCCGGGCATCGTCTACTTCGACGGCTCGGGCGGCCAGCGCGTGTACATCGTGCCGTCCCACGACATGGTGATCGTGCGCACCGGCAAGGGCGGCGTCGACTTCGCCGCCGGCCTGTTCAAGTGGGACGAGTCCGCGATCCCGAACGCATTGATCGCCGGGGCGATGCCCTGAGCGGCTACTTTCGCCCGCCCGGCGGCGCGGACTCTTCAGCCAGCATGCGCTTGCGGATGCGCGCGAGCAGCCACCACACGCCCAGGAACACCACCGGCGCGGCGATGCCGGTGGCCACGGTCGGGTTCAGCGCGGGCACGGTCTCCTCCAGCGCCTTGAAAAGGTAATTGAGCAGGCCGACGGAATAGTACGAGATCGCCGCCACCGACAGGCCTTCGACCGTCTGCTGCAGGCGCAGTTGCTGCCGGGCGCGGCGGTCCATCGAGGCGAGCAGGTTGGCGTTGGTCACTTCCGTCGCCAGTTCCACGCGCGTGTTCAGCAACTGCGAGGTGCGCGCGATCTGGTCGATCACCGCCTGCTGCCGTTCGGCTACCGCCGCGCAGGTGCGCATGGCCGGGGCCAGCCGGCGTTCCATGAACGCGGTGATGTTGGGCCGGCCTTCGATGCGCCGTTCGCGCAGCTGCTCGATGCGCTCCATCACCAGGCCGTGGTAGGCGCGCGCCGCGGCGAACCGGTAGTTGGTCCGGCCCGCCAGGGCCTGGGCTTCCGCCGCCAATGCCGCCAAGCGGTTGAGCAGCCCCCGGTCGGCCTCGATGCCGCCCTCCTCGCGCACCTGGCGCGCGGCCTCGCCGGCCTCGGCCTCCAGCCGATTGAGAATGACGGTCGCCTCGCCGGTCAGCGGAAACGCCAGCAGCGCCATCAAGCGATAGGTCTCGATCTCGAACAGCCGCAGCATCACCCGGCCGGCCAGGGCGGCCTCGGCCTTGGGCTGGATCATCAGGAATCGCGTGAAGCCGTCGGGACCGGGACGGAAGTCGGTGAACACCTGCACGCCGTCGGAGACCTCGGCCGCGATTTCCTCGACCTCGGCGAACTGGCGCGCGGCCGGACGCGCGCGCAAGAGCGCGATGTGGGCGGCGGCTAGGACCGAGCCCGGCATCGCCGCCAACCAGTCCTGCGGCACCAGGTCGATGGCGCTTTCGTTCAGGCCCGGCGCGTAGTCCTCGGCGATCGGCCGATAGAACGTCCAGGTCGACGCCTCGGTGTGGCGCTCCCAGCGCAGCCACCAGGTGCCGGCGTCAAGCACGCACCAGCGCGCGCCGGGGCTGGGCTCGGCCGCGTCGAGCCGGCGGCACAGCGCGACCATGTGTTCCCAGTCACGCTCCAGGTTGCCGTCGTCCGGCATGGTGGCGATGCGGGTGGCCAGGGTCGGCGTCGGCAGCGGCGTCGACGGCCGGGCATGAGCCTCAGCCAGCAGCTTGTTGCGGTCGGGATGAAACCGCAGCCCGCCGCCGACCGCGGGGCGGCGCGTGGCCTCGGCGGACATCGGCATTTGGCCGCCGGCAAGCGATCGGTCATGAGTCGCCACGGTCAACGGGCGCGCGAGGGTGGCGGACGTCATTGCATTGGACCACGTACGAGAAGGGGCAGATCGAACACACGCACCGCCCGGCTTGAATTCCAATGACTGACCAAGGCACCATGATCTCACGGCACCTTGACCCCATGGCCTCCAACGCCGGACGGGCTGAAGATTTGGTGTTCCTACGTTGGAACAGGGGTTTTCGATCACATGCGGCACAAGTTTCGCGCGTACGCCAGGATCGGAAATAACCATTTCTTGAATGCAGTTATTAAGACCAAGAACTTCAGCGCCGCGCCGGTGGTTGCATGAACCGCGCCTTGGCCTGGGAGGCCGACGGCCCGGCGTGGCCCCACAGCGCGGCCAGCCGGTTCGTGGATGCCGCCGGGTTGCGCTGGCATGTGCAGATCAAGGGCAAAGGCCCGGTGATGGTTCTGGTGCACGGCACCGGCGCGTCGACTCATTCCTGGCGCGGCTGCGTCGACCGCCTGGCGCGCGGATTCACGGTCGTTGTACCCGACCTGCCGGGCCATGGCTTTACGGAGCTGCCGGACAACGATCGGCTGTCGTTGCCCGGCATGGCCGCGGCACTGTTGGCGCTGCTGGCCGAGCTGAAAGTCAAGCCGGCCGTCGTCGTGGGCCACTCGGCCGGCGCGGCGATTGCGGTGAGGGCGGCGCTCGACGGCGGCATTCACCCCAAGGCCATCGTCAGTCTGAACGGTGCGCTGATGCCGTTTCCCGGTCTTGCGTCGTTCGCCTTTCCGGCGCTGGCGAAAGTGCTGTTCCTGAATCCGTTCGCCGTGCCGATCGCCGCACGGCTCGCCATCGACCCCGATGCGGTGGCCAGCGTCATTCGCCGCACCGGCTCGGAGATCGACGGCGAAGACCTCGCCTACTACACGCGCCTGTTCGCCGATCGCCGGCACATCGCCGCGACCATCGGCATGATGGCGAACTGGGATCTGTCGTCGCTGCGCGATGACATTCACGCCCTCAAGCCACGGCTGACTCTGGTGTCCGACGATACCGATCTGGCGGTGCCGCCGTGGGTGGCGCGCGCGGTCAAGGAACGGCTGCCCGCCGCGCGCATCATCGCGCTGTCGGGCCAGGGGCACCTTGCGCACGAGAAGTCGCCCAAGCTGATCTGCGACCTGATCGAATCCTGCGCTTTTGAAGCGGGAGTGAAGTTTGAGCGCCGCTGATCGTTCGCGTCCGCACGCGGTCGTGATCGGCAGCGGCTTCGGCGGCCTGGCGGCGGCGGTGCGGCTGGGCGCGCGCGGCTATCGCGTCACCGTGCTTGAGCGACTCGATCAATGCGGCGGCCGGGCGCGGGTATTTCGCCAGGATGGCTTCACCTTCGACGCCGGGCCCACCATCATCACCGCGCCGTTCCTGTTCGAGGAACTATGGGCGCTGTGCGGGCGAACGCTGGCCGACGACGTCACGCTGCGCCCGCTGGATCCGTTCTATCGCATCGTGTTCGACGACCGCAGCCGCATCGATGCCCGCGCCGACCCCGACGCCATGCGCGCCGAAGTCGCGCGCATCGCGCCGGACGATGTCGCCGGCTACGACCGGTTCATGGCTTACAGCGCACAGGTCTATCGGATCGGCTTCGAACGCCTGGGTCACGTGCCGTTTGGGTCGTTCGCCGACATGCTGCGCGTCGCGCCCGACCTCTTGCGGCTGGGCGGGCACCGCAGCGTGCACGCCAGCGTCGCGCGTTTCGTGAAGCACCCGCACCTGCGGTTCGCGCTCAGTTTTCATCCGCTGTTCGTCGGCGGAGATCCGTTCCGCACCACCTCGGTCTATTGCCTGATCTCCGACCTGGAGCGCCGCTGGGGCGTGCACTTCGCCATGGGCGGCACCGGCGCGCTGGTGCGCGGTCTGGTCAAGCTGATCGAAGGACAGGGCAACGCGGTTCGCTGCAACGCCGACGTGGCGCGCATCCGGGTCGAGGGCGGCGCGGCGATCGGCGTGGAACTGGCTTCGGGCGAGGCGATCAGCGCCGACATCGTCGTATCGAACGCCGATGCGGCGTTCACCTACGGCACGTTGCTCAAGCAGGCGAATCGGCGACGGTGGACCGACGCCAAGCTCGCCCGCGCTCAGTATTCCATGAGCCTGTTTGTGTGGTACTTCGGAACCAGGCGGACATATCCCGACGTCCCCCATCACACCATCCTGCTCGGGCCCCGGTATCGCGACCTGATCGCCGACATTTTTCAGAACAAGGTGCTGGCGGAGGATTTCAGCCTCTACCTCCACCGGCCCACCGCCACCGACCCCTCACGCGCGCCGCCGGGGTGCGAGGCGTTCTACGTGCTCTCGCCGGTGCCGCACCTGGACAGCGGCGTCGACTGGCGCGCCCACGCCGAACCCTATCGCCACGCTATCGCGGCGCGGCTGAGTGAACGGCTGCTGCCGGGGCTCGCGGACGCGGTGGTCACGTCGCGCATGTTGACGCCGTTCGACTTTCGCGATGATCTATCGTCCGTCAAAGGTGCAGCCTTCGGTCTCGAGCCGATACTCACACAAAGCGCATGGTTTAGGCCGCACAACAGGAGCGAAGATGTCAGGAACCTATTCCTCGTTGGCGCCGGCACACATCCCGGTGCCGGAGTTCCCGGCGTTCTCTCCTCGGCCCGCGTTCTCGACCGCATCGTCCCCGACCCAAGCGCTTTCGCCTGAGGGCCTGGCGGCAGAGCAAGACCGCGCCGCCTGCCGTGCGCTGATCCGCACTGGATCGAAATCGTTCTTCACCGCGTCGCTGCTGCTACCGGCGGCGCTGCGCGACGACGCCTACGTGCTCTATGCCTTCTGCCGGCTGTCGGATGATGCGGTCGATGTCGACCGCGGCGCCGAAGCCGCGGTCGCGCGCCTGCGGGCCCGGCTCGACGCCGTCTACGCCGGCGCGCCGTTCGATCATCCGGTCGACCGCGCGCTTGCCGACGTGGTCGCCCGTCACGACCTGCCGCGCGCGTTGCCGGAGGCGTTGATCGACGGGCTGGCATGGGACGTGGCCGGCGTGCGCTGCGAGACCCTGGCCGACGTTTACGCCTATGCGGCCCGCGTCGCCGGCTCGGTCGGCGCGATGATGGCCGTGCTGATGGGCGCGCGATCGCCGGACCTGGCGGCGCGAGCCTGCGACCTCGGCGTGGCGATGCAGCTGACCAACATCGCGCGCGATGTCGGCGAGGACGCCCGCGCCGGCCGGCTGTACCTGCCGCGATCCTGGATGCGGGAAGCCGGCCTCGATCCCGACGCCTGGCTGCGCGCGCCCACTTTCGGGCCGCAGCTTGCAAGCGTCGTCGCGCGGCTGCTCGACGCCGCCGATCAGCTGTACCGGCGCGCCGAACACGGCATCGCCGCGCTGCCGGCGGCGTGCCGGCCCGGCATCTTCGCCGCCCGCTACATCTACGCCGCCATCGGCTTCGTCGTCGCCGCCCGCGGTTTCGACAGCGTCTCGGGCCGGGCCCGCGTCAGCCTGCCGCATAAACTGGTGCTGCTGGTGCGGTCCGTGCTTGCCGCCACTGCGCCACCGTCGTCGGCACCGTCCGCGCGGCCGCTGGTAGAAACCGCGTACCTGGTTGATGCCGTCGCCGCGACCTACGCGCCCGACCGGTCGCGCCGGTCGCGCAGGCCGGGTTGGGGCGAGCGGGTGTCCGACCGCATCGTGTGGGTGGCGCAACTGTTCGCCGAGCTTGAGGCGCGCCAGCAGTCCCGCGCCA
>JANRJB010000192.1:0-8020 GCA_033764265.1 Rhodospirillaceae bacterium | reverse complement strand
TTGGCCGCCACCCAGCAATGGTCGCCGAACGCGCCGCGCCAGCGCACCACCGGCGCGCAGTAGGCCTGGACGACCGCGTCGGGATGATCGTCCGGGGCCGGCGCCCAGCCGGCCGGGGCCGATGCCGCCCGCCAATCTCGCGCGCGGGGGTCCTGGGCCTGGACCGCGCTGTCGAACGTCATGCGCACCAGCGGCCCGGCCGACAGGACGACGAGGGCGAGCGCGGCATACCGAAAGATACGGGTCATCGAACGAAAATCCTGATCCGCCTAGCGAAGGGGGCAGTTTATCCCGGTTCCGGGCGGCGAGTCCCCGGCCGCTGGCCGGTTCTGGCACGGCGTTGGTCGATATGGGTGCGCCGTTGGTCGCCGCCAAGCGCCTTTGTTGAAGCCGGCGTGGCACCGGTCGAAGCCCGCGCGACGGCGCACGAGCATGGGCCTAGGGTCTGCCTCGACGCGACGGAGTTGCTTACCCCTCTTCGCCGCGTCGCAGAGACCCGGATGGCCTCGGTCCTGAAGCCGGGGCCATCCAACCCCCGAACCCACCGAAGCCGCAAAGAAAAACCCTGAAGGAGCCCGCCATGTTCGCCGTTGCAGCCCCCACCCGTTCAGCCCGCACCCTGTCGGTCGCCGCCCTGATCGGCGCGACCTTGGCGCTGGCCGCCCTGCCCGCCCCGTCGCAGGCCGGCGACGCCATGCCGGTCACCACCCGCTCGATCACGGTCGATTACGCCGACCTCGATCTGACCTCGGACGCCGGCCGCGACACCCTGCAGCACCGCCTGAAGCAGGCCGCCGAGCGTGCGTGTGCGCCCTCCGCCGCGCCGGCCCAGATCGCGCTGCACCGCATCTACAGCGCCTGCGTCAAGACCGCCCAAGCCAACGCGACCAAGCAGTACGACGCGGTGATCGCGGCCGTCGAAGCCACCACCAACGTCGCCGCCGCCAACTAACCGCACACGTCCCCGATGACTGCCGCGGGTGGGGCCCAGCCCCACCCGCTTTTTTTGGGCTATCGCCCGGCGATGGCGCGGGCGTTGGCCAGGTAGGTGCGGCCCACCCGAAACGACTGTCCGTCGCGCAGCTGCACGTGCCACGCCCCGGCGCCGTCGTGCTTGAAGCCCGTGATGCGCGCCCGGTTGACGATGGTGGAACGGTGGATGCGCACGAACTGGCCAGGATCGAGCTTGCGTTCCAGCTCCATGATGGTCTCGTGCATCAGGTACGATTTCGGCCCGACGTGCAGGCGCATGTAGTCGCGCTCGGCCGAGATCAGGTCGATTTCGGACGCGGCGATGCGCACGATCTCGGCGCGGTGCGGCACCCAGAAGTCCTTGACGAAGTCCCCGCCGGTCGCCGCCACGGGCGACGGCGCAGCGGCCGCGGTGCCGAGCTGGCCGCGCACGCGGTCGATGGCCCGTTCCAGGCGGTCGGGCGCGACCGGCTTCAACAGGTAATCGGCCGCGGCGACGTCGAAGGCCGCGACCGCGAACTGGTCGAAGGCGGTGACGAAGATCACCGCCGGGCGGTGGGCGCGGCCGGCCAGCGCGCGCGCCACCGCCATGCCGTCCATCTCCGGCATCTGGATGTCGAGCAGGATCAGGTCGGGCGCCAGGGCCTCGATCAGCCGCAGCGCGCCCGCGCCGTCGCCGGCGGTCCCGACCAGGCTGAGGCCGGGAAGGCGCGCGCACAAAATCTGCAGCCGCTCGATGGCGAGCGGCTCGTCGTCGACGATCATGGTCTTCAACGGGGCGGGCGACACGGCGGCGGTCTACCGGCTAGGCCGCGTCGCGGCGCAAGGGCATCGTCAGGTCGACGCGGAAGCCGCCGCCGGCGCGGGGCCCGAACTCGCAGCGTGCCTGGCCGTTGAAGCGCGCGGCCAGCCGGTCGCGCACGTTGACCAGGCCGACCCCGGCGCCGGGCTTGGGCGAGGCCGCGCCGCCGGCGTTGTCTTCGACCGTCAGCCGCAGGTCGTCGCCCTCGGCCCGGGCCGAGATCGCGATGGTGACCGGGGCGGTGGTGCGCGCCACGCCGTACTTGATGGCGTTCTCCACGATCGGCTGCAGGATCAGGCCGGGCACGCGCGCGTCCCACAGCTGCTCGGGCACGTCGATGCGGGCCACCAGCCGCTCGGGGAAACGCACCTGCTCGATATCCAGGTACAGCCGCTGCATGCGGATTTCGTCCGACAGCGAAATGTCGGCGGCCGGATCGCTGGTCAGGCTGGTGCGGAAGAAGGTCGACAGGTTGACGATCATGCGGTCGGCCTCGTCGGTGCGCTTCTGCAGCACCAGCGTGGACAGCGAATTGAGCGTGTTGAACAGGAAGTGCGGATTGATCTGATAGCGCAGCGCGCGCAACTGGGCGTCCTGGGCCTCGGCGCGGTAGGCGGCCGCGGCGCGCTCGGCCTGGCCGACCTTGGCCGCGTAAGCCAACGCGACGTACAGCACGCCCCAGGCGGCGATGAAAAAGTACCAGGAGAACGCCGAATCGGCGATCATCACCCACGCGCTCTTGTTCTGGGCCTCGTACTGTTCGATCTCGCGCAGCACCGATTCCAGCGGTTCGACGATGTAGAACGCGGCGTAATTGAAAATCGCGTAAGCGACCGCCACCGGAATCGCGGCGACGAAGGCCGCGGTGACCAGCACGCGCATCGAGCGGCCTTCCAGGCGGCGCAGCACCAGCCACAGCACCAGGGTCAGGGCGATGCCGGCGACCACAACCATGGCGCGGCGGCCCATCAGGTCGAGCTGATCCTCGGCCCCGGCCATGGCCATGCGCAGGGTGTTGATGACGAAGTAAAAGGCCCAGAAGCCGAGAATGGTGTTGAGCGCCACCGCCCGGTCGACAAGCGGGCGGGATTGGGCTTCGGACGGCGCCGGGGCGGCAGGGTCGGTCATGGCCTATACATAACCCATCGGGGCGGCGGCGTAACGGCCGGACCCGGCGTTGGTCGACGCCCGTCAGCCGTTGGTCGAAGCCGGGCCGCCGGAAGCCGGGTCATCGTAGGCGATCTCCAGCACTTCGATCCGATCCACGCCGGCCGGGGTGCGCACCTCGACCGTGTCGCCCACCTCGGCCTTCATCAGCGCCCGGGCGATGGGCGAAACCCAGCTGACCAGGCCGCGCTCCAGGTCGGCCTCGTCGACGCCGACCAGTTTGACCGCACGCGTGGCGCCGTGCGGGTCGCGGTAGGTCACGGTGGCGCCGAAGAACACCTGGTCGCGGTTGGTCTGGCGGGCGGGGTCGACCAGCACCGCGCTTTCGATGCGCTTGATCAGATAACGCACGCGGCGATCGATCTCGCGCAGCCGGCGCTTGCCGTAGATGTAGTCGCCGTTCTCCGAACGGTCGCCGTTGCCGGCGGCCCACGACACAACCTCGACCACCTTGGGCCGTTCGACGCGCACAAGCCGGTCGAGTTCCTCGCGCAACAGCGCGAGACCACGCGGGGTGACGTAGTTGCGTCCGCCCGGCAGCGCGGTGTCGGCTTCGGCGTCGCGTTCTTCGGCCTCGGCGTCGGGCTCCTTGGTGAAGGCCTTGCTCATGCACCCAGGCTCATTCGTAGGGCGCGATGCGCACCGGGTTGGTGTGGAAGCGATCGATGACGCCGCGCTCGAACCCGGCGGGATCGGTGCGGATGCGCTCGGCCATGCGCCGCGACCCGGCCGGGAAGACGTCGGCCTCGCCCTTGGCCAGCGCGTCGAACACTTCCTCGGCGTGCTGCTCGGGCGTCACGCCGCCGGTGTAGCCGACCGGCGCGGCGCGGGTCTGCACGCCGCCGGTGTAGACGCGCGCCACCAGCACCGGGTCGCGATCCAGTTCGGCGCGCAGGCCCGCGGTCATGATGGCGGCGGCGGCCTTGGAGATGCTGTAGCCCGAGAACTCCGGCAGGCAGAACCACGCCCCGCCGGACAGGACCTGCGCAATCACGCCGCCGCCGTTCTTGATGATGATCGGCGCGAACAGGCGGGCGAGCTCGGCCGGCGCCCAGCAGTTGGTGTCCATGGTGCGCTTGAGATCGTCGAGCGTGGCGGCGCTGCGCACGCGCCGTTCCTCGGCCTGCTCGCTGCCGGGATAGGCGGCGTTGTTGATCAGCCAGGTTGCGTCCTGGGCGGCTTCGGCGGCGGCGCGGCGCTGGGCGTCGTCGGTCACGTCGAGCGTCAGCGGCACCACCCGGTCAGGGTCGAGCGCCACGACGTCGGGCAGGTTCTTGGGGTTGCGCCCGGTGGCGTAGACGCGGCGCGCGCCGCGGGCCAGCGCCACCTTCACGAACCCCAGCCCGACGCCGCGGTTGGCGCCGGTCACCAGCACCACCGCGTCCTTGGCTTGGGCAGCCTTGCGGGCGTCGGTGAACGGCGCGTTCTCGGCCGACGGGGGGATCGGCTGGGCGGCCGCCGGGGCGGCGGCGAACGTGCCGACGGCCAGGGTGGAGAGCATGTCGCGGCGCTGCATGGCGGCTCCTGCGGTGCGTGGAATGCGGGTCGAGACGCATTAGACCACTTGCCGCATGACGGGGGAATCGCGAAAGGCGCTAGGCTGGCTGGGTTGCGGTGGTTAGCATCGCCGGGCATCGGGGGAGGACGACATGATGTGGGCGGGCGTATTGGCCGCGATCGCGGCCGTCGGGGCCGGACCTGCAGCGGCGCTGACCCCGGCGGCGTGCGCCGACCTGACGCGGGCGCAATTCTCCGACGCCGTCGGCGCGGCCACCACGATCCAGTCGGCCGAGCTGGTTCCCGCATCCGACGGCAAGCCGGCTCACTGCCGGGTCGTGGCCAACATCGCGCCCAGCATCGGCGTCGAGGTGCGTCTGCCGGCGCAGGCATGGTCGGGCCGGTTTCTGTTCACCGGCTGTGGCGGGCTGTGCGGTATCATCAACTCGCGCGCCGGCGACGACGCGCTGAAGCGCAATTACGCGGTCGCCACCACCGACATGGGCCATCGGCTGCCCGCGAACGGCGACGAGCGCGCCTGGACCAAGGACAAGGCGCTGGTGACGGACTGGCTGCACCGGTCCACGCACCTGGCCACCGTGCTGGCCAAGGCGGTGATCGCACAGGCTTACGGCACGGCGCAGAGCCATGCCTACTATCGCGGCTGTTCCACCGGCGGGCGCCAGGGGCTGACCGAGGCGCTGATGTACCCCGAGGACTTCGACGGCATCATCGCCGGCGCGCCGGCCGCCAACATGGTCACGCCGCACAACGTGTTCGCGTTCGCGCGCAACACCCGCGCCGGCGGCAAGACCATCCTGACCGCGGCGGCGATCACGCTGCTGGCCGACGCCGCGCTGGTCGCCTGCGACATGGACGACAACCTCAAGGACGGCGTAATCGCCGATCCCGCAGCGTGCGGGTTCGACCCCGCCGCGCTTGCCTGCACCGGCGCGGCGGGTGACAGCTGCCTGACGGCCGAACAGGTGGCGGTGGCGAAGTCGATCTACGGCGGCGCCGCGCGCGCCGACGGCACGCCGTTCTATCCCATGGGCTACGCCAAGGGCAGCGAGCGCGCCTGGATCGCGGGCCTGATCGGGGTCGACGGCAAACCGCCGGGCCGGGCCGGCAGCGCGCGCTTCCTGCTCGACACCCTGATCGGCCCGACCGCGACGCTGCCCGATTTCGATTACGCCAAGCACGGCCTGACGGGTGGCCCGATCGGCGGGCTGCTCGACTACGGGCCCGACGGGCGCAAGCTGTCGGCGTTCAAGGATCGCGGCGGAAAGATTCTGCTGTACCACGGCTGGTCGGACACCGACGCCACGCCGGCCTCGTCGCTCGAGTTCCATGCCGCCCAGGCCAAGGCCTTCGGCCCGGACAAACTGCCCGAGTTCCTGCGGATGTTCATGCTGCCCGGCATGGCGCACTGCCGCGGCGGCAATGGCGTCAACACGGTGGATTATCTGAGCGCCATGGAAGCGTGGGTCGAGCGCGGCCAGGCGCCCGACCGGCTGATCGCGTTCAAGACCACGCTGCCGCCCGACAGTTACCCCGCGTTCCCGCTGGCCGCGGATACGGTCGTGGGCAGCCGGCCGGTGTTTCCGTATCCGGCGGTGGCGGTGTACGGCGGCACCGGCGATGCAACCGACGCGGCCAACTGGCGCGTGAAGTAGATCACGGAGGTCCTCATGCTGCGTTTCGCAATGCTCGTTTCGGCTTTTGTGTCCGCTGCGCTGGCCGCGCCACCGCCGCCGATGCCCGACCTCAGCCCACCGTCCGACGCCAATCAGAGCGTGTTCCGGCTGCAGGGCTTCGACACCACCAAAGTGGCCGAGGACCTTTACACCTTCCGCTGGGAAGGCACGCGCAACATGTTCTGGGTGACGCCCGAAGGCGTGATCGCCACTGACCCGATCAGCATCAGCGCCGCCAAGGCCTTGCGCGGCGAGATCGCCAAGGTGACCGACCAGCCGGTCAAGTACGTGGTGTACTCGCACCAGCATTGGGACCACGTGCTCGGCGGGCAGATCTTCAAGGACGAGGGCGCGACCTTCATCAGCCACAAGAACTGCCTGAAGACCTTCACCGAGCTGCCGCACCCCGACCTGGTGATGCCGGATGTCACCTTCGAGGGGAATTACCAAGTGACGCTGGGCGGCCGTACGCTCGAGTTGATCTACCTGGGCCCCAACCATGGCGACTGTCTGGTGGTGATGCGGCCGCAGCCGCACCCGATCCTGTTCATCGTCGACCTGGCGACGCCGGGCGGCGTGCCGCTGGGCCGCATGAACGACTACAGCCTGATCCCCTACATCAAATCGCTGCGCGCCATCGAATCCATGGACGGCATCACCACCATGATCCCCGGCCACCGCATGGCCACCGCGCCGATCGGCGAGCTGAGCGAGCGGCGCGCCTACGTCGAGGCGCTGATGGTGGCGGTGAAGAAGGAGATCGAAGCCGGCACGCCGATGGACGACATCCCGGACAGGATCGCGCTGCCGCAGTTCGCCCACATGCGCAACTACGACACCCAGCTGAAGGAAAACGTGCGCCGCGTGCTGACCCACTACAACATGGGATGGTGAGTAGGGATGGTGAGCGGGGATGGTGAGCGGGGCTATCGCATAAGGACATCCAAATTCAGTCGTCACCCCGGACAAGCCGGGCCGAAGCGTCAGCGAAGGCCGGCGCGATCCGGGGTCCAGGGCAATGGAACGCGGGGGAAACCGAAAACCCTGGATGCCGGATCAGGTCCGGCATGACATCGTGTTTGATGCTGCGCCTCCGCTCACGTGCCGGCTTCGGGTTGATATGCGATAGCACTGGGGCGGCGAACAGGGGTGGTCAGCCGGGTGCGCTGCGCCACCGGAGAATCGATCACAGATCAACAACAGGAGGCGAACATGAAAGCGCTGTACACGGCGGTTGCAACCACCACCGGCGGCGGGCGCAACGGCGGAAGCGGAGCCACGTCGGACGGCAAGGTCACGCTGTCGTTCTCGATGCCCAAGGACCTGGGCGGACCCGGCGGCGACGGGACCAACCCCGAGCAACTTGTCGCGCTGGGCTACTCGGCGTGCTTCGGCTCGGCGCTGGCGTTCGTGGCCGGCCAGAAAAAGATCGCGGCGGGCCGCGTCGCCGTCACCTGCAAGGTGGTCATGGGGCGCAACGACGCCGGCGGCTTCGCGTTCGAATTCGAGATCGAGGCGTCATTGCCGGACTTGCCGCAGGCCGACGCCGATGCATTGGTTGCGGCCGCCCATCAGGTCTGCCCCTACTCCAACGCGTTCCGCAACGGCGCGCCGACCAAGGCGACAGCAAAGGGCCGCGCCTAGAACACGCGCCGGATCGACAGCGAACGGAAAGCGCGCCGGTCAGACCGCGACCTTGCGCGGTCGGCCGCCCTTGGCGCCATTGCGGCGCGCCGCCGCGGATTTGGCCTTCGACGTGGCCGACCCGGCACGGCGCGCGCGTAGCCGGTCGATGTAGGCCCGCGTTCCGAACAAACCCGCCAGCAGGCCTGGAACGCTGAGGTCGACGTCGAGATCGGGCCAGTGCAAACCGTAGCCCGCGCCC
>JANRJB010000171.1:0-17006 GCA_033764265.1 Rhodospirillaceae bacterium | reverse complement strand
CGCCGACGTAACCGCCCAGCACCGGCGACAGATAGGCGTCGCACACCGTGGTGTCGCCGCGCGGCACCAGCTTGATGAGCGGGCTGACCTCGTGCGAGGCCGAGACCTGCGTGAACCCGATTCGCCGGGCCAGCGCCGCCAAGCGCCGCTCGTGGCCGGGGTGGCGGTCGCCGTGCATCAGCACGATGGCGATGGCGCGATAACCGTCATCAAACGCGCGCTGCAGGTCGCGCGCGGCGGCGGGCTCGTCCAGGGGCGTCAGCACGGCGCCGTCGGCGTCGACGCGCTCGGCGATTTCGACCGTCACCGCATGCAGGGGGGGCGGCCGCACGATGCGCAGGGCGAACAGCTGCGGCCGGTGCTGCGTGCCGATCGTCAGCGCGTCGGCGAAACCGGCGGTGATCGCCAGCACCGTCGGCGCGCCCTTGCGTTCCAACAGCGCGTTGGTGGCCACCGTCGTGCCCATCTTGATCGCGTCGACCGCGTGCGCGGGAAACGGCGCGCCGGGGGCCACGCCCATCATCGCGCGCATGCCGTGAACGGCGGCGTCGTCGTACTGGCCGGGATCGACCGAGAGCCACTTGCGGGTGATGCGCCGGCCATCGGGCGTGCGCGCGACGATGTCGGTGAACGTGCCGCCGCGGTCGATCCAGAACGTCCAACTCATGGCGGTCATCCGCAGCCGTGCGCTAGGCGAGTCGGCAAGCGCGGGGGCCGAAAGACCCGAACGCGGCGCCGGCCGAACGGTCCGCCACATGCCCCCTGAGCATGGCATAGAACGCTGAAATCATTGGAATTCTCTCATTTCCCGTCGAATCCTGACTCAGATCAAGGCAAAATAACAAGTTGAGAACAATTCTCAGTTTCACTACATACTGTGCGTAGCACAAGGGACACCCGCGTGGATCAGGTTCTGCCAGCTGCCGTCAATGACCTCGCCGCGACCGGTCGGCATCTCGGCATGCTGCAACCCGGCGACCGGGCCCGCGTCGTGGCGCTGGCGCGCGGCAACCGCCAATATCGCGAGCGGCTGCTGGCCTTCGGGCTGACGCCGGGCACGACGCTTGAGGTTGTGCGCATGGCGCCGCTGGGCGACCCCATTGAGATTCGCGTGCGTGGCTTCGCGCTCAGCCTGCGCCGCGACGAGGCCGCCGCGGTCGCGGTGACCCCGCTCAACGGCGCGCGCTGATCCCATCACAGCCGGCCCCACCATGACGTCCTCCCCCGATCCATCAAGCGATCAGCGCACCGCCGGCGCGCGCGTGGCGATCGTCGGCAATCCGAACTGCGGCAAGACGTCGCTGTTCAACGCCCTGACCGGGTCCCATCAGCGGGTCGGCAATTGGCCGGGCGTGACGGTCGACCGCAAAGAGGGGTTCTTCCGCCACGCCGGTGCCACCGTGTCGGTGATCGACCTGCCCGGCGTCTATTCGCTGTCGGTCAGCGGCGGCGGCTCGATGGACGAACGCATCGCCCGCGACTACATCCAGTCGCGCGCGGCCGACATCGTCGTCAACATCGTCGATGCGTCCAATCTCGAGCGCAACCTTTACCTGACCACGCAGCTGATCGAGATGCGCGTGCCGACCGTGGTCGTGTTGAACATGATCGATGCCGCGCGCGATCGCGGGCTCGACATCGACCCGGCCGCCTTGAGCCGGTCGCTCGGTGTTCCGGTGTTCGGCGTGGTTGCCACCACCGGCGAAGGCCTGAAGGCGCTGCGCGACGGCCTGGTGGCGGCAGCCCAGGCGCATCCGGTGCCGACGCTGCCGATCCGCTACGACGCGCGCATCGAGGCCGCCATCGAGCGCCTCATCCCCTTCTTTGCCGGGTCCGCGGATGCGCGCTGGCAGGCGCTGAAGCTCTTGGAGGACGACGCTACCGTGGCCATGGCCGCCGGGCCCGAGGCGCTGCGCACCGCCGCCGCCGCCCGCGCCGAGATCGCCGCGCAGGCCGGCGAGGACGCCGACATTCTGATCGCGGCGGAACGTTACGGATTGGCCCACGATCTCGCCGCGCGCACCGCGCGGGCCCGCGGCAAGGCCAGCCGCTCGCTCACCGACCGGATCGATACCGTGGTGCTGAACCGCGTGCTCGGCATCCCGATCTTCCTGGCGGTGATGTACGTGATGTTTCTGTTCACCATCAACGTCGGCAGCGCGCTGATCGATTTCTTCGACATTCTGGCCGGCACGCTGTTCGTCGACGGGTTCGGCCACCTTCTCGCGCAAGTTGGCTTTCCCGATTGGGCGGTGACCATTCTGGCCGGCGGCATCGGCGGCGGCATCCAGACGGTGGCGACCTTCGTCCCCATCATCGGCTGCCTGTTCCTGTTCCTGTCGGCGCTGGAAGACTCCGGCTACATGGCGCGCGCGGCGTTCGTCATGGACCGCTTCATGAAAGGCCTGGGCCTGCCCGGCAAGTCGTTCGTGCCGATGATGGTGGGCTTCGGCTGCACGGTGCCGGCGGTGATGGCCACGCGTACCCTGGATAACCAACGCGACCGCATTCTGACCGCGGTCATGGCCCACTTCATGTCGTGCGGTGCGCGCCTGCCGGTGTACGCGCTGTTCGCGGCGGCCTTTTTCCCGACGGGCGCGCAGAACGTCGTGTTCGCGCTCTACCTGATCGGCATCGCGTTCGCCGTCGCCACCGGGCTGTTGCTCAAGCACACCGTGCTGTCGGGCCAGTCCTCGCCGTTCCTGTTGGAGCTGCCGCTCTACCACCGCCCGACGCTGCGCGGCGTGATCATCCGCAGCTGGGAACGCCTCAAGGCCTTCCTGTCGAAGGCCGGCAAGTTCATCATCGTCGTTGCGGCGGTGCTGACGTTCCTCAATTCCTGGGGGCGCGACGGCAGCTTCGGCAACGAGAACACCGAAAACTCGGTGTTGGCCGGCATCGGCGAAGCGATCATGCCGGTGTTCACGCCGATGGGCATGAAAGAATCCAACTGGCCGGCCGCCGTGGGCCTGTTCACCGGCATTTTCGCCAAGGAAGTCGTAGTCGGCACGCTGGATGCGCTCTACACCCAGATGGCCGCCGGCGAGGGCGACGGAGCCGGCGACGACGCGGCTTTCGATCTGTGGTCCGGCGTTGGCGACGCGTTCGCGACCATTCCGGCCAATTTCGCAGACCTGGCGGATCGGTTGGTCGACCCGCTCGGGCTCGACATCGTCGCCACCGACAGCCTGGAAGCCGCGGCCGAGGCACAAGAGGTCTCGGTCGGCACCTTCGGCACCATGGCCGCACAGTTCGACGGCGCCATCGGCGCCTTCGCCTATCTCATGGTCATCTTGCTGTATTCGCCCTGTATGTCGGCGCTCGCGGCCTATTACCGGGAGCTGCCGCCGGCGTGGACCGTCTTCGTGGCGGTCTATTCGACGCTGCTGGGTTACGGCTTCGGCGTGCTGACCTATCAGATCGGCACCTTCGGCCGCGATCCTGCAACCGCGTCGTTCTGGATCGGCGCGGTGCTGTCGCTCTTGGCCGCGGGTATCGGCTGGATGGTGTTCTCGGGCCGGCGTCGCATCGGTGCGCCGGTCGCTGCGCCGGCCGAGTAGGCCGCCGCGCTTGGGGCTGCAATGCTGCTGATCGAACTCAAAACCTTCTTGGCCGACCGCAAGCGCGCCTCGCTCGACGACCTCGCCCGCCGTTTCGACACCGACCCCGGTGCGCTCAAGGGCATGATGGAGACCTGGATCGCCAAGGGCCGCGTGCGCAGGCTCAGCGACCGGTTGCCGTGCGGGACCTGCGGCAAGTGCGAGTCCGCCCAGACCGACATCTACGAGTGGGTAGGAGCCGATGGCTGCCCTGACCCGGCCGCGGCGCGCGCGGCGGCGGTTCAGCGGTAGGCGAACTCGGGCGCGGTGGCGATCAGCGCCACCAGCCGACGCAGTTCGGTCTCGATCGTGGTGGTGCTGGCCGTGCCCATGCCGACATAGGCGCGGATACCGGTGCTGGCGGTCGCCATGCTCACCAAAGCGTTGTAGCCGGCCGTCGAGATCGGCCGTCCGACGATACGCTGAATCCAATCGTCCAGCAGCACGGTGATCGACTTGGTCTGCACCGATTCCGCGGTGATCGAGGCGCTGAGCGGGCCGGACGCCATGGCCGTCAACAGCGCGTTCCACTGCGTCATGGTCGCCGATGTGCTGAGCCAATAGACGTTGTCGTCGGGCCAGCCGTCGGGCGAAGGCCATTGGAACACCATGTCCCGGGTGCCGCCGAAGGTGGTGAACATGGCCCTGTGCGGCCGGATGCGGGCGTTGACCGCGCGGGCGAACGCCATCACCTTCTCGTAAGGGCGGCGCAGCTTGGTCGGCGGCGCATTGGCGATCTCGTCCGAGGTCAGGAACACCCGCATGACCTCTGCGATCTGGTTGGAACTCTTGCGGTTGTCCATCCACGCCTGATAGGCGCGGTAGACCAGTTCCTGCGGCGGGCTGTCGCCGAACATGCGATGCGCCAACTTGCCGACGACGAACCCGCCGGTGCGGGTGTGCTCGGCGGCCAATTCGATCACCTTGCGGCCCTGTTCCACCGCCAGCGGGAAATTCGCCTCCTGCGTCGGCTGCAGCGGCCGCAGATCGATGCCCATGAACGCGCCGGCATTGCGGTTGTGATACGTGGGTTCGAACACGAACTCGCCGGTGCGGGGCAGTGTGCGGGTGCCGATGCGCTGGCCCATCGCTACCGTCCAGCCGGACAGGGCGCGGCTGGCATGCAGGATGTCGGTGTCTGTGAATCCCGCCGATTGGGTCCCGGTGCCTAGGCCGTTCATCGGAACCGCCGTAGCGGTGAGATTGCTGGTCCCCTGCGCGGTCGGTGTCGCAACTACGCCCAAGTAAGAACCGCGACCCATGGTGTGCAGTTCCAACAACTCGCGCGCATAGTTCTCGTTGGGGATAAAGGCGCGGCTATCGGCGTTGTCCAGGTAGAACAGCATCGAGGTCGATTTGGCGTTGGCCTCGACCAGTTCCCGAAAGTTGCCCAAAGCGTGCTTGCGCATCACGTCGCGGTCGTAGGTCGGCAGCGCGAACTGCACTTGGGCGCCCTCGGACGACGCCACGTTGAAGTGCCGATGCCAGAAATCGGTCAGAAATTCGCGCACCTGGTAGGTGCTGTGCACGTTGCGGATCCACGTGGCGGCGATGGTTTCCTCGACCAGACGCCCGATCTCGGTCTGCGGCAGCGTACGCAGGCGGAACACCTCGTCGTAGGTCTCGAACAGTTCCTGCCCGGTCATGGTCAGCGAGTTGAGCGGGCGTTCCTCATCGACCGCGGGCCACGTGCCGTTCATGTCGTCGCGCGCGCCGTAGACGATGCGGTAGGTGGAATTCGACAGAATCTGCGCCGTGCCGGCGTCGTCGCCGGCGGGCGGGGCCAGCTGGTCGTCGATCCAGGCGTCCCAGCCCATTTGCTGTGCGCGTGTGACATCCAAGTCGCGCGCCCCGAAGGACACGCGATTGATGGCGGCGTGCATCTGAGAAGGCGTCAACGATGCCATGATACGGCCCGCTCCAACTGTCCTTCCCCAACCCCTTGCCCGGTGACGCGGTTCGCGTTCGCGTCCGCGTCTGTTATCCTGTGAGGCGGCCCCGATCAGGGGCCGCCGAAACCAATCTAGCCGATCGCACTGCCGCTCGAACCGGAAATCACGCCGGTATCGTCACCCTTAACGATGCCGAGCGGTTCGTACTTCACGGTCGGAAACACCTTGTCCAAGTTTCGTGCGCCCTGGCGCTTGGCGAGCACTTCGGACACCACGCGGCGGAAGTCGGTGGTGGTATCCAGGTCGCCATTGAACAGCTGATTGGCGGCCAAGCCCGGCCAGTCGCCGTAAATCTTGCCGCCGTTGACGTTGCCGCCCAGCACGAACATGTAAGAACCGGAGCCATGGTCGGTGCCGGCCGAGGCGTTCTCGCGCACGCGGCGGCCGAACTCGGTCATGGTCACCAGCGTGGTCTTGCTTTGGAATTTCTCGATCTCGGTCCAGAACGCGTTCAGGTTGCGAGACAGGTCTACCGTCCGTGCGTTGAACTCGCCAATCAGCCCGTCATGGTGGTCCCAACCGCCCATGTCGACGTGGGCGACCTCGACTTGCAGATTCGACTTCATCATCTGGGCCAGGGCGCGCAGCGAAGCGCCAAGCGCGCTGGTCGTGTACCCATAATTGGTATTGTCGGCGGGCAGCCCGGCGAACCCGGCTTGCACCTGCGCCACGGCGTTCAGGGTTTGGATTGCGGTCGTCTCGTAGCCGGTGGAACCGCCGTTCAAGGCGCGGATGATGTTGGCATTGGCCGTGCCGCCGGACACGTTGAACGATTGCGCGTTGGGGATCGCCACCGCCGGCGCATAGCTCAGCAGCGATACCGGGATGTTCGAGGCGACCGAGATCGTGCCCAGTTGCGGCCGGGTGCCGGACAGCGCTTTCAGGTGTCTGGTCAGCCAGCCGTCATCGGGTGCCTGTTCGTTCAGGTTGGCGCCCAGTTCCATGCGCTCCTGGCTTTCGAAGTGGCTGCGGTCTTCGTTCCGCAATCCGACGGCATGGACGACGGCCAGCTGCTGCTTGTCGTACAGCGCCTTCAACTCGGGCGCGCCGTAGTGCAGATAGAAGTCGGTGCCGTCGAGCGTGCCGATGCCCAGCCCGGCATTGTTGCCCGTGGTCTGAACGCGGATCCCGGGACGGTTGGCGATGTAATTCGGGTCGCCGGCCGGCGAGACCATCTGCAATCCGTCGGAGCCGCCGCGCAGGTACAGCACGATCAGCGTGTCCGCGGCTTGCGCGACCTGGGCCATGGCCACCTTGAGGCCGGGCCCGACGGCGGCCAGCGCCGCGCTCGAGGCGGCGGTGCGGAGGGCGTCGCGACGCGAAAGGGTCATGGTCAATCTCCTACCGGTACGAAAATTCGCGCGTGGTGGCGATCAGTCCCGCCAGGCGGCGCAGTGCCGTCTCGCGGGTGTTGCCGGCGCTGGCGGCGATCAGCATGGGCGAGAAGGCCCCGACTGCGCTGGCCTGGTCGTTGACCAGAGCCGTCATCGCCGACGGCGCGATCTGCGTGCCGATCATGCGCGACAACCAGTACTCAACCCCTTCCGTGGCCGACGCGATCTGGGTCGGCGTCTGGTCGGAAAGTGTAGCCGTCACGGCCCGGTTGGCCAAGAGCCCCAGGCTGATGTTCCAAGTGGTTAACGAGGCCGATGTCGACAGCCAGAACGCGTCGTCGTCGGGCCGCCCGTCGGGCGTCGGCCACACGTAAGCCCCGTCGCCCATGCCGAAAAGCAGGAAATTCCACAGCACGTCTGCCCGCACGGTGGTGTTGGTGGTGCGCAACAGCGCGGTCAGCCGCTCGAACGGCCGGCGCAACTTCTGCGGAGGCAGTGCGCCGATTTCGGGACCGTCCATCAGGATCGCCAGGACGACGAACCGCAACTGATCCTCCGACTCCTGGTTCTTTATCCAGGCCGCCACGGCGCGGTCGACCACCGCGGCCGGCACAGGATCGCCGAACAGGCGGCGCACCAGCTTGGTGCAGACGAACGTCGCGGTGGCGACGTGGCGGGCAGCGATCTCGATCACCTTCTGGCCCTGGGCCATGCCCGAATATGGCGCCAGGTTGACGCCCATGAACTGGCCGGCCTGGGTGTTGTGCTGCTCGGGCCGGTAGATGAATTTGCCGGTAAACGGCACGCGGCCGCCGCCGGGCACGCGTTGCCCGGCTTCGAGCGTCCAGCCTGACAGGGCGCGGCTGGCCTGCAGGATGTCTTCGTCGGTGAAGCCCGGCGAGTTTACGCCAACGCCCTGGGCGGCATACTCGGCCAGCTTGGCGGCCGAACCGGCCACGCCCAGGTACGACGGGCGCCCCATGGTGTGCAGCTCCAGCAGCTCGCGCGCATAGTTCTCGTTGGGCGTGCTGGCGGCGCTGATGAAGTTGTCGAGGTAGACCTGCATCGCCGTCGATTTGGCGTTGGCTTCCACCATCTTGGCGAAGTTGCCGAACACATGCGGTCGGATGACGTTGCGGTCGTAATCGGGCAGGGCGGCAGTGGCGTATTGGTCGTCGTTGCGCCCGACGTTGAAGTGGTTGTGCCAGAAGTCGACCAGCACTTCGCGCAACTGGTACCGGGCGTGAACGGCGCGTATCCAGGTGGCCGCCATCAACTCCTGCATGATGCGGGCTTCTTCCTGGGGCGCGACGGTACCGCCGACTTTGCTCACCAGGTCCCACAGTTGTTCGACCGGCGCGGTCAGGTAATTCAGCGGGCGCATCTCGTCCACCGCCGGCCACTTGGCCGTGGCGTCGTCGCGCGCGCCGTAGGTGATGCGCATGGTCTGGCTGGCCAGGTAACTTGCCAGCGACGGGTCGTCGCCCGGCGGCGCATTGACCTGTTCCATCACCCAGTTGCCCCAGCCGATCTGCTGGGCATAGGCGACATCGGTGTCCCGCGCGCCAAAAGTGGCGCGGTTGAGCGCGATGCGTTCAAAACTTGATTGCGCGGGCAACATGGGTCAGCGGCCTTCGCCGAACAGACGGCAGCACACCAACGCCGCGCCGGCGTTGGACGTTGCCCCACGTCGCGCGGGCACGGGGTTCGAACACGTAGCGGCGCCAGTGTTCGCGGTGGCGAGATTCGGGGTGTTGGACAGGAACATGGGCATGGCGGTCTGCATCCGCGGGTGCCGATGCCAAACCGAGCCGTCTTCAGGGTGAGCCGACGCTACGCATGCCCCGCAAGCAAATCAACGAACTTTTTGTGATTGATGTCGAGTTTCGCCACGCGTGTTCATCGATTCAAATAGAAATATAATATTGTGTAATACTCAGTTCTCAAAAACTGGGATTAATTCGCAACTGCCACATTCTAATTTTACAGGTAAGTTGAGTCGATACGCTGGTATTTATGTATGTTTGCCTCAGACTTGAAGATAACGATGTGGGTAATTATCCCACGGTCAGATGTAGTCGCGGAATCTATGAACTTATCGCCTCGGTTACGCGCCCTGCGCGCATCGTCTGGCCAAGTGTCGGTTGCCCGGACGAAAGAAAAAGGCCCGGAGCAAAGCCCCGGGCCTTTCGGGTCGGCCGACTCGGCCGGCGCGGATCAGAAGTTATAGGTACCGGTTATGCCGAAATTGCGTCCCTTAGGCAGGCCGGTCTCGAAGCCGCGCATGTAGATCGCCGGGTTGGCCGGCGAAGCCACCCGGAAATCGCGGAACCGCAGGATGTTGGTGGGGTCGTCATCCTCCAGAATGTTGTCGACCCAGGCAAACAGGTTCCAGGTCTCGGTCTGCACACCCAGTCGCGCGTTCCAATAGTACGTGTCGCCGGTGTGCGCCAGGTTGAAGACCTGATCGTAGCGTTTGGATTTGAAATTCAGGTCGTTGGTCAGATACCAGTCGACGTCTGACGTGAGCGCGTCGCGGTAGGTGGCCGACAGGCTGATTTGATGCTTGGCCGAATTCGGTGTCTGCTGGCCGCGCAGGTTGCCGCCGTTGGCCAACGTCGGATCGCTGACGCCGGTGAAGGCGAACTGCTCGGGGTCGTCGCCGACGCGGATGATCGGGTCGACGTACGCATAACTGGCCGATGCTGAAATCTGTTCGGTCAGCGCGAATCCGGTTTCGACTTCCACGCCCTTCACACGCGTGACGCCCAGGTTGACAAGGATCGGCGCGGTCGAGGCCTGACCCGCGGCGTTGATGATATTGGTGACCGAGGTGAGCTGCTGTTTGTCCCAGTCGATGTAGAACGCCGACACGTTGGTGGTCGCCTTGCCGTCCCACCACGTCGACTTGAAGCCCGCTTCGTAGTTCCACGACTGCTCTTCGTCGATGAACAACGTGCCGTCGGCGATGTGCTGCGGCAACGACAGGTTCGACGCGAGGCCCGAATTGAACCCGCCGGGTTTGTTGCCCTTGGCGGCCAGCGCAAACAGCATCACATCGTCGGTGACGCGGTAGTCGACGGTGATGCGCGGGGTGAAGCTGGTGAACTTGCCGTCCAGATCCACAACGGCGACCAGCGCGGGCGTGGTGGTCTTCAGCCCCAGTTTATCCTCGGAGTAGCGGCCCTCGACCGACATCGTCAGTCTGTCCGAGAAGTCGAACTCCAGCTGGCCGAACACCGCGACGTTCTCGACCGAGTTGCGGGTGAAGTCGCCGCCGTTGTCCAGGAACACCGCGAAGCCGCGGGCGGAGAAGGTCCGCGTGCGACTCTTGGTGTTTTCCTTGTAGTAGTACACGCCGCCCAGGCCGCGCAGCCGGTTCTCGCCCGGCGAGGTGACGCGGAACTCGCCCGAGTAATCCTCGATGCGCACCTGATCGTGAGCCTGGAACACGCCGGCGCCGGTGGCGACCACGAACGCCGGCGCGGACCGCGGGATGGCCGACAGGCGCTCGCCGGTCACGTCGGCGTCGAACGCACGGTCGCGGCCCTCGCGGTTGTAGGCGCCTTGCAGCAGGATTTCCCACTCGTTCACGTCCATCTGCATGTCGGCGACGTTGCGATAGACGTCGCGATAGATGCCCGGTCGCAGGCCGGGGGCGGCCACCGGCGTGGTACCGAAGGTGCCGTCGGTGCGCCGCAACGAACTGACGGTGGCCAAGTTGGCGGGCAGCGGCACCGGCGCGCTGCCGGTCGTGCCATCGGAGAAATCGGGCACGTTGATGTTGGGCGCGCGGCCCTTGGTGTTGATCTCGCCGCAGTAGTAGCCGCCCTGCGTGGCGGTGGGCGTGCCGGCCACCGGCAGGAAGCAGTTCAACTCGTTCGCGCCGACCAGGAATGTGGCGCGCTGGCTGTCATCCTGGCGCGTGTAGCTGCTCTTGAGGTTGAAATCGACCGTGTCCGAGGCGATCAGCTTCAGCTTGGCGGTGACGTCTTGGGTCTCCTCGAAGCCGATGCGCGAAGTGTCGCCGCGATCGGGGGCGACGGTGTAAGCGCGGGGCCCCGTCGGCACCGGCGAGGTCAGCGGATTGGGCGGATTGGGCGCCAGCGTGTTGCGCCACTCGCCGCCGTAGTAGTCCCAGTTGGCGGCGATCATGTACTGCAGCTTGTCGGCGATGATCGGCCCGCGCATCCACATCGAGCCCTTGTAGGTGCGGTGGCTGCCCAGCTTGCCGTTGATCTGGCCCTCGAACTCGTTGGACGGGCCCTTGGTGATGTAGTTGATCGCGCCCGCGAAGGTGCGCCGTCCGTAAAGGGCGGCTTGCGGCCCGCGCACCACCTCGATGCGCTCCACGGCGTCAATGGTGCTGGAGGTGATCGAGCCGGCCACGAACACGCCGTCGATGAAGAACGAGGCATTGGCCTCGCCCTGGATGGTCGACTGGCCGCGGATCACCGGGCGGTCGAAGTCACGGCCGAAGCCGCGGTCCATGGTGAAGCCGGGCGTATAATTGGCGACGTCATGGATGCTCTGGACGTTCTTCAGGCGCAACGATTCATTGGTGAACGCGGTGATCGCGAGCGGCACTTCCTGGAGGTTTTCGGCACGTTTGCGCGCCGTGACGACGATTTCCTCGATACCTTGGGCGACGGCCAGGTCGGCCCCGGCCATGGCGGTCATGACGGCCAATGAACTGGCAGCCCTCAACAAGTGCGCGCGTGTCATCACGATTTCTCCCCTCATCTAACGCATTGTGTCCGTCATGCGGCGTCCGGACGCCACGACCGGTCACTGACCGGCGACCACGGAATCGAACCCCAACTCACCCCACTCGATACACTATGTTACGCCGATGGGACGAGGCCTGAACCTGCCCATGGTCTTGTGTGACGCGTGATCCCCAGCCGGTGTGACTTCCAGGTCACGACCGAACATAATCGGAAAGTTCGTTGTTTTCTAACGGAAATTTGCGAACCCGAAACGGGTTGGGCCGGCCCGTACTATCGGGCAAAGGCGCGTTCGAGGGTCGGCACCGCGTCCATCAGGGTCTTCGTGTACTCGTGCTGCGGGTTGGTCAGCACGTCGTTGGCGCGGCCGCGTTCGACCACCTTGCCCATGTACATCACCGCGACCTGGTCGGCGATGTGCTTCACCACGGCCACGTTGTGCGAAATGAAAAGATAAGTGAGGTGAAACTCGTCCTGCAGGTCGAGCAGCAGGTTCAGAATCTGCGCCTGCACCGAGACATCGAGCGCCGACGTGGGCTCGTCCAGGATCAGCAGGCGCGGGCGCACCGAAAGCGCGCGGCCGATGGCGATGCGCTGGCGCTGCCCGCCCGAGAACTCGTGCGGCAAGCGGTTGATGGCGTTGGGGTCCAAGCCGACCATGCGGCAAAGGTCGGCCGCGGTCTCGCGCAGTTCGGCCTTGGATTTGTCGCCGACCACCGTCAACGGCTCGGTCATGATGCGCCACACCGGCCAGCGCGGGTCGAGCGAGCTTTGCGGGTCCTGAAACACGATCTGAATTTCGCGCCGCACCGCGGGATCCAGCGTCGAGAGGCTCTGGCCCTTGTAGCGCAGTTCGCCGCCGGCCAGCGGCACCAGACCTACGATGGTGTTGGCGAACGAGGTCTTGCCGCAACCTGATTCGCCGACGATGGCCAGCGTCTCGCCCTCGGCGATTGTCAGGTTCACCTTGTCGACCGCGGTGTTGAAGCTGACCGGGCGGCCGACGAAGTTGAATTTGCGCGGATAGCGCACGGTGGCGTCGATGGCCTGGAAAATCGTCGAACCCGTACGCCGTTCGCGCGTTACCGGTGTTTTGGCGGGGGCCGGCGCGACCGCCGTGCCGTCCAGGTCGACGGAACCGGTTTCCAGCATGGCCGCGGCCACGGTCTCCAGTCGCGTCTTGGGGGGCTTGCCCTCGGGCAGCGCGTTCAACAGCGCGCGGGTGTAGGGGTGCTGCGGCGCGCCGATCACCTGGCGGGTCGGGCCTTCCTCGACGATCTTGCCGCGATACATCACGTAGACGCGGTCGCACAGCTGGGCGACCACCGCCAGATCGTGGGTGATCAGCAGCACCGCGGTGTGGGTCGCCGAGGCGCGTTCCTTCAACAGGTTCAAAATCTGGGCCTGCACCGTCACGTCGAGCGCGGTGGTCGGTTCGTCGGCGACGATCAGCCGCGGATGGCACGAGAACGCCATGGCGATCATCACGCGCTGGCGCATGCCGCCCGACAGCTCGTGCGGATAGGCGTTGAACACCCGCTCGGGGTCCTGAATCTTCATGTCGCGCAACAGGTCGATCGACAGCTTGGCGGCTGCATCCTTGTCCATCTTCTGGTGGCGCAGGATGACGTCGAACATCTGTTCGCGCACGCGCAACACCGGGTTCAGCGCGGTCATCGGCTCCTGGAAGATCATCGACACCAGGCCGCCGCGGATGTCCTGCAGCTCTTTTTCCGACATCTTGACCACGTCGCGGCCCAGGACCGAGACCTCGCCGTGCGGAATCCGGGTCTTGGTGCGCGGCAACAGCCGCAAGATGTTCATCGCCGTGACCGACTTGCCCGAGCCGGACTCGCCGACCAGCCCGACGATTTCGCCGGGGCCGATGTCCATGGAAATGCCGCGCAGGGCGTTGACCACGTCGCCCTGGCTTACGAATTGCAGCGCCAGGTTTTCGATGCGGACGACGCTGTCGGGTCCGGAAGTCTGGTTCATGATGTCGATGCGCGGTTCGGATCGGGGTTCGGATCAGACGTCGATGCTGCGGCCGCTCTTGCGCGAGATGCCCGCGATGCCGTCGCCCACCAGGTTCATGGTGATCACGGCGATGACGATGGCGCCGGCCGGCACCATCAGCATCCAGGGCGCGCGCAACAGGTACTGGCGGCTTTCGGCCAGGATGTTGCCCCAGGTCGGCACGCCCAAGGGTGCGCCGATGCCCAGGAACGACAGCGCGCTCTCGGCGATCAGCAGGCCGGCGAAGTGGAAGGCGAACACCACGAACAGCGAGGCACGCACGCCCGGCAGCACGTGGCTGAACATGATGCGCGCCCGGCTGACGCCGGCGATGCGCGCGGCCTTGACGTAGTCGCGCTGAAAGATCGACGACGCCTCGGCGTAGACCACGCGCATGAAAACCGGCCAGGCCAGGAAGCCCAGCGTCAGCACCAGCGGCCAGTAGCCATGGCCGACGATCACCACCACCACGATCGCCACCACCAGGAAGGGGAACGACTGCAGCGTGTCGGTGATCTGCCGGGCAATCGTGCGCGGCCAGCCTTCGCGTTCGGCGGCCAGCAGGCCAAGTGTGGCGCCGATGACAAGATTGATGGAGTTTGCGGCCAGCGCGCAGCTCATCGACCACTGCAGGCCGGCCACAGCGCGGCTCCACAGGTCGCGGCCCAGATGGTCGCTGCCAAGCAGGTATCCCTTCTCGCCGACCGGCGTGAAGCGCGCCATCAAGTCGCCCTGCATCGGGTCGTGCGTCTGCAGGAACGTGCCGAAAATGGCGACGATGCAGACCAGCGTGAACAGCGTGAAGGCAATGATGATTTCCAGGTTCACCAGGTTTTTCAACTTGGCGAGATCGTGGCGCGACGAGGCCTGGGCGAGTGGATCGAGCGGAATCTTGGCGGCGGCGGACATTTGCTGGGCGGTTTTGCCGCCGCCGGCGGTGGCTTCGGCCATGGTCAGTTCCCCTTGGCTCGCAGCCGCGGATCGATCATGCGGAAGATCAGATCCATGGTGGCGTTGACCGTGAACACCAGGATGGCGATGACGAACGCCTCGGCCTGCACCACCGGGAAATCCAGCGTCTGGACCGATTCAAGCAGCAGCCAGCCCATGCCCGGCCACGAGAATATCGTCTCGATGATCGCGCTGCCGCCCAGCATGAAGGCGAACTGGGTGCCGAGCAGCGCCGCCGCGCCCAACAGCGCGTTGGGTACCGCGTGGCGCCACAGCAGCGCCATCTGGCTTGCGCCATTGGCGCGCGCTGTTCGGATGTAGTCCTCGCGCATCGCCTCGGCCACGTTGGCCGCCACCACGCGCGTCAGGCTGGGGACCAAGAAAGAGGCCAGACTACAGGTGGGCAAGATCCAGAACTTCGGATCGGACGGTTCATAGCCCAGCGACGGCAACAGGCGCAGGTTGACGGCAAAGACCTGGATCAGGATCAGGGCGGTGACGAATCCGGGCACGCCCTGGAAGATGAAGATGACACCCGAGACCATCCGGCGTTCGGGGTTTTCGGGCTTGAAACCCAGCCAGGCGCCCAGCGGAACGGCGATCGACGCGGTCAGCAGCAGGGCCATCACCGCCAGGTGCAGCGTGCGCGGCAGCATGCCCAGCACTTTCTCCAGCGCCGGCTCACCGCTGGCCAGCGACTTGCCGAAGTCGAACTGGAGCACGTTCCACATATATGAGAAGTACTGAACGATCAGCGGTCGGTCCAAGCCGTACTGGGCGCGAATCGCGGCCAACTGTTCGGGCGTGGCGTCGTTGCCGGCCAGCACCAGGGCCGGGTCGCCGGCCTGGCGCAGCAGGAAGAATAACAGGGTGGTGACGGCGAACAGCAACCACGCCAGCTTGCGCAGTTGCAGCAAAAGCGGAACCAGGCTCGCCATGAACGACTGTGCGTCGGCGTCGCGTGCGCTGGCGGCGCTGGGCGCGTTTTCGGCGACCGAACTCATGCCTCTCCCTGACGTCGTAAGCGATTGATGTGTTGATTGGCCCGCGCGGGCGAGCCGACACTATCCCAAGCCCCAGGGGGGTTCTAGGGGAAAACGTCCCGCGATTGTAACGGAAAGCAACGCCGCCGCTCAGCGTGCGAGCATACGCGCGGCGCGTCTGGACGAACGGGTGCGCGGGCCGCCGCCGGTCTTTTCCGCAACCGCCTTCTCGTTCAAGGCCATTTCCATGGCGTCGGCAGTGATTTCAAGCACGCGGACCCGGCAGTACCGCTTGTCGTTCGCCGCCACCAGGTGCCACGGGGCCGCCGCCGTCGAGGTGCGGCTGATCATGTCGTTGACCGCCAGTTCGTAGTCGTCCCAGCGCTCGCGGTTGCGCCAATCGTCCTCGGTCAGCTTCCAGCGCTTGTGGGCGAGCTGGTCGCGGCGCTTGAACCGGCGCAGCTGTTCGTCTTTGGTCAGGTGCAGCCACAGCTTCACCACCACCGCGCCGTGCTCGGTCAGCTGGCTTTCAAAGTCGTTGATTTCTCCGTAGGCGCGCATCCAGGCTTGGTCCTCGGCCAGGGCCTCGACCCGCTCGACCAGCACGCGGCCATACCAGCTGCGGTCGAAGATGGTCATGCGGCCGGCACGACCCAGGTGCCGCCAGAACCGCCACAGGTAGTGATGGGCGCGCTCTTCGTCGGTGGGGGCGGCCACCGGCACGATGCGGTAGTCGCGGGCGTTCAACGCGAACGTCAGGCGCCGGATCGCCCCGCCCTTGCCGGCGGCGTCCCAGCCTTCCAGCACGACCACCGTCGACAACCCGGTGGCGCGGGCGCGCGCTTGCAAGGCATGAAGCCGCACCTGAGCCTTGTGGAACGCTTTGGCATAGGCCGCCACGCCGAGTTTCTGGCTCATGTCGACGCTGTCCAGAACCTGGCGCACCGGCGCACGCAAAGTGGCTTTGTGCGCGGCGGACGCCTTGCGGTCGCGCCGGCCACCCCGCTTCTCGTCGGCCTTGCGGGCCTTTTTCAGCGCCTTGGCGCGGTCTTTCGCGGCTCGCCGGCGGGCTTTCAGGTGATGGCCCAGCCGCTCGGCCAGCGTGGTCAGCACGGTGGCGCGGCGGAAATTGTCGTCGGCGCCTTCGACGATGTACCAGGGCGCGGCCGCGGTCTGGGTCTGGCGCAACGCCTGGCCGGCCGCGGTCAGGTAGTCCTCGTATCGCCGCGGCGTCAGCCACGACTGGTCGCTGGCGCGCAGGCCCACCAGCGGGTCCTTGCCCGCGCGGGTCAGGCGCTTGCGCTGTTCCGCTTTGCTCAAGTGCAGCCAGAACTTCAGAATCAACGCGCCTTCGTCGGCCAGCATGGTCTCGAAGGTCTTGATGCGCACCAGCCACTCGTCGAACGCGGCACGACTGGCGCTGCGGTCGCACAGGCAGGCGATC
>JANRJB010000170.1:0-2390 GCA_033764265.1 Rhodospirillaceae bacterium | reverse complement strand
GCAAGAAAGTCACCGGACACGATGTCGAGGTCCAGGTCGGCGAGCACCGGTACGATCTGCCCGCCGCGCTTGTACGACTTCGACAGGTTGCGGATCGAGACGACCCGCGGGCCGCCATCGGCGAGATTCACTTCGCCGCCGTCTTGACCTTGGCGCCGTCGGCAAGTTTCTCGCCCGGCTTCAGCACGACCTTGTCGCCTACCTTGAGGCCGCTCTTCACTTCCAGCAGGTCGCCGATCCGCTCGCCGGTGGTCACGGGAACGGCATGCGCGACGCCATCGTTGACCAAGAACGCGACGCTGCGCCCATCGCGCGTGACGACAGCCGCCGGACTGACCGCGACGCGCGCCACACGCTGCTCGTCGTTCACCGCATCGGACAGGAACGTCACCTTGGCGCTCATCTCGGGCAGAACCCGCGGATCGATGGCTGCAAAGCGGATCTTGGTCATCACCGTGGCCTTGGATCGATCCACGGTCGGCACCATCCGCGCCACCACCCCGCGAAACCGCAGGTCCGGCAAGGCGTCGAGCTGGATTTCGGTGGGCTGGTCGATGCGCACCTTGGACAGGTTCGACTCCGACACGTCCGCCTCCACTTCCAGCGTGGCCATATCCGCCATCGTGACCACGGCGCCCTTGGCGTCGCTCGCCGAGGAGAACGGCGTCACCACGTCACCGACATTGGCCGCCTTGGTCAGCACCACGCCGTCGAACGGCGCGCGGATCAGGGTCTGGTCGACGTTCACCTCGGCCGCTCGCAGGTTCGCCTGGGCTACCGCCACCGAGGCTTCGAGCGAACTCACCCCGGCCTGGGCCTTGTCCAGGCGCGCGCGCGCCACGTCATGGGCCGAATCCGACACGAAATTCTGGCGCAGCAATTCCTCGGACCGGCCGAATGCCCGCTGGGCATCGGCCATTTCGACCCTGCTTTGCTCGAGATTGGCCCGGGCCACCTTCAAGTTGGCCGCCGCCTGGTCGCGCGCGGCCACCATGTCGCGATTCTCCAGCCGCGCGATCACCTCGCCCTGCTTCACCCGGCTACCCTCGGCCACACCCAGCCATTCCAGCCGGCCGGTTGCCTTGGATGCCACGGCTGCCTTGCGCTGGGCCACCACATAGCCGGTCGCGGTCAGGACCGCCAGGCTCTGGTAAGGATAGGCACTCGTGACGCTGGCCTGCTCCACTTCCACCGGCGCCGCCTTGTACCGCATGGCGGCGAATCCACCACCCAGGAGCACGACGATCGCCACCACGGCCGGCGTGCGCCAACGCCGCCACGCCCGGGCGTGGCCGGTCGCCAGCACCCCGTCGGTCCCGCGCGCCAGCTTGAGCTTGGAAAGGTCGGTTTGCGCCATGGTCGATCGCCGGCAACGGTGAGATGAGGCCCGTAACCGCACGACACAAAACGCGGATTATGCCCGAGGAGGGTGCCGGCATTGTGCTTGCTCGAATAGCGGTGCCGCACCCGCAGGGCAAGCACCCTCAAGGACGGCAGGAGGGCGGTCGATAGCGTCAGTTGGCACCGAATGTATCGCCGTCGAGTACCTATCTGCTATAGTCGTCAAGAGCTTACAGCGCCCGAATCTCATGTCCGCCACTGCGGCCGCGGCCCCGCCCCGCGCCGAACAGCGACTTGCCCTGCAAGGCATCCTCGACGATCTCGTCGCGGACGGGCTGGTGTCTGCCGACGCCGCGCGCGAATTGTCCATCCGGCAGGGGAGCCGCCGCACCGAGGTCCATCCGCTCTCCATCGTCGCGGATCAGAAATGGAAGGACCCGCGCAACCCCCGCAAGGTCCTGCACCTGGAGGCACTGACCGAGTGGCTGGCGGGCAAGGTTGGCCTCCCCTACCGGCACATCGACCCCTTCAAGATCGATTTCGCCGGCGTCACCAAGGTCATGTCGAACGCCTATGCGACCCGCTTCCGCATCCTGCCGATCGAGGTCAACACCAAGGAATGCCTGATCGCCACCTGCGAGCCCCACATCCGGGAATGGGAGAAGGAGCTCGCTCGGGCGCTGCGGCTGGAAATCAAGCGGGTCATCGCCAACCCGGTGGACATCGCCACCTACCTGGTGGAGTTCTACAACCTGGCGCGCTCGGTCCAGAGTGCGTCGGCGCAGAAGAAGGGCGAGCTCTCCGACATCGCCAACTTCGAGCAGTTGGTGCAGCTCGGCGAACGCGGCAACCTTGACGCCAACGACCGCCACGTCGTCCACATCGTCGACTGGATCTTCCAGTACGCTTTCGAACAGCGTGCGAGCGACATCCACATGGAACCGCGCCGCGACGCGGGCAACGTCCGCTTCCGCATCGACGGGGTGCTGCATCAGGTCTACCAGATACCGACCCCCGTGATGGCGGCCATGACGAGCCGCATCAAGATC
>JANRJB010000158.1:0-2314 GCA_033764265.1 Rhodospirillaceae bacterium | reverse complement strand
AGTTTCTTGTCGGCCTTGATCGCGGCCATCGTCACCGGCGTCTTCAAGGGCTTGTCGGCCTTGATGTCGACGCAGACGAATTTGCCGGTCTTGTCGGTCGGATCGGGGTAGGCTTCCTTGACGATCTCCGCGATGCCGACGATCTCCTTGCCTTCGTTGGAGTGATAGAAGAACGCCTTGTCGCCCTTCTTCATCGCCACGAGATTCTGCCGGGCGGTGAAGTTGCGCACGCCGGTCCAGGCTTCGCCTTTGGCGCCCTTGGCGACCTGCTGGTCCCATGACCAGACCGAGGGTTCGGATTTCACCAGCCAGTACGCCATCGCTATTCCTCTGCCTTGAACGGCCGCGTCAGCAGGCCTTCGATCGCGGCGTCGATCGTCACCTTGCCGCTCAGGATCGCCGCGACCGCATTTGATACCGGCATGTCGACGTCCTGCGAAGCCGCCAGTTCGATCAGCACCGGCGCGGTGAATTCACCTTCGGCGAGTTTCTCACGGTTCGGCGCTTCGCCGCGGCCGAGCGCCATGCCGAGCGCAAAATTGCGCGACTGTGCACTGGAGCAGCTCAGGATCAGATCGCCGAGACCGGACAGGCCTGCGAGCGTCTCGGGGCGCGCGCCGCAGGCGCGGCCGAGGCGGGCGAGTTCGCTGAAGCCACGCGTGATCAAGGCGGCCAGCGCCGAGGCGCCGAGCTTGCGTCCTTCCACGATGCCGGCGGCGATCGCCAGCACGTTCTTGGCGGCGCCGCCGATCTCGACGCCGCGGATGTCGGTCGTGTGATACGGCCGGAACGTCGCCGAGCCCAGCGCCTGCACCAGCGCGCCCGCCAGCTTCTCGTCGCTGGCGGCCAGGGTGACGGCGGTCGGAAGCCCGCGCGCCACGTCATCGGCAAAACTCGGGCCCGACAGGATGGCCGGCGCAGCATCGGGTGCGGCTTCCACGATCACTTCGGTCATGAACTTGTGCGTGCCGCGTTCGATGCCCTTGGCGGTGGCGATGACGGGCACGGCCGTTTTCAGGTGCGGAGCCAACGCCGTCACCGCCTCGCGCAGATGCTGCGCCGGCGTCGCAATCAGAAGGATATCGGCCTGTGCGGCCTCGGCGATGTCGCCGGTGATCCGGATGCGATCGTCGATGCGGATGCCGGGCAATCGCGGATTGCTGCGCGACGATTCGACCTGCGCCGCGACTTCCGCGCTGCGGGCGTAAAGCGTCACGTCACGCCCGGCCCGCAGGGCTGTTCCGGCAAGCGCCGTTCCCCACGAGCCCGCGCCGATCACCGCGACTGAATCAAAGGCGGCCATGATCAATATCCCGCGCGCGTCTTGGCGTAGCCGGCCGGCGCGGTGGCGTTGGCGTCGAGCAGCCAGCGCGCGCGGGGCGGCGCGTCCATCGTGTCGGTCATGCCGAGCGCCATCCGCTCCGCGCCGGCCCAGGCGATCATCGCGCCATTGTCGGTGCACAGCGCGGGCGGCGGAATGATCAGGGTGGTCTGCGCCTTGGCCGCGACATCCTGCAGCGCGCCGCGGATGGCGCGATTGGCGGCGACGCAGCCGGCCGCCACCAGTGCGCGGGGCGGGCCGAACTTCTCGTGAAACAGGCGCAAGCCTACGCTCAACCGGTCCGCGGTCGATTCCAGCACCGCGGCCTGGAAACTTGCGCAGAGATCGCTGATGTCCTGCGGCTCCAGCGGGATCATGCGGCTGGCTTCGTTACGGACCGCGGTCTTCAAACCCGACAGCGAGAAATTCGCATCCGGCCGCCCGAGCATCGGCCGCGGAAAGGCAAACCGTTTTGGATTGCCGCTCTCGGCCGCCCGTTCGACCTCCGGGCCGCCGGGGTAGGGCAGCGACAGCATCTTGGCGATCTTGTCGAAAGCTTCGCCCATCGCGTCGTCGACGGTGGTGCCGAGCCTGACATACTGGCCGACACCGACCACGGCCACGATCTGGGTGTGGCCGCCGGAGGCCAGGAACAGGCAGTAGGGAAAGGCGAGCGCGCAGGTCAGCCGCGGTGTCAGCGCGTGGGCTTCGAGATGATTGACCGCGATCAGCGGCGTATCGTGCACCATCGCAATGGCCTTTGCGGTGGTCAGGCCGACGATCACGCCGCCGATCAGGCCCGGGCCGGCGGCAGCGGCCACCGCCGACAATTGTGCAAAGTCCGTCTTGGCGTCCTTCATCGCCTGGCCGACGATGCCGTCGAGCAGGTCGACATGGGCGCGCGCCGCGATCTCCGGCACCACGCCGCCGAAACGGGCGTGTTCGGTGGTTTGCGAACGCACGATATTGGACAAAATCCGGCCGCTGCCGTCG
>JANRJB010000150.1:0-36967 GCA_033764265.1 Rhodospirillaceae bacterium | reverse complement strand
CGCGCCGGTTGCGCGGGCCGCGCCTGGGCGATCCGGATCGGCCGCGCCGGACCGGCCGCGTCGGCCGGCGCGGCAGCCGGCGGCGCCAGCACCTCGGCCAGCATGCGGTAGCAGCCGGCCAGGTCGGTGTGGTCGGACTTGCCCTGGCGCAGGAATTCCTCGATGCGCGGGTAGTAGATCATCGCCTCGTCGACCTCGGCGTTGGAGCCGCGGCGATAAGCGCCCAGCCGGATCAGCTCGGCCATATCCTCGTAGGTCGCGATAAACTTGCGCGCTTTCACGATCCGGGCGTTCTGCTCGTGGGTGTTGCAGCGGGGCAGGGTGCGCGAGATCGAGCGCAGAACGTTGAGCGCCGGATAACGGCCGCGCTCGGCGATGGCGCGGTCGAGCACGATGTGGCCGTCGAGGATGCCGCGCACCGCGTCCGAGATCGGCTCGTTGTGGTCGTCGCCCTCCACCAGCACGGTGAACAGGCCGGTGATGTTGCCCTTGCGCTTGGGCCCCGGCCCGGCGCGCTCCAACAGCTTCGGCAGCTCGGCGAACACCGCGGGCGTGTAGCCCTTGGTGGCCGGCGGCTCGCCCGCCGACAGGCTGATCTCGCGCTGGGCCATGGCGAAGCGCGTGACGCTGTCCATCAGGCACAACACGTTCAGGCCCTGGTCGCGAAAGTATTCGGCCACCGCCATGGTCACGTAGGCGGCCTGGCGGCGCATCAGGGGTGGTTCGTCAGAGGTCGAGACCACCACCACGCTGCGCTTGAGGCCGTCGTCGCCCAGGTCGTCCTCGATGAACTCGCGCGCCTCGCGGCCGCGCTCGCCGACCAGGCCGACGACGGTGACATCGGCCGAGGTGTAGCGCGCCATCATCGACAGGATGGTCGACTTGCCGACGCCGGAGCCGGAAAAGATGCCCATGCGCTGGCCGTGGCAGCAGGTGGTGAAGGTGTTCACCGCGCGCACGCCCAGGTCGATCTTGCCGCCGATGCGCTTGCGGGTGTGCGCCGGCGGCGGCGTCGCCTTGATCGGATAGGCCTCCGGCCCGTTGCCGAGCGGCCCGCCGCCGTCGACCGGCCGGCCGAAGGCGTTGACCACCCGGCCGAGCCAGGTGTCGTCGGGATAGATCGACGGAATGGTCTCGGCGATCTCGGCGCGGCAGCCGATGCCGATGCCCTCGAGCGCGCCGAACGGCATCACCACCGCCCGGCCCTCGCGGAAGCCGACCACCTCGCACGCCACCTTGCGCCCGTCGCGGGCGTGGATAGTGCAGCGGTCGCCGATCGACAGGTTGTTCTGGATGCCGGCGACCTCGATCGACAGGCCCTGCACGGCGCTGACGCTGCCGAACAGATGGTGCGTCGGCAGCCGATTCAAGTCGTTGATAATGCTTGAGATGTTAACCGGCACCGGCGGACCTTTCGGAGCCCCGGGCAGACGCCCGGGCCTGGCCTGCATTGAACGACGGCGAGTTTAACACCGCGTAAAGCCAAACGGTCAGCGGAGCCCGGTTTGGGCCATGACTGCAACCGGATCGGGGCCGATTCCGTTTGACAGCAAGGTTTTCATTAGAAATCACCGAGTCGCTGTGTTAACCTTTAACTCTGTATCTGGGGGGCGATCTCGAAAAGGGGCACAAGGTAATGCGCATCCTATTGGTTGAGGACGACCCGTCGACGGCGCAAGCCGTGGCCGCGATGCTGAAAAAGTCCGACTGGGTGGTCGATACCGCCGAGCTGGGCGAGGACGGCCTCGATCTCGGCAAGGTCTATGAATACGACCTGATCATCGTCGACCTGATGCTGCCCGATATGGACGGCATGGACGTCATCCGCCAGCTGCGCAACGCGCGGGTGGCCACGCCGGTCCTGATTCTGTCGGGCCTGACCCAGGCCGAGAAAAAGGTGCAGGGGTTCGGCATCGGCGCCGACGACTACCTGACCAAGCCGTTCAACCGCGACGAACTCTTGGCCCGCATCCAGGCGATCGTGCGCCGGTCGAAGGGCCATTCCGAACCGCGCGTGCATGTCGGCAAGCTGACCGTGAACCTGGATGCCCGCACCGCCGAGGTCGCCGGCCAGTCGCTGCACCTGACCGGCAAGGAATACGGGATTCTGGAACTGCTCGCGCTGCGCAAGGGCACCACGCTGACCAAGGAGCAGTTCCTCAACCATCTCTACGGCGGCATGGACGAGCCGGAGCTGAAGATCATCGACGTGTTCATCTGCAAGCTGCGCAAGAAGCTGGCCAACGCCACCGGCGGGGAAAGCTATATCGAGACGGTGTGGGGCCGTGGTTACGTGCTGCGCGACACCCAGGCCGAAGAGGCCGTGCCGAAGAAGAAGGCCGTCAACGCGTGAGGCGCGCACGGGGCGCGGCGTGAGCGGACGCCCGCGCCCGGCCGCCGTCGGCGGCGTCAATCATCTCACCTTCACCGTCGCCGACCTCGACCGCTCGTTCGCGTTCTATGTCGAGACCCTGGGCCTGACTCCCCTGGCGCGCTGGGCGCGTGGCGCTTATCTGCTGGCCGGCAACACCTGGGTCTGCCTGCATCTCGGCCGGCCCGAACCGGCGGCCGCGGCCGATGACACCCACGTCGCCTTCGACGTGACCGATGCCCAGTTCGCCGCGCTGGCACGGCGCGTCACCGACGGCGGCGCGCCGATCTGGCAGCCCAACACCAGCGAAGGCCCGTCGCTGTACTTCCGCGACCCGGACGGGCGGAAGCTGGAAATCCACGTCGGTTCGTGGCAATCGCGGCTCGACGCCTTCGCCGCCACGCCGCCCGAGGGGTATCAGTCGTTTGTCGACGATTGACGGCGTGCTATAGCCTCGCCCGCGAGCCCCAAACCGACGCGGACCCGTGGCGACATGACGAGCGGCCATCACGAAAGCCTCGAGCGCGATCCCGTTCCGCACGCCTCGGCGCGGGCGTTCGGCTGGGTCATGACCGCGGTGTTCGCGATCGTCGCGGCGTGGCCGCTGATGGACGGTGGCGGCGTGCGCCTGTGGGCGGCGGCGATCGCGGCGTCGTTCGCGCTGGCCGCGCTGGTCCGCCCGGCACTGCTGGCCCCGCTCAACCGCGCATGGATGGCGCTGGGCCAGGTGTTGCACGCGGTGGTGAGCCCGCTGATCATGGGCCTGGTATACGCGGTCGCGGTGATCCCGACCGGGCTTTACCTCAAGCTCGCCCGCAAGGATCCGTTGCGCTTGACATACGATCCGTCGGCGCAAAGCTATTGGATCGCGCGCACGCCGCCCGGTCCGCCGCGCGGCTCGTTCACGCCGCAATACTGAACCCGAACCGCCGCAGCGTCCGAATGGCCCGACCATGGCATTCCTGATCGAGTTCTGGAATTTCCTGAAAGTCCGCAAGAAGTTCTGGCTGCTGCCGATGGTGCTGATGCTGGCGCTGTTCGGCGGGCTGATCGTGCTGGCCCAGGGCAGCGCCGTGGCGCCGTTCATCTACACCATCTTCTGAAGCGGCGGAGCGTCAGGCGTTGCGCGTGCTCGGCCTTTCGGCCTTCTACCACGACAGCGCCGCGGCGCTGGTCGAGGACGGCCGCATCCTCGCCGCCGCCCAGGAAGAACGCTTCACCCGCAAGAAGCACGACGCGCGCTTTCCGGCCCACGCCATCGCCGCCTGCCTGGCCGGCGCCGGCCTGAAACCGGCCGACCTCGACCTGGTGGCGTTCTACGAAAAGCCGTTCATCAAGTTCGAGCGGCTGATCGAAACCTACGCCGCCATGGCGCCGCGCGGCTTCGCCTCGTTCCGCCGCGCGCTGCCGCTGTGGATCCGCGAAAAGCTGTTCCAGAAGGACCTGCTGATTCGCGAGCTGAAAAAACTCGACCCCGGCGTCGACTGGTTCCACCGGCTGGTGTTCTCCGAGCACCACCTCAGCCATGCCGCCTCGGCGTTCTACCCCTCGCCGTTCGATGAAGCCGCCGTGCTCACCATGGACGGTGTCGGCGAGTGGACGACGACCAGTTGCGCCGTGGGGCGCGGCCGCGAGCTCGCCATTCACAAGGAAATCCACTTTCCCCATTCGCTCGGCCTGCTCTATTCGGCGTTCACCTATTACACCGGCTTCAAGGTCAACTCGGGCGAATACAAACTGATGGGCCTGGCGCCCTACGGCACGCCGCGCTTCGCCCAGACCATCCTGGACCACCTGATCGACCTGAAGCCCGACGGCAGCTTCCGCATGGACCAGCGCTACTTCGACTACGCCACCGGGCTGGCCATGACCAACCAGCGCTTCCACGCGCTGTTCGGCCCGCCGCCGCGCAAACCGTCCGACCCGGTCGCGCAGGTGCACATGGACCTGGCGGCGTCGGTGCAGGCGGTGGTCGAGGAGGCGGTGCTGCGCCTGACCCGCGCCGTCGCGGCCGAAACCGGGGCGACGAACCTGTGCCTGGCCGGCGGCGTGGCGCTCAACTGCGTCGCCAACGGGAAAATCCTGCGCGACGGCCGCTTCGCGAACATCTGGATTCAGCCGGCCGCGGGCGATGCCGGCGGCGCGCTCGGCGCGGCCCTGGTCGCCACCCACCTGCACCGCGATGTGCCGCGGCCCGCGCCTCCGGTCGTGAACGGCACGCGCCGCGACGGCATGGCCGGCGCCTACCTGGGACCATCTTTCGACCAGGCCGACATCGAGCGCCGCCTGGCCGCGGCCGGGGCGCGCTTCGAGGTGTTGGACGAGGCCGAAATCGTCGCCCGCACCGCCGCCGATCTGGCCGCCAACGCCGCGGTCGGCTGGTTCCAGGGCCGCATGGAGTTCGGCCCGCGCGCGCTGGGCGCGCGTTCGATCCTGGGCAACCCGGCCAGCCCCAACACCCAGCGCACGCTGAACCTGAAAGTGAAGTTCCGCGAGAGCTTCCGCCCGTTCGCCCCGGCGGTGCTGCGCGAGCGCGTCCCCGAGTGGTTCGAGCTGGATGTCGACAGCCCCTACATGCTGCTGGTGGCCGACGTGACAGCCGGCCAGCGCCTGCCGCGCCGGCCCGGGGACGCGGGCAAGACCGGCCTCGACCTGCTCAACGTCGCCCGGTCGCGCATTCCGGCGGTGACCCATGTCGACAATTCGGCCCGCGTGCAGACCGTGAGCGCCGACGTCAATCCGCTGTTCCACGCGCTGTTGACCGCGTTCGAGCGCCTGACCGGAATCCCCGTGTTGGTGAACACCAGCTTCAACGTGCGCAGCGAGCCGATCGTGTGCACGCCCGAGGATGCGTTCCGCTGCTTCATGGCGACGGAACTGGATGTGCTGGTGGTGGGCCGCTGCCGGCTGCAGAAATCGGCGCAGGACCCCGCCCTCAAGGTCGATTACGCCGAAGACTTCGAGCCGGATTGACGTGTCGGGATGCGTCGCTCCCGCGGGGTGGCGGACGGGCGGATAAAATCAACGAGCACCCCTATTCGGGTCTTTCCCAGGCACGGGGAGGTTTGCGCGCCCGCGCCGAAAGCACAATCGCGTCTGTTACGTTTGACGTAACACTCTTTTCAATCTAGCATATCGCATGATTCGCAGCTATCGCGACGTCCGAACCGCGCGGTTCGCCGATGGCGAGCGTGTCAAGAAATTCGAGCCGTTCCGGCGCCAGGCTGAAAAGGTGCTGGACCGGATTGACGCCGCGGTATCGCTAGCCGACCTGCTCAGTTTCCCCGGCATGCGTTTGGAAAAGCTCAAGGGCGACCGGGCGGGCCAGTACAGCGTGCGCATCAACGACCAGTGGCGTGTATGTTTCGAGTGGGCCTCCGGCACGCCAGGACCCAGCAAAGTCGAAATCGTGGATTATCACTAGGAGCCGACATGCCCCGCACCCCCATTCATCCCGGCGAGCATCTCACTGACGCTCTGATCGACCTGGGCTTGTCGGCGCGGCAATTGGCGCGCGCCATCAAGGTGCCGGCCAACCGCATCACCGGCATCATGAAGGGCCGCCGCGCGGTGACCGCCGACACGGCGCTGCGGCTGGGGCATTATTTCGGCATGTCGGCGCAGTTCTGGCTGAACCTGCAACAAATCCACGATTTGCGGGTCGCCGAGAAGCGCGCCGGACGCGCGATCAAATCGCTGGAGCGGCTTTCGCGTCGCGCCGCTTGAAGGGTTGGCGGGCGCGGCACGCGCGCGCCGGCCAACCAGGACTCACGCCGTCGCCAGCGACTTGACCGTGGTGCGTTCGGCGCGGTTGACCGCGTAGACGCCCAGGTCGACATCGACCGGGCGGAAGCTGTTGGACACGCCCGACAAGGGTTCGCGCAGGCCGACGTAGAGCACGCCGTCGTCGGCGGCGGTGCGCGACAGTTTCTGCAGCACCGAGAACTTGGTCTGCAGATCGAAGTAGATCATCAGGTTGCGGCACAGGATCACGTCGAAGCGGCCGAGCGGAAACAGGTCGTCGAGCAGGTTCCACTTCATGAACCCGACCATGCCCGAGATGTCGCCGTTCAGCGCCCAGACGTCGTCGCGCTTGGTGAAATGCTTGAGCAGGATGCGCACCGGCAGGCCGCGCTGCACGTCGAACTGGGAATACTGCGCCAGCTGCGCCGCCGTGATCGCGCTGGCGGCGATGTCGACGCCGACCACCTCGGCCTTCCAGCCCGACAGGGGCTTGCCGTAGTCCTTCAGCAGCATCGCCAGCGAATAGGCTTCCTGACCGGTCGACACGCCAGCGCACAGCACGCGGAAGTGCTTCTTGGCCGCCCGTTCGATCAGCAGGTTGGGCAGCACCACTTTTCGGAAGTGCTCGAACGGCTTCCAGTCGCGGAAAAACGCAGTGTCCTTGACCATCATGGCGTCGACCACCGCTTCGGTCAGCGCCGCCTCGCCCGAGCGCAGCGCCGCGGCCAGGTCGGGCAGGCCCTTGAAGCGCCGCTGGCGCACCAGCGGCATCAGCCGGTTCTCGACCAGGTAGCCCTTGTCGCGCGTCAGCACCATGCCCGAGCGGTCTTTGAGCAGGCGCGCCAGCAGCTCGAAATCGTCAGGATGCATGGGGCGCCCACAGCACCGGCATGACGCTGGTCGCGTCGCCGACCGCGGACAGCGGCGCGCCGCGGTCGAACCACGGATCAGCCGCAAACATCAATCGATTGCCCCGATGATCGCCAGCTTCGACCGCACGATCTCGCTGTCGAAGGGCTTCATGATGTACTCGTCGGCGCCGGCCTCCAGCGCCTGCTGAATTTTCGGCACCTCGTTCTCGGCCGTGCAGAAGATCACCTTCGCCTTGTCGCCGCCGGGCAGCTTGCGGAAACTTTCCAGGAACGCCATCCCGTCCATCACCGGCATGTCCCAGTCGACCACCGCCACTTCGGGCACGCGGATGCGCGAGGCGTCGAGCGCCTTGCGGCCGTTCTCCGCTTCCTCGGGCTCGAACCCGAGGTCGTGAAAAATCTTCGACGCAACCCGGCGGATAATCCGAGAGTCATCGACGATCAGGCACTTCTTCATCTGAACCCCTCGGCCCCGGCGGAAAATTCTGCAACCCGCGGAGAGTCGGGGCAAGGTATCGACCTTGCCACTGCGGATCAATCACCGGGAATCATCAACCTATGGTAGGTGTGCTGATGATTTATCCGCCACTTTTGAGGGCTATGCCGGAGCCGGCCCCCGCGGCGAGGTCCGGGGCGAATTCGGCGGCCAGTCCGCCATCGGCGGGGGCCAGCGCAAGCCGACCGCCCAGGGCGCGCGCCGCGGCCACCGCGTACAGAGCCTGGGCGGTGCGCGCCGACGGCAGCGCGGCGTCGGGCGTGGCCACCACCGCGGCGATGTCGCTGCGCGGTGCCCCGGCTCGGTCGGGCACGTCGCGGCTGGCCGTCGACGAAGCCGCGACCCGCAGTCGCGGCGTTTGGGCGTCGACCTCGACACTCAGCCGATGGCAGCGCGGCACGCTTTCCAGGGCCAGAATGAGCAGGTTGAACAGAACTTGCAGCATGCCGGGGCCGATGCGGTCCTGCGCCGCGGACAGGTCGGCGCGCGACGGCCAGTTGAGCTCGGGCGGGCCGCCCGGCCCCGCGGTCGCGGTCAGGTAGCCCGCGACGGTCGCATGGGCTTCGCCCAGAGCCGCCGGCGATGCGCTGGCCGGCGTGCCGAAGGCCGTGCGCAGGAACTTGAGCTTGCGCGAGGCCGCGGCCGAACTGTTGCCGATCAGGGCCAGCGTCTCGGCGTCGACCGCGGCGGGGTCGTCGCCGATCAGCTCGACGCCGGCCGCGACCGCGCCGACCGGGCCGGCCAGATCGTGGCACAGCCGCGTCGCGATCAATTGCGCAAGTTGCACGTGATCGGCCATGCGATGGCGCGCCCCTCAGTAATGCCGCGCGCGCCCCGCGGCGCGGCTGCGCTACAATATCAGGGTAGGAGCACCGCGCCATGCGTGAAGCGAATCGCGAACCCAGCCCGTTCACGCCCGGAGACTGGGTGCGACTGACCGACCAGCCGGACTGGGGCGTGGGTCAGGTTCAGTCGGCCGCGGCCGGGCGCATCACGGTCAACTTCGAGCACGCCGGCAAGCGCACCTTGATCGCCGTGCACGCCGCCCTGGTCGCGGTCGCCGACCCGGGCGCCACCGAGCCATGAAAATGGGGCGTTCCCGCGCTTTGCCCGCCCGGCCAAAGCACGATATAACGGCAGCATGATCGACCCCTTCGGCCGCTCCATTTCGTACCTGCGCGTCTCGGTCACCGACCGGTGCGACCTGCGCTGCGTCTATTGCATGGCCGAGGACATGACCTTCGTGCCCAAGGCCGAGCTGCTGACGCTGGAGGAACTGGATAGGGTCTGCTCGGCGTTCGTCGACCTCGGCGTGCGCAAGCTGCGCATCACCGGCGGCGAACCGCTGGTGCGCCGCGACGTGATCACCCTGTTCGAAAGCCTGGGCCGCCACCTGAAAACCGGCGCGCTGTCGGAACTGACCCTCACCACCAACGGCACCCAGCTTGCGAAATTCGCCGAACCGCTGGTGAAGGCCGGGGTGCGGCGCGTCAACGTCTCGCTCGACAGTCTCGACGCGGGCCGCTTCCGCGCCGTGACCCGCTGGGGCGACCACGCCCGGGTGATGGACGGCATCGCCGCGGCCAAGGCCGCCGGGCTGAAGATCAAGATCAACGTGGTGGCGCTGCGCGGCGTCAACGAGGATGAACTGGCCGACATGGTCGACTGGTGCGGCCGCGAGGGCTTCGACATCGTGTTCATCGAAACCATGCCGATGGGCGACATCGACGGCGACCGCACCGCGCAGTACCTGCCGCTGTCGTTGGTGCGGGCGCGGCTGGGCCAGCGTTTCACGCTGGAGTCGATCGCCGACACCACCGGCGGCCCGGCGCGCTACACGCGCTGCGCCGAGACCGGTGGGCGCGTCGGGTTCATCACGCCGCTGACCCACAATTTCTGCGAATCCTGCAACCGCGTGCGGCTGACCTGCACCGGCACGCTGTACATGTGCCTGGGCCAGGAAGACGCCGCCGATCTGCGCACGCCCTTGCGCCGCAGCGAGGGCAACGAGGCGCTGACCGCGGCGATCCGCGACGCCATCGCGCGCAAGCCCAAGGGTCATGATTTCGTCATCGACCGCCGCCGCAACCGGCCATCGATCGGCCGGCACATGAGCGTGACCGGCGGCTGAGCCGCGGCCGTTCCGGCGATTGACCGGGCGCGCGGCGCTGGTTACCACACTGCCGGTCCAGTCCCGCCATCAGCCGGTGCAGCCCATGCCCGCCCAGAACATCGCCTTCGTCGCGGCGGACGCCCCGGCGGCGCAGGAGGCGCTTGACACCCTGAGCGCGCGGTACGGCAACTGCCGGCCCGACAAAGCCGACGTGATCGTGGCGCTGGGCGGCGACGGCTTCATGCTGGATGCGCTGCACGACTGGATGGCGTGCGAACGGCCGATCTTCGGCATGCATCGCGGCACCGTCGGCTTTCTGATGAACCGCTACGACGAGGAAGCGCTGCCCGAACGGCTGGCGCGCGCGCAGGAATTTGCGCTGTATCCGCTGCGCATGACCGCGCGCGACGCGCGCGGCCAATCCACCCAGGCGCTGGCGATCAACGAAGTCTCGATGCTGCGTCAGACCCGTCAGGCCGCCAAGCTGCGCATCGCCGTCGACGGCAGAGAGCGCATGCCCGAGCTGATCTGCGACGGCGCGCTGGTGTGCACGCCGGCCGGCAGCACGGCCTATAACCTGTCGGTGCACGGCCCGCTATTGCCGCTGGATGCCAACGTCCTGGCGCTGACACCAATCAGCGCCTTCCGCCCGCGGCGCTGGCGCGGCGCGCTGTTGCCCTATGGCGCGGTGGTCACGTTCGACATCCTGGAGCCCGACAAGCGCCCGGTCAGCGCGGTGGCCGACCGCAGCGAGGTGCGCGACGTGCTGAGCGTGGAAGTGCGCCAGGACCGCTCGACGCTGATCCGCCTCTTGTTCGACCCCGAGCACAACCTGGAAGAACGCATCCTGACCGAGCAGTTCATGCCGTAAGGCGTGCGCCTCACCAGATGAAGCCCGGAATGGCCGCGGCCGGAACATGGCCGAAGTCCTTGGCCAGATCATGGGCCCGGCGCGGATCGGCGGCGACCCCGTAGCTGACGCCCAGCGCTTCGGCATGGATGCCGCCGGTGCACCACACGGCGTCGAGGCCCGCGGCATGGGCGCCCTTGACGTCGGTTTCGAGCGCGTCGCCGACCACCGCGATGCGTTTGGGATCGGCGCCCAGCATCGACACCGCCAGGCGATAGATCTTGGGGTCGGGCTTGCCGAGCCAGGCGACGGAACCGCCCATTGATTCGTAGCGCGCGGCCAGCGCACCGGCGCAGACGATGGGTTTGCCGCCGCGGATGACGACGTGGTCGGGATTGGCGCAGACCATCGGCAGGTTCGCCGCGCGCGCCGCGCCGAGCACGGGCTGGTAATCGGCCACCGTGTCGTCCAGCGACACCGGACCGGTGTTGACCACGAACTGCGCGGCGGCCAGATCGGGCACGATCTCGAGACCGGTGTCGTCGAACACGCTGCGGTCGCGCGCGGGCCCCAGGTGATAGACGCGGGCGCCGAGCGCGGCGAAAAACGGGTCGGCGCGGCGCTTGAGTGCCTCGTGCGTCGCCTCGCCCGAGGACAGCACCTGGCCGTACAGGTCGCGCGCCAGGCCCATGCGGTTCATCGCCTCGATCAGCGCATAGGCGCGCCGCGGCGCGTTGGACAACAGCAGCGTCGTCTTGCCGGCGTCGCGCAGCGCCGCCAGCGTCGCCGCGGCCGGCGGATAGGGCGTTTCGCCGTCGTGGATCAGGCCCCACAGGTCGAGGATGAATCCGTCGTAGCGATCGGCGATCTCGCGCAAGGATTTCAGGAACCGCATGGATTGAACACCTAGGCTTTGGCCGTGCCGACCGCATCGGCGACGTGCGCGAAGCCGTCGCGGGCCAGGAGCGCGGCCAGTTCGCGCTTGATGCGGCCGACCAGCGCCGGACCGTGGAACACCAGCGCCGAGTAAAGCTGGACCAGCGACGCGCCGGCGCGGATTTTCGCGTACGCGTCCGCGCCGGAACCGACCCCGCCGACGCCGATCAGCGGCAGACGCCCGCCGGTCGCCGCGAACACGCGGGCCAGCAGCGCGGTCGATGGCGCGAACAGCGGCCGGCCGCTTAAGCCCCCGGTCTCGTTGCGGTGGATCGAACGCAGGGCCGCCGGCCGGGCGGTCGTGGTGTTGCTGACCACCAGGCCGTCGATGCGCTCGTCCAGCGCCACCCGGCACAGGTCGGCCACGTCGTCGTCGGTCAGGTCGGGGGCGATCTTCAGCAACAGCGGCACATGGGACGCGGTCGCCGGCCGCGAGGCTTGGGCCGCCCGGATGATCGCAATCAGCGGCGCCACCGATTGCAGCGCCCGCAGGCCGGGCGTGTTGGGCGAGGAGACATTGATCACCACGAGGTCCGCCAGATGCGCCAGCGCCCCGACGCCGGCGGCATAATCCGCCGCCGCGTCGTCGGAGGTCTTGTTCTTGCCCAGGTTGACGGCGACAACCCCCGCGCCGCCGCCGGCCCGCCACGCCGCCAGGCGCCGCGCGAACGCCGCGAGGCCGTCGCTGTTGAAGCCCATGCGGTTGATGATCGCCTCGTCCTCGGTCAGGCGGAACAGGCGTGGGCGCGGGTTGCCCGTCTGCGGCTGCGGCGTCACGCCGCCCAGCTCGACGAACCCGAAGCCCAGCGCCAGGCATGGCGCGATGACTTCGGCGTGCTTGTCGAACCCCGCCGCCAGGCCGATCGGGTTGGCGAAGCGGCGGCCGAACACAGTGGTTTCGAGTGACGGGTGCTCGAAACGGTCGGCGAACAGGCCCGATCCGACGCCGGCCTTCAGCACCGCCAGCGCGGCGCGATGCCCGGTCTCGGGCTCGAGCAGCGACACCAGCGGCCACGCGATGCGATAAAGGTCGGGCACAAGGACGTCCGGGACTGAACGGCGAAATCGCAGCGGGAACTTGCTCGCAAGCCGGCCCCCGTACGGTTGAATTGCGGGCCGACCGAGGACCTCGGCAACCTATGTCCACTGCCGCGCGCACCGTCAATACGCCGCCGCAATAACCCCTTGGTTGTCCGGAACCGATCCCCTAGATTAGCTGAACGTTCGATCCCGCTGACTCAGGTTTTAAGCATCCGGCCTGTGCGTACCGATCCCAAACCCGCCACCCACGGGCTTGCCCGATTGATCGAACAAGTGGGCAAGGCCGCCTATAACCTGGGTTACACGCCCGGCCTTAATCCGGCGCAGTGGGCCGCGCTGCGCTATTTCGACGAAGCGACCATCGAGCGGCGCACGGTCACCGGCTTCGCGCAGTTCCAGGGCACCACCAAGGGCACCGCATCGCAGACCATCGCCGCCTTGGTGCGCAAAGGCTACTTGCGCCGCATCGCCGACAAGCTTGACCGGCGGGTGCATCGACTGGCCCTGACCGACGAGGGCATGGCGCTGTTACGCTCCGATCCGCTGGCCGAACTCAGCCGCGCGCTGGAAACGCTGACCGAGCCCGAGCGCTGGGCGCTGGCCGAAAGCATGGAAAAGGTGTTGCGCCAGCTGATCCGGGCGTGAGGCCCGATCGGTTCAGGACCGGCCGGATTTTGGCAGCGAGTCCGACACCGCCTTGAGCAGTTCTTCCTTCTCGAACGGCTTGTAGACCACCACGTTGGCCCCGAAGGTGGAGGCCAGCGGCGCGGTGTAGGTCAACGGCGCATTGGGCGCGCCGCCCGAAATCACCACCACCGGAACCGTGTTGCCGGACCCGCGGATCTGTTTCAGCAGCGCGATGCCGTCCATTTCCGGCATCCAGATGTCGCTGATGACCAGGTCGAACCGGCGCCCGCCGAGCGCGGCCAGGGCCATGTTGCCGTTGGGCGCCTCTTCGACCGTGTGGCCGGCGGACAGCAGAATCTCACGCACCGACATGCTGACTTCGGGCGAGTCCTCGACCAGGAGGATATGGGCCATCAAATCCCCTCCGCGCGCGCATTTTTGTGATCTGCGGGCCGGGGCTCCGGCATGCGGGCGCTAACCGAGGGGATGTATAGCATCACGGTCGTTCCCACATCAACTTGACTGTCGATCGCCACCGTACCGCCCCAACCGGTGACGATGCTGTAGACCACCGACAAGCCGAGGCCGGTGCCCTTGCCGACCGGCTTGGTGGTGAAAAACGGCTCGAACACACGCGAGCGCGTGTCAGCGCTCATGCCGCAGCCGGTGTCGACGACGCCGAGTTCGATCCACAAACCGGGGGCGAGGCCGAGTTCGGCCGCCGCGACGGTGTCGAGATCGCGCCGCCGCAACGAAACGTTCACGACTCCCTGGCCGTTCATGGCGTCGACCGCGTTGCGCACCAGGTTGAGCACGACCTGCGACACCTGCGTCGGGCTGCATACCGCCATCGCCGCGTCGATCTCCACCGACAGCGCCACGTCCATGCCCGGCGGCATGCCCTTGTGCGCCAGGTTGATCGCGTCCTCGACCAAGGGAACGATGTCGTGCTCGGCCAAGAGCGGCGAATCGCGGCGCGCGAAGGTCAGCACCTGGCGCACGATGTCGCGCGCCTTGCGACCGCTGTTGCCGATCACCTGCAGATAGCGCATCGCCTTCTCGGGGTCGTTGGACAGCACGGTCTGGCCCAGGTCCGAGAGCGCGATGACCGGCTGCAGCAGGTTGTTGATCTCGTGGGCGACGCCGCCCGAGAGTTGGCCGAGCGCCTCCATCTTCTGCGACTGCAAGAGCGCCGCGGCGCGCTGACGGTCGGCAGTCAGGTCGCGCACGTTGACCACGTAGGCGGTGGCCGGCCGGCCGGGATGATCGCGCACCGGCGCGATCTCGATGCTGGCGGGAAACTCGCTGCCGTCGGCCTTGCGGCAGGTCAGTTCCACCGACAGGCTGTGCGAGGTTTCCACCGCCGCGGCGATCCTGCGCCACGGATCGGCGCTCATGTCAGGCGACAGCGCCGCAAGGCCCTGCGGATTGAGCGTGTCGACGGTATGCAGCGTGGTGTCCTGGAACGCGGCGTTGACGTAGATGAACGACGGCCGGTCGTCGTCCATCGACAGCACGGCGACGCCGATCGGCGACACCTCAAGGCCCTCGTACAGAATGGCGTTGCGGCGCAACAGGCGCTGCAATTCCTGTTCGCGCTGCTTGGACTCGGTGATGTCCTGCACCGTGCCGAACAGCCCATAGGGCTGGCCGTCGGTGTCGAACAGGATGCGACGGTCCAGGTAGACCCAGCGCAGGGCGCCGTCGGGCCGCACGATGCGGTACTCGAAGCCGCCGTCGCCGCGCGTCTCGTCGGTCCAGCCCATCTGGCGGGCCACGGTTTCCCGATCCTCCGGATAGACCAGCGTCGCATAATTGCCGATCGACGGCTTGAACCGTTCCAGCGTGACGCCGTGCACGATGTACATGTGCGGCGACCACTCGACCTTGTTGCGCTTGCGGTCGATCTTGAAGGTGCCCATCTGGGCGATGCGGGTCGCCTCTTCCAGCCCCGCCATGTTCTCAAGCATCTCGAACTCGCGATGCTTGCGGTCGGTGATGTCGGTCAGCGACAGGAGGGTGTAAGGCCGCCCATCGGACCCGGCCTGGTCGCCCAAGGCGTAGCACTGCACCAGGTACCATTTGCCGGCGAAGAAATTCTCGAACGCGAGATACCCGCCGCCGGGCGCACGCAGGCGGGCGCGGTCGACGCAGGCCTTGATGATGCCGCCGGCCGGACGGTTGACGCTGACGGCGGCCGCGCCGGCGTTCAGGGCGCGCGCCGCCGCGTTGGCGGCGACCACGGTGTCCGCGCTGTCCAGCACCACCACCGCCGATGTGACTTGTTCCAGAAACGAACCCAGCGAGAACCGGCGCAGGAATTCATCGGCCGGCGCGCCGGCAGGGCGCTCGGCGGCGGTGGTCGTCGGGTGCGCGGCTGGGCCCGCCGTTGGGGTCATGTCGACCTGTGATGCGACGCAGAGTTCGGCGACCGGCGTGCGCACCCATCCGCGCAACACGCTCATCCGCCTGTTCGGCACGAATGGTGGAATAAGGGGCCGGGAAATGCAACGCCGGGTGAGGCCCAGGCGCGAATGGGCGCGGTGTGCGGGCAGAACGGGATTTAGCGAGTCAGGCGCACCTTGAAGGGCTTCATCATGCGCTTGATATCGTCCAGCGGCTCGCCACTCGCGGCCACAGGATTTTCCTCGAACAGCGGCTTGTCGTAGCCCAGTTCGGTTTCGTAGATCATGCTTTCCAGGTATTCGGCGACGCTGGTCAATTCGGCCCGCCGTTTGCGGTCGGCCACGGCGGCTTTGCGGATATTCGCCGCCGCGCGCGTGATCAGCACCTCAGCCTTCTTGTCCGTCATGCCCCTGGCTCGACCTGTGCGCGCGACGGCGGTCGCGCCGCCTCGCTCCCCGGTGCGAATTTAACTGCTTCTGCGCGCGGTCGGCAACGCCGGGACGCGGATGCCGCAATGAAACTTCGGCGGCAGTCGCCGGATCGGTTGGGTTTTCGGTACGCTTCGACAACCAATCGGCGATCAGTCCGGCGCATCGATCAGGACGGCCCGGAAATCGTTCACATTGGTAAAGGTCGGTCCGGTGACCAGGAGGTCGTCGAGGGCGGCGAAGACTCCGGCGCTGTCACTGTTTGACAGGGCCCGGCGCGGGTCGAGCCCGGCATGCGTCGCGCGCGCCAGCGTTTCCGGGGCGATCACTGCGCCGGCATGACCACCGATGCCGTCGGTGCCGTCGGTGTCCGCCGCCAGGACGTACACGCCATGCGCACCGCCCAGCAGCAACGCCAGATGCAGCGCGAATTCGGTATTCGGCCCGCCGGTGCCGTGTCCGGACACGGTGACCACCGCTTCGCCGCCCGAGATCACCAGGCACGGCGGTTTTGGGCCCGCCCGACCGGACACGATCGCGGCAATTCGGCGCGCGTGATCGGCAGCGATCTCCGCCGCGCTTTGGTCGAACCCGTCGCCGAGATTCAAGCAGCTCAAACCCTGGCGGGCGGCCCAGTCGGCGACCGCGGCCAGCATCGCTGCGGGCCTGGCGATGATCCGGTTGTCCACCGTCGCGGCGATGGCTTTTGGCGTTTCCCACGCGCCCGAGACGAGACCGTCGCGAATCGTGGCGCTGACGGCGATACGGTGACGCGCGAGGATGTTCAACGCGTCCGCGCACGTGGTCGGGTCGGCCGCGGTCGGGCCCGAGCCGATCACGCCGACGTCGTCGCCCACCACGTCCGACACGATCAGCGCGACGACGCGCGCCGGCGATGCGGCGGCGGCCAGCTGACCGCCCTTGACCGTCGACAGGTGTTTGCGCACGCCGTTGATCTGGTCGATCGGCGCGCCGCCGTTCAACAGCGCGCGCGTGATCGCCTGCTTTTCCGCGAGCGACACGCCCGGCCGCGGCGCGACCAAGAGCGCCGACGCGCCGCCCGAGATCAGCGCCACCACCAGATCGTCGGCGCCGGCGCCGCGCACCAGATCCAGCACGCGCGCGGTGGCCGCCGCGCCGCGTGCGTCGGGCAGCGGATGGCCGGCCTCGACGATCTCGATGGCGCGCGTCGGGCGGACATAGCCGTCACGGACGATGACGATGCCCTCGCACCGCCGCGGCCAGGAATGCTCGAACGCAGCGGCCATGGCGGCCGCGGCTTTGCCCGCGCCGACGACGACGGTGCGTCCGCGCGGCGGGTCCGGCAGGTGCGCCGCGACCGCCGATCGCGGGTCGGCGGCGGCCACGGCGACCGCGAAGGCTTCGCGGAGCAGGGCGCGCGGATCGGCAATGGGCATGCGTCGAGTAAGGCCGGGTTGGGCAGGTTGTCAGGGGCGCGCCATTGTCGGATATTTGCCGGACCGGCGCCATGCGTCGGCCCCACTCGCCCAGGACGTTCGCCGCATGGCCCCCGACGACGGCCGACCACAGCCCGCGCTGAACCCCGCCAAGTTTTGCGATCCGCGCGTCACCGCCGACGGGCAGACCCGCGCGATGGTGGCGCTGTCGGGGCTGCGGACGCTGTGGTTCAACACCGGCACGCTGTGCAACCTGACCTGCCGCAACTGCTACATCGAGTCCTCGCCCACCAACGACCGCCTGGTCTACTTGTCGCGGGCCGAGGTGGCCGCGTACTTGAACGAGATCGCGCGCGACGGGCTCGGCACCGCCGAGATCGGCTTCACCGGCGGCGAGCCGTTCATGAACCCGGACATCGTCGGCATGATCGAGGACTGCCTGGCGCGCGGTTTGCGCGTGCTGGTGCTGACGAATGCCATGAAGCCCATGATAAAGCTGAAGCCCGAGCTCGCGCGCCTGCGCGCGCGGGGCGGCGACCAGCTGACAATCCGCGTCTCGCTCGATCACTACACGCCGGCAGTGCATGAGCGCGAACGCGGCCCCCGCACCTGGCAGCCGACCATCGATGGGCTGGACTGGCTGGCGCGCGAGGGGTTCCGCATTGCGGTTGCCGGCCGCTCGCTGACCGGCGAGACCCAGGCCGCGGCGCGCGACGGCTATGCCGGGCTAATTGCCGCGCGCGGCTGGCCGATCGACGCGCACAATCCGGCGCAACTGGTGCTGTTTCCCGAGATGGACGCTGGCCGCGACGTGCCGGAGATCACCACCGCTTGCTGGGGCATCCTGAACAAGTCACCCGACAGCGTGATGTGCGCGTCCTCGCGCATGGTCGTGAAGCACAACGGCGCCGCGGCCCCGACCGTTGCCGCCTGCACGCTGTTGCCTTACGACCCGCAGTTCGACCTGGGGCCCACCTTGCGCGACGCGGCGCGGCCGGTCGCGCTCAATCATCCGCATTGCGCGCGATTCTGCGTGCTTGGCGGCGCGGCCTGTTCCTGACGCCGGCCGGGCGCCGCCATGACAACGTCGTCCGGCCCGCAGCTGTCATCGCCCAAGATTGTGCTCGACCTGTTCGCCGAGGGGCGCAAGGTGGCGTTCGCGGCGGGCGCGACGCTGTTTCGCGAGGGCGACCCGATCACCGACGTGTATTGCATGGACGCCGGCCGCGTGGTCGTGACCCGCTACACCGACAACCGCGAGCGGCAAATCCTCGCGTTCCTGTTTCCCGGCGATTTCCTCGGCATGTCGTTCGGCCCGGTGTTTTCCACCGCCGCCGAGGCGCTGACCGCCGTCACGGTGTGGGCGCTGCCGCAGTCCCGGCTGACCGCCGAACTGGCCACGCGGCCCGAGCTGGGCCTGGCCTTCGCCGAGATGTCCGCGCGCATCCTCAACAACGTGCTCGACCTGGTGTTCACCCTGGGCCGCAAGAACAGCCACGCCCGCGTGGCGTCGTTCCTGTTGCATCTTCGCGACCGCCAGGCGTTGCTGGGCTTGGATACCGTGCGCATCAATGTGCCGATGACGCGCCAGGACATCGCCGATTTCCTGGGCCTGACCATGGAAACCGTCAGCCGCGCCTTCACCCACCTGAAAACGGCCGGCGCGATCCGCATCGAGGGCCCCGCCGACGTGAGCGTGGTGGACCTGCACAAGCTGAACACCGAAGCCGGCGCGCTTTCATGACCCACTACCCCCGCAGGATTGGCCCATGCGCACACTGATCGTCGTCTTGGCACTGGCGTTGTCGCAGGCCGCGGCGGCCAACGACGTCGCTTTGGACCCCGGCGCCAACGGCCGCATCCAGGAGTTCGTGGTCGGCGTCACCGACCTCGACCGCGCATTGCCGCTGTTCACCGACGTGCTCAAATGGCGCGTGATCGCGCGCGGGACCGCCGACGCATCGGTGGCGCGGGTGTGGGGCTTGCCGGTGGAAACCCCGGTCGCCGAGGCCCTGGTCGGCAACCCCGGCTCGGCCTACGGCTTCGTGCGGCTGGTGCAGGTCGATCTGCCCGAGCGCGCCGTCATCCGCGCCGGCGCCAACTGGTGGGACACGGGCGGGGCGTTCGCGCTCAACTTCTTCGTCGCCGACCTCGACGCGACCATGGCCGGCCTAGTGGGTCACGGTTTCGTGCCCACCGGCGAGCCGGTCGCCTACGGCGATGCCGCCAGGGGCGAAGGCAGCGGCCGCATGACGCGCATGGCCGGGCCCGATGGGCTGGTGCTGTCGTTCCAAGAGCGCCTTGCGCCGCCGCTGACCGGCTGGCCGGCTTTTGACGGCGCAAGCCATGTCGAAAACGCCATGGAGGTGGTGCGCGACCTGAACGCCTGGTCGGCGTTCGCCGGGCGCTTGGGGCTGGGCACACCGCAGATCATGGACCGCGCGGCGCGTGCGGCGGGCCCGGGCGCGGCGGCCATGGGTTTGCCGCGCAACGCCATCGACCTCAGCCGCAGCCGCCAGGCGATCCTGCGCCTGGGCGACACACGCGAGCAGATGCTGACGGCCTGGCAGTTCAAGACGGCCGAGGGCACCGATGCTTCGGCCCGCGTCAAGCCGCAGAACCTGGGTGTGACGGGCCTGCGCATTCCGGTCAAGGACGCCACCGCGCTCTATGCCGCGTTCAAGCAGGCGGGCGCCGACATCGCCGCCGAGCTGCAGGTCCTGCGGCTGGCGCCGTACGGCACGACCCGCGCGTTCGCGGTGGTCGCGCCCGGCGGCTCGGGCTTGCGCGTCGAGCTGATCGAGCCCAACGCCACACCGATGGGCGAAGCGGACCTTCGCGCATTCACGCGCCAAGGCCGCTACGCCACCTGGATCCGGTTCAACAATCGCCTGACCGGCTCGATCCACTGGCGCGCCGACGGCACCGCGCGCGTCAAGTGGGACGAAGGCGGGCTGGACGAGGAAGGCACCTGGACCATCCGCGGCGACGCGGTGTGCACCGCGTGGTTCAAGCTGCGCGCCGGCCGCGAGCTGTGCGTGCACCACTACCGCCTGGCCGGCGACACCACGCAGTCTTTCACCGTCGACGGCCGCACCGACGGCATTTACGCGTGGCAAGCCGCCGGTATCGGCCCGTAACGGCCGATTGTGTCACCGAGAACAGCCCCCTTCACCCTTCCCTCTCCCCCATCGCAATGCCGATGGGGGGAGAGGGTTACGGAGAGTTGGCGCGCGGCGCGCGCCTACCTCGAAGTTGGGTGAGGGGGGAATCTCGGGAGCGACCCTACTTGCCTTCGAATTTGAACGACACTTTCACTTTGGCGCGGTAATTGGCCACCTTGCCCTTGTCGATGGTCATGTCGAGGGCCGAGATCTCGGCCACGCGCAGGTCGCGCAGGCTTCGGCTGGCGCGATTCACCGCCGCGGCGGCGGCCTTCTCCCACGACACCGGGCTGGTGCCGATCAGTTCGATCACCTTGTACACGCTGGTGGCCATGGCGCGATCCTCCCCTGACGGATGAGCGTCGGATGTGACTCAGCGGGGAAACTCTAGCCTTGTCGCGCCGCTCGGTATAGCCGTCACCGGTCGAGCCGTCACTGATCGAGCCAGGCCCGCATCTTGGCGCTGAGCAGGCCGTGGCCGACATCGAAGATCGCGGTGGTCAGTTCGGGAACGTCGACCACCGTGGCGCCGGGGATCAGTGCGGCGGCCGCGGCGGTTTCGGCATGAAGGCCGCCATGGGTGTTGAGCACCAGCACAGGTTGACGGATCGAAGTCAGGGCCGCGCGGGCGTCGTAATCCACGTCGGCGGCGTAACCCCACCAGGCCGTCGATCCGCCGCGCAGGCGTTCGATGAACAGGTCGTTGGCCCGCTCCAGCGGCAGGTACGGATTGCGGTTGGCGACCGAGCTTTTCCAATGGGCCTCAACGTGGCTGCCGTCGGCGTGCACGCCCTCGTGCGGGCCGGGCTCGTCCACCAATTGCTTGCGCATGCGGGCGAGCTTTTCGCCTTCCCAGAACGGCACGCCGATCAGGACGCCGCGCCGCACCAGATCGGGCCGCGAGGCCAAGAGTTCGATCGTCACGTACGCCCCGGTGTGATAGCCCGCCACATCGACCGGGCCGGCGCCGCGCGGCCCGTGCCCGAGATTTTCGAGCGCGGCGGCGATCGCCCGGCCGTAGTCCTGCATGGTCGGCGGCGCCTTGGGGCGGTCCGAGGCGCCGTAACCCGGCAGATCGAACGCCATGGCGATGCGGTCGCTGCCCAGGTCCTCCATCATGTAGGCGAAGTACAGGCTGGTGGACGGATTGGGCGGCAGGAACACGATCGGCGTTTTCGTCGGATCGGCGGGCGCGACGATGCGGTAGTGAATCTGCCCGGTGGTCGAGTCCACATAGCCCTTGCGCACCAGACCTTTCAGCGCGCCCGGCGCTTGCGCGCCCGAACCCGGATCGGTCGGTTCCTGCGCCGGCACAGGACCGCCGACGCACATCGCCAGGGCAAGCCCGAGAACCAGGATTCGATCACATCGGGTCATCGGCTCACCGTCGGTTGTCCCAAGCCTTGAACAGCGCGAGCGGGTCTTCCGGCTGGGCGGGATATTGCAGCATGTCGGGATCGATCGTCACCCACGGCTGCTTGCGGCTGGTCCAGACGTGGGCGACCGGGCGCACCCAGTCGGGATCATCGAGCGTGCCGGGCTTGAGGTTGATGAACTCCGGCCGGCTGTCCTTGCCGTGGAACAGCCGCGCGCCGCAGTCGGGGCAGAATTGGCAGAACACCTCCGCGCCGCTGGCCGCCGGGCGACGAAAGGTCTTCATCGCACCCTTGGTGATGCGCACGGCCGGCGTCGGAAACGTCACCGACATGCCGTAGGCGCTGGCCGACTGTTTCTGGCAGTCGCGGCAATGGCAGACGTAGATGGTGGCCGGTTCGGCGTCGATGGCGTAACGCACGGCGCCGCACTGGCAACCGCCGACATAGGGCGCGGGCATGGCGCGGCTAGGCGAAATCGGCCAAATGGTCCTGATACGTGGGAAGGAACAGCGCCGCGCCGACCGTCAGCGGCGTCCGCGTGGCGCGATGGCGCGCCATCGGCAGCGTCGCCACCACCGCCTGCTCCCACTTCGAGCCGGCTTCGGCCAGCGTCTCGCCGGCGGGGCCGTGGATGACCGTGCCGCCGCCGCGCGTATAGACCGATTCACCATCGGCCGGGGCGGCCGGCGTCGTGACCACCGAGAAGCAGCGGGTGTGCGCGGCGCAGGCCGGCGCGTCCCAGGTCGGCAGGCCGTGCGCCAGCGGGCGGATCAGCACGTCCGCGCCCTTGAGCGCGAAGGCGCGGAACAGTTCCGGCATGTTCACCGCCGGGGACTGGGCGATCACGCCGACCTCGGTGGCGTGCACCGGCACGACCGCCGCCGGGCCGTACATCTCGGCATAGCGGTCGAGGTGCGCCGCGATGCTGGCGACCGGCGCTGCCGGATCGGCGAACGGCGCCCAGTCCTTGGCGCGGATGCGGCCCATTGGATCGAGCAGGTAGGTCACGGCCAGCACCTCGCCGGGCCAGTCGGCGTCGACCGCCAGCGCGCCGAACGAGATGTAGCAGTCGTGGGCCCGTGCCCGCCCGGCCAGGACGGCGATCTCGGGTCCGTCGTCGGCGATGGCCGCGCGGCGCAGGCCAGTGCGATCAGCCGGCATCCAGCCCTGCAGCGCGAGGCCGGAAAACGCGATCAGGTCCTTGCGCAGCGGCTGGGCCTGCACGCGCCCGATCGCCTCGACCATGGCGGCGAGATTGGCGGCCACCTGCGGCGCGGGGTTGCCGGCATCCACCGGCGTAACGCGCGTCTGGATGGCGGCCACGGCGATGGTGTCCCGGCGCAACGCGGGACCCTCCGTCGCGTGTGCGGCCGTCGCGTGTGCGTCCGGCGCGCGCACGACCGGCCGCGCAGCCTGCGCCGTTGCCGTGCCGCCCGCCACCGCCGCGAGGCCGGCCAGATGCAACATCCGGCGGCGGTTCAGGGCGATCTCGAGCGTCGATGGGACGGGCATGGCGGCCTCCGGACCTTGCAAGCGAAGGCGGCCATTATGGACCGGACCCGCAGCCCCCGAAAGCCGTTCCCGTTGACCGAGGGTCGCGCAGGTCCGCATCCCGGTCTTGTCGACGCGGTCGTGCGCGCCTAGCGTCGACCGGGAACACGGGCAGGAGGCGGGCATGGGCATTCATCGGTCGACGCGACGGGCGGTGCTGGCGGCGGCGGCGGCGGCGACCGCGCTGGCCGCCCGGGCGCGGGCCGCCACCACGCCGGTCGCGGTGATCGGCGCCACGGCGCAAAGCGCGCCGGAAATTCTGCGCCAGGCGCTGGCCCAGGGCCGGCGCGTCACCGCGGTCGCACGCCGGCCCGAAGCGGTGACCATCAGCCACGCCAACCTGACCATCATGGGCGGCGACGTGCGCGACCCGGACTCGCTCGAGGCCGCGCTGACCGGCGACGAGGTGGTGATCTCGCTGGTCGGCCCGCGCGTCGATCCGCGCGTGGAAATCCAGGCGATGGATCTGTTTTCGCTGGGCACCGCCAACATCATCGCCGCCATGAAAAAGAAGGGCAACAAGCGCCTGCTGCCGTGCAGCTCGATCGGTATCCGCAACAACCCGACCGAAAAGCCGGCGGGCGACGACCCGCGCACCATGTGGGTGTGGAACAGCCGCAAGCTCTACGCCGACATGCGTGCGATGGAACGGATCGTGCGCGCAAGCGGGCTCGAGTTTGTGATCCTGCGGCCCGGGTTCCTGATCGACGGCCCGCAGACCAACTCCATCGAGCTGGCGGTCGAGGACGCGATGCCGCCGACCGCGGGCCCGATCGTGTCGTTCGCCGACTTCGCCGCCTTCGTGCTGTCGCTAGTGGACGGCGACCAGTACCTGGGCAAGGCGGTGGCGACGTTCTCCAACGTCTCCACCGACTGGGGCAAAAACCTCGACTACGACAAGATGTGGGAACTGCGCAAAAGCCAGGGCCCGATCGACGTGTATTGAGGCCCCGACCCGCGCTTTATGCCCGGCTTTCGACCTTGGTGTAGCCCAGCCGCAGACCGGCCGCCGCCGCGCCGTAGTACAGCACGGCGTAGGCGATCATCGACACGATCAGGCCCCACAGGGCGGGCACCATGTTCTCGGGCGTGAAGAACGTGCTGGCCGCGCCCGCGACGTAAGCGGCCACCGCCGCCGGGTTCCAGACATGCAGCTTGTCCAGGTCCTCGGTGCGATAACTGGCGCGATGCACAAGGTAGTAGTCCACGATCAGCGGGCCCACCAGCGGCGGCACGATGTTGGCCAGCACGTTGATCCAGTCCAGGAACTGCTGATAGATGCCGAGCCCGAGGATGGTGCCGAGCGTGCCCCACACCAGCACCATGGCCTTCTGCGGCATCTTGAACGCGGCCGCGGTCTGCACCGACGGCAGATACAGGTTGGCGTCGCCGGTGGTCCACAGGGCGAAACTCATGCCGATCAGCGCGATGCCGCCGACGATGAAACCCTGCTGCACCATGTAGGTGGTGAAATCGGCCGCGCCCGACACGGTCGCGCCCATCGCGCCGATGACCTGCAGGAAGTATTGCGACACGATCAGCACGATGAACGGAATGGCCAGCGCGACCCAGCCGCTTTTCGCGAACCTGGTGAACTCCGGCATCACCACCGCGCCGACGATCCACGAGCCGATGACGAGATTGATGCCCTGGATCATGGTGATCGGGTTCTTGGCCGCGGTCTCGCGCGACAGCGCCAGGAACGCCGACCAGCCACCGGCCTTGTCGATTGAAATCCACGCCGCGTAAATGCCGACGATCACCAGCACGATCACCGACGGCGTGGCGACCTTGTGGATGCCCTTGACGCCGTAGAACGTGGTGGCGGTGTAAAGCACGCCGGCGAAGATCGCGACCACGTAGAACCACGGGCTGTTGAAGTCCTGCACCCATGCAAAGCCGAACGCGCCGACCACGATGCCCTGCCAGCCGGTGGTGAGCAGCGCCAGGAAGATCACCGGCAGGAACACGCCGACCTTGCCGTAGGTGAAACGGTAAAGCAGGCCCGAGTTGCAGGCGGTCTTGTAGCCCATGTAGCCGATCGCCGCGCCGACCGCGAAGTTGACCAGGTTGCCCCAGAACGCCGCCTCGATCAGGTCGGGCCAGAACGGCATGCCCGCCGCCATGCTGCCGCCGGTGAGCAGGCCGGTGATCAGGAACCCCCAGCCGAAGGCCAGCGCCAGCATCGGGCCGGTGTTCTGCCGATGCTCGGGCTTGGTCGGCGCCAGCGGATTGTCGGCGCTTTCCGCCTCGGCGGCCTCGTTCAGCGTAAACAGCGCTTTGAGCTTGTCGAGCATGGCAGCCTCCCCCGGCGTGCGAAGTCGGGCGAAAGACTAGGCGTTTCCAGCCCCTTGAACAACGCGGCAGACTGCAACCGCGCGACTGCAAGGATGCGAATGTTCGCTGTATCCGCGGCGCGCCGCCTTGACCGGTTGAAACCGCCCCGGCCGCGGTGCGAAACTTCCGCCGGACCGATTCACGACTGACTGGAGGCACGCCATGGCGCGCCCGCACATCGAGTTCGTTCACGCCCAGCATCTGCCATGGTCCAAGCGCGCCCTGCCCGGACCGTTGGGCGAGCTGGACTGCCGCATGCTGAGCCGCGACCCCGGTCACGGCGATTGCACGGCGATCCTGCGCTATCCTCCCGGCTGGCGGCGCCCCGGGCCGGAACAACTGAGCGCGGCGCACGAGCTGTACGTGCTCGACGGTGAACTGGACATCTCGGGCCGACGCTACGGCATCGACTGCTACGCCTATCTGCCGGCCGGCACCACGCACGCGAACTGGGGCAGCGAGCGGGGCGCGGTGGTGCTGGCGATGTTCGATGCCGCGCCGCACATCGCGGCCGGCGCGGGAACCGCCGTGGCCGACCCCGATGGCCCGGCGGTGCCGTACCTGAACCTGCACGAAGTGCCGTGGTCGACCGCCGGCATCGACCCCGACGTGCAGTTCCTGCGGCTGGCAAAGAAAAGCCTGCGCTATAACGCCCGCACCGGCGACGCCACCTTCGTGCTGGAATGCGGCGGCCACACCCACCCCAACAACTGGCGCGAACGCCAGCTCGCGCACCCTTGCGTCGAGGAAATGTTCCTGTTGTCGGGTGACATCGTCGGCGAGCGCGGGGTGATGACGGCGGGCGCCTACTTCTGGCGGCCGCCGCACATCTGGCACGGTCCGTTCGGTTCGCGCGGCGGCAATCATTGCCTGATCCGCTTCCTGGGCGGACATCACGTCAACATCTGGAGCGACCAGGCCCTGCCGTTCAGCTTCGATCCGCCCCACAACCCCGCCCTGCCCGATGAGTTGAAACCCTTCGACCGCCCGCGCACCCTTTCGCAGGCGTTCTGATCCGACCCGGGAGGCGGTCATGCGCGGCGTCGACACCCACACTGTGATGCCCAAGGCGATGGCGGACGAAGCGGCGCGCGAGCATTTCTGCCGCGACCTCGCCGTCAAGCTCGAGGCCGGGCTGCGGCCCAAGCTGCGCGGCGTGTTCGACCGCGACGTCGCGCCGCAGCTGGCCGCCCGCGGGCAGGACCGCGATGTCCGCGCAGTGGCACGGGCCATGCGGCGCGTGCCGATGAACCGGTTCTGGTACCGGATGCGCACCGACAACCAAGACCGCATGTACCGCGTCACCGGCGAGATGATCGAACGCCAGATCGGAGACTTGAGCGCGACGGCCCGGCGGGTGGCCGGCCGATTGGGTTCGCTGACGCTGGACCCTGGCTTCAAGGTGCCCGGCTACCTGAGCGAGATCGACATCCACCGCAAGCCGGGCGGCTACCACACCGAATTCATCGCCGATGACGTGGCTTCGGGCGCGCAGTACGACCGCACCATCTCGTTGCACAACATGGGCAGCCAGGGCCCCCACAACGACGATCCCGGCGTCAGCCTTTCGGGCTGGATCAAGCGAACGTTTCCCGACCTCGCCCCGCGACGCATCCTCGACCTGGGCTGCACCATCGGCAACAACACGCTGCCCTATGCGCGGGCCTTTCCCGACGCCGAGGTACACGGCATCGACTGCAGCGCGCCTTGCCTGCGCTATGCCCATGCCCGCGCCAATGCGCTCGGCGTGGCGGCGCACTTCCATCAGATGAATGCCGAACGCACGACGTTCCCCGACGCCCACTTCGACCTGGTGGTCTCGCGCATCCTGCTGCACGAGACCTCGCGGGCGGCGCTGCCGAGGATTTTCGCCGAATGCCACCGGCTCTTGGCGCCGGGCGGCGTGATGCTGCATTGCGACGCACCCCAGTTCGACGAATTCGACGCCTATCAGGCCTCGCTGCGCGATTGGGACGCGACCTGCAACAACGAACCGTTCATGATGACGGTCTACACGCTGCCACTTGAGAAGATGTATGCCGAGGCGGGGTTCGCGGCCGACCGCACCTTCCGCGCGACCACGCCGAGCCTGATGTTCGAGGCGCGCAAGCTGGACCCCAACGCCACCCGCAGCGGCGGGCGCTACTTCTTCACCGGCGCGCGCAAGTAACCGGCTACTGCGCCGCCTGCAGCGACTGCACCGCGAGCGGCAGGTACACCGAGAACACCGCTCCGCCGGTGTCGCGGTTGGCCGCGCCGACCGCGCCGCCCCAGGTCTTGACCAGGCCCGCGACCACCGAAAGGCCGAGCCCGGTGCCCTGCCCCGTCGGCTTGGTGGTGAAGAACGGATCGAAAATCTGCCCGAACTGCTCGGCGCGGATGCCCGGGCCGGTGTCGGACACCGTGACGCGGCAATACCGGCCCGGGCGGATGCCGCCGAACCGGTCGACCGTGGCATACACTTCAACTTCTTCCGCGCCGATCGACAGGGTGCCGGAGGCGCCCATCGCCTCGATGGCATTGGTGACCAAGTTCAACAACACCTGGGCAAGGCCGGTGCGGTCGGCCCGCACCAGGCAATCGAGATCGGTGCGCGCGACCTCGAACCGGATGCCGTGCGGGGCGATGGCGCCCGAAAGCTCGACCACCTCGTTGACGGCAGCCAGCACGTTGACATCCTCGCGGCGCGGCGGACCGCTGCGGGCGAAGGACAGCACGTTGCGCACAATCGCCGTGGCGCGGTCGGCCGCGCGCATGATGCGCTCGAAATAGGATCGCGACAGATCGCCCGCATCCGGCGACGAGGTGCCCGATGCGGCGTAGATCAGCACCGGCTGCAGCAGGTTGTTGACCTCATGAGCGAGGCCGCTGGCCAGCCGGCCCAGGGCTTCGCCCTTGCGCTGCTGTTCCAGTTGCTGCAGCTGCGCGCGCGATTCGGTCACGTCGGTGCCCGCGCCGCGAAATCCCAGGAACTGGCCGGCGGCATCGAATTTCGGGTTGCCGCTGACGCGCACCCAGCGCACGCCGCCACTGGCACCGCGCGCCGGGATCATCAGGTTGCGGAACTGGCGGTTTTGCCGGACCGCCGCTTCCAGCTGTTCCAGGTCGCTCGGTTCGCTGGTCGAGGCGTGGAAGAATGAACCGTGCAGACCAAGCGGGGACTGGAACAGGTCGATCCCAGTGCCGGCGAACACGACGATGCGCCCGTCGGCGTCGGATTCCCAGATGTAGTCGCTCGAGCACTCGACCACGTCGGCCAATCGCGCCTCGTTGGCGCGGATGGCGGCTTCGGCCCGACGCAGGTCGGTCACATCCTGCGCGACCCCGAACAGCCGCGAGCCCGTAACGGCCCCGTCGCTGAGGACCCGCCAGGAATAGCGGACGTAGCGCACGGCGCCGTCGGGGCCGCAGATCCGGCCCTCGGTGGTGCCCGACGCCGGCCTGACGATCACGGCTTGCATCTCGCGCGTCAGCCGCTCGCGATCGTCCTCGTGCACGATGCCGCGAAAATCGCTCCGGCCCGGCTCGAAGGTGTCCGGCGACACGCCATGAATCGTGTACATGTTCGGCGACCACGAGTAAGCGTTTGTGGTCAGGTTGCGTTCAAAGTAGCCGATGCCGCTGATGCGCTGCGCCTCGGCCAGGTTCTGTTCGCTGATCGCGAGCAAGGCCTGTTCGCGTTGGCGGCGGCGCATCCAGCTGGCCAGGATCATCGTCAAGACGCCGATCACCGCGGCCGCGAACGCCGCCGCTCCGGCATTGACCAGGCTGGTGTCGCGCCACTCGTCCAGGATGTCGGTCAGCGGCAGGCCGACCGCGATCACGAACGGGTAGCGCGCGGCGGCCCGGTAGGCGAGCCGACGCCCCAGGCTGTCGTCGGCGGCGGGCGCGGTGTAGACGCCGATCGGCGAGTCCACGATCGCCCGGCTGAACAGGTGCGACGATCCGAAGTTGCGGTTGAGCGTAAAGTTGGTCGGCGGTACGGCCACCAGCAGCGTGCCGTCGTCGCGGAACATGGCGATGGTTCCGCGGATCTCAGGGAAAACCGTTCTGAACAGCGCCTCGAACGCGTCCAGCCGCACCGCCGCGGTGGCCACGCCCAGGAACTGACGGTCGTCCGACCATATGCCCTTGGTCAGCACAACGATCGGTGTTTGCGTGATGTAACCCGATTGAACGGCGCTGATAGCCATCGCGTCCGTGCCGGGGGCACGATCGACATGGCTGGTGAAGGTCTGCCGCGCGGACACGTCCTGGCCGATCAACGCCGGTTCCAGCTGCCCGTCGCGGTTGCGTACCGCCGAGACCCGGATCAGTCCGTCCGTTCCGATCAGGCCGACGGACTGCACGACCGGCCACCGCTCGGCGTACTCGGTGAAGTTCAGGCTGAGCGGACCGTCGGGCAGCGCGCGGACCGCGGCATGGGCGCGAACCTCGGCGGCGACCGCGTCCAGTACGAATTCGCCCGACTGATAGATCGACGTGGCGCCCGACTCCAACAGGCGCGCCAGCTGCGTCGCCTTTTCGCTGGCCGCGACAATCGCGCGTTCGCGGCTGTCCAGGATGCGAACGGCGGCCACCGACAACAGGAGCGCGATCGCGCCAAACCCCGCGAGCAGCACCCAGCGGTTCATCCTTTGGTCTGACGAGGAAATTCCTGGCATCCCGGCACCCTGACGGCCTCACCGGTATGATACCTGAGGTGCGGTGGTGCGGGCCACCGGATCGGGGAGGAATATCAATGTCGCATGCCGACCTCAGCCAGTCGGCGGCCGAGCCGCCATATCCGCCGCCGGCGTATGCCTGGTACGTCGTCGCGGTGCTGATGCTGGGCTACGTGTTCGCGTTTCTGGATCGCCAGATTCTGGCCTTGCTGGTCCAGCCGATCAAACGCGACCTGGGCTTGTCCGACACCGAGATCAGCCTGCTACTGGGGCTGGCGTTCGCGGTGTTCTATACGCTGCTCGGCATACCCATCGGCCGGCTGGCCGACCGCGCCAACCGGCGCACCATCGTCGCCGCCGGCATCGCGGTGTGGAGCCTTATGACAATGGCGTGCGGCCTGGCACGCGGCTGGGGCCAGCTGTTCCTGGCGCGCGTCGGCGTCGGCATCGGCGAGGCGACGCTGCAGCCGTGCGCGAGTTCGCTCTTGGGCGACTACTTCCCGCGCGGCCGGCGCGGCCTGGCCTACAGCGTCTACGCCTGGGGTCTGGGCATTGGTGCCGGACTGTCATTCGTGCTGGGCGGCCGCGCGATCGAGTACTTCACCGCCCTGGGCGAGGTGACCGTGCCGGTGGTCGGCACGCTCGCGCCTTGGCAGATGGTGTTCGTCGCGGTCGGCGCGCCCGGGCTGATCGTGGCGCTCTTGATGCTGACGGTGGCCGAGCCGGCCCGCCGCGACCGCATCGCCGGCGCGGGCGAACAGGTGCCCTTGCGCGACGTGGTCGGCTACCTGACGACCCGTTGGCGTACCTACGGGTCGATGTTCCTGGGCCTGTCGGTCATGACCATCATCGGCAACGCCTATGTGGCCTGGATGCCGTCGGTGTTCGTGCGGGTGCACGGCTGGTCGATCGGCCAGCTGAGCCTGTGGTACGGCGTGATCCTGGGCGTCGGCGGCCCGATCGGCGTGACGCTCGGCGGCTGGCTGGGCGACCAGCTGTACCGCCGTGGCGTCAAGGACGGCCACATGCGGGCGGCGTTCTACGGCGTGCTGCTGCTGGTGCCCACCGCGATCATCGCGCCACTGATCCCCGATCCCGAACTGGCGATGGCGGTGGTGGCGCTGAACGCCATCGGCGCGGCTATGCCCTCGGCGGCCGGGCCGGCGGCCCTGATGATGGCCACGCCCAACCAGATGCGCGGCCAGGTCACGGCGGTCTACTGGTTCGTGATCAGCCTGCTGGGTCTGACCATCGGCCCGACGTCGGTTGCGCTGATCACCGACTTTGTGTTCGCCGACGAAAACGCGGTAGGCTTCGCGCTGTCGATCGTGTCGGCCGTGGCCGGGCTCCTGGTGACGTGGGTGCTCGTCTACAACCTGCGCCACTTCAAGGGGACGGTGGAGGAAACCGAAATGATGATTGCCGCCGCCCCGGTCGGGTCCGGTCGATGACGCCGCCGAACTCGGCACCACCGGAGCCGCCGTACCCGCCGACCGGATATTCCTGGTACGTGGTGGGCGTGCTGACGGTCACCTACATCGTGTCGTTCCTGGACCGCCAGATCATGGCGTTGATGGTCCAGCCCATCAAACGCGACCTGGGCATCTCCGACACCGAGATGAGCCTGCTGCTCGGCCTGGCGTTCGGCATTTTCTACACCGTCATGGGCCTGCCGATCGGCCGGCTGGCCGACCGCGCCAGCCGCCGCAACATCATCGCGGTCGGCATCACGCTGTGGTGCGTGATGACCGCGGCGTGCGGCCTGGCGCGCAATTACTGGACGCTGTTCGCGGCTCGTATCGGGATGGGCGTCGGCGAGGCGACGCTGGCGCCCAGCGCCTTGTCGCTGCTCAGCGACTATTTCCCCAAGGCCCAACGCGGCCGGGCGCTCAGCGTCTACAACGCTGGCGTCGGCCTGGGGGCGGCGCTCGCCATGATCCTCGGCGGTCAGGTCATCGAGTACGTCTCGACCCAGCCGCCGGTGACGCTGCCGGTGATCGGCGAGCTGTACGCCTGGCAGACCGTGTTCCTGGTGGTCGGCCTGCCCGGCCTGGTGATGGCGCTAGTCATGCTGACGGTGAAGGAGCCGTACCGCCGCGACAAGATGCGCCGCGCCGACGGCGCCGACGTCATCCCGGTGGCCGAGGTGTTCGGCTTCCTGCGCGCCCGCTGGCGCGGATTTTCCAGCCACTTCGTCGGCATGTCGGTGGTGACCATCATCGGCTACGCCTTCTTCTCGTGGCTGCCGACCACCTTCATCCGCACCTGGGGCTGGACCATCGGCGAGATCAGCATGGCCTACGGCATCCTGGTGCTGGTGACGGTGCCGATCGGGGTCAACCTGGGCGGCTGGCTGGCCGACCGGCTGTATGCCAAGGGCTACAAGGATGGCCACATGCGCGCCAACCTGATCGGCGCGGCCACGTTCTTCATTCCGCCCTCGGTGCTGGTGACGCTGATGCCGACGCCCGAAGCGGCGCTGTTCGTGCTGGTGTTCTCGTCCATCGGCGGGGCCTGGGTCACGGCCACCGGCGCGGCCTCGCTGATGATGGTGGTGCCCAACCAGATGCGCGCGCAGATCACCGCGATGTACTATTTCGTCATCAGCCTGTTGGGCCTGACCGTCGGCCCGAGCGGCGTGGCGATCGTGACCGACTTCGTGTTCAAGGACGAAAGCATGCTGCGCTATTCGCTCGCTTTGAATGCCGGCGTGGCCGGCGTGTTCGCCATCGCCATCTTGGCCTACAACCTGCGCCATTACCGCGCCGGCGTGATCGAGGCCGAAGGCTGGAGTTCGTCGGCCGAGACCCAGGCCGTGAAGGCGCCGGCGTGACCGACCCGGGCCCGACCCGCGAGCCACCATACCCCGCCCCGGCCTATGCCTGGACGGTGGTGGTGCTGCTGTTGCTCACCTACATCGTCTCGTGGCTCGACCGGCAGATCCTCAGCTTCATCATCGGTCCGATCAAGGCGTCGTTCGCCCTGAACGACACTCAGGTCGGCCTGTTGCTGGGCCCGGCGTTCGCGATCTTCTATATCCTGTTGGGGATTCCGGTCGGCTGGCTGGCCGACCGCAAGAGCCGCAAGGTGATCATCGCCTGCGGCATCGCGCTGTGGTCGCTGATGACGGCCGCTTCGGCGTTCGCGCGCAATTTCACCCACTTGTTCCTGGCGCGCATCGGCGTCGGCGTCGGCGAGTCCGTGTTGACGCCGAGCGCCCTGTCGATGATCTCGGACTACTTCCCCAAGGAAAAGCGCGCCCGTGCCGTCAGCCTGTACATGAGCGGCATCTCGCTCGGCACCGCCATCGGTTCGATGCTCGGTGGCTGGATCGTCGGCCGCGTCACCGCCACGCCCGAGATCACGCTGCCGCTGTTCGGCGCGATGGAGAGCTGGAAGGCCACCTTCCTGATCGTCGGCCTGCCCGGACTGGTGCTGGCCGCCGTCATGATGCTGGTGCGCGAACCGTACCGCCGCGACAAGATCGCGCTCGACGGCAGCCGGGTGGCCGACACCACCATCGGCCAGGCGCTCGCCTATTTCTGGCAGCGGCGAAGCTCGATCGGCGCGTTGTGGGTCGGCCAGACCGCAATGACCATCACCGGCTACGCCCAGTTCTTCAATCCCGAGCTGTTCAGGCGCACCTGGGGCTGGGGCATGACCGAGATCGGCTTCGCCATCGGCGCGATCTTCCTGGTGTGCGGCCCGGGCGGGGCCAATTTCGGCGGCTGGCTGGCCGACCGCTTCACCAAGGCCGGCGACCGCGGCGGCCCGATGCGCGCCACCCTGATCGCGATCACGCTGTTGATCCCCACCTCGATCATCTATCCGCTGATGCCGACGCCCGAACTGGCGCTGGCCGGCCTCGCGCTCTCGACCATCGGCGGCGCCATGGCGTCGGCCTGCGGCGCGGCGGCAACGGTGGCGGTGGCGCCCAACCAGGTGCGCGCCCAGGCCACTGCCGTATATTGGGTGATCATCAACCTGGCCGGGCTGTTCATCGGGCCGCCGCTGGTCGGCCTGCTGACCGACCAGGTGTTCGGCGACCCGGCGGCGCTGAAATACGGCCTGGCCATCGTTCCGGCGCTGGTGGGGCTGCCGTGCATCCTGTTGCAGTGGTGGGGCCTCGGTCATTACCGCGCCGAGGTCGCCCGCCTGGAAGCGGCCGCCGCGCCACGACATTCACGCATGTGAATGAACGCGGCACCCGCGCCGTGCGACATGGCCCGGAGGGGTCCGTCGCTTTAAATTTTTATCACGTTTATTCAATAGGTTATGGCCCACTGGACGGGCCAGCGGCAGATTCCTATCTTTCTTCTGTCGTCAGCAGAACGCGAGCCGGCCGTGCAAGCCAAGCAAGCCAAGTTCAAGATCGGTCAGGTGGTCAAGCACCGCCTGTTCCCCTTCCGGGGCGTGATCTTCGACGTCGACGCCGAGTTCAACAACACCGAGGAATGGTGGCAGTCGATCCCGGAAGAGGTGCGCCCGCGCAAGGATCAGCCGTTCTATCACCTGCTGGCCGTGAACGAGCAGACCCACTATGTCGCCTATGTGTCGCAGCAGAACCTGCTGGTCGACGACTCCGGCGAGCCGGTGCGCCACCCGGAGGTGGAATCCTACTTCACCGGGTTCAAGGGCGACCACTACGAGATTCGCCGCGGCCTCGCCAACTGAGCCCGGGCCGTCGCAAACTTCAATTGGCTTCCGCCGCCCGACTCCCTATTTTGACCGCGCGCGCCGGCGCCCGTGCCGGCCCGACCGATTCAATCCGCAACGCACGACAACGAGAGGAACGCACATGGCGATCAAGCAAGGCGACACGATGCCCGAGGGCAAATTCCGCGTGATGACGGCGAGCGGCGCGGCCGAAATCACCACCGACGAGCTGTTCAAGGGCAAGAAAGTTGTGCTGTTCTCGGTGCCGGGGGCGTTCACGCCGACCTGCTCCAACCAGCACCTGCCCAGTTACCTGAAGAACTACGACAAGGTGAAGGCCAAGGGCTTCGACACCATCGCCTGCATGGCCGTCAACGACGTGTTCGTGATGGACGCCTGGGGCAAGGACCGCGGCGTCGGCGACAAGATCAAGATGCTGGCCGATGGCAACGGCGAGTACACCAAGAAGCTGGGCCTGGAACTGGACGCGACCAAGTTCGGCCTGGGCACCCGCGGCAAGCGCTTCTCGATCATCGTCAACAACGGCAAGGTCGAGAGCATCAACGTCGACGAGGGCAAGTACGAGCTGACCGGCGCCGAGGCGACCTGTTCGCTGAACTAGACGGCGAGGCGGCGGTCGGCGGCGCGCCGGCCGCCGCTTTCGTTTGCAGGCTACTGCAAGCACCATGACAAGGCGTAGCGGCTCGCGTATCAACACGGGGTCGCAACCACCGCACCCTCGCCGCTATTGTCCACGCGCCACACCCTGGTCCTTCCGCTGTTCCGCCCCAACCTTGACGTGACCTTCAAGGGCTGGATGGGCGGGGCCATTTATCTCGAGAACCTGGCGCGCGTCCTGTCGCTGCTGGAGCCCGCCCGGCGGCCCCGGGTTCTGGTGAGCACCGACGGCGCCATCGACACCCCGGTGGTGCGCGCCCTGTTCCGTCACGACGCGGTGGACGGCGTGTTCAGGACCGACGGCGCGCCGCTGGCTCTGAAGCCCGGCTTGTTCGCCGAGGTTGTGACCGGCACGCAGCCCGACGCGGCCCGCATCGACGCGCTGATCGGCGCGGCGGCGGCGGTGTTTCCGGTGTTCCGCACCGTCTACAACCCGCCGCGGGCGCTGCACTGGATTCCCGATTTCCAGCACAAGCATCTGCCCGGCATGTTCGACGCCGACGAATTGGCGCGCCGCGACGCTGATTTCTCGGCGATGGCCTACGCGCGCAAATTTCTGTTGCTCAGCAGCCGCACCGCCGCGGCCGACCTTGCACAGTTCTACCCGGGCGCGACGGCACGCGTGTTCGTCTGGCCGTTCGCGAGCGCGCTCGACCCGGCGGCCGCGCCGCTGGTCGACCCGCGCCCGCGCTACGGCCTGCCGGCCAAGTATCTGTTTGCGCCCAACCAGTTCTGGAAGCACAAGGATCATCTGACCCTGTTCCGGGCCGTCGCCGCGCTGCGAACCCGCGGCGTTGACGTGACGCTTGCTTGTACCGGCCAGGCCAGCGACTTTCGCCATCCCGCGTACTTCGCCGAGCTTCAGTCCTTCGTTGTCGAGCGGGGCCTTGCGGAATCGATCAGGTTCCTGGGCATGGTGTCGCCGGACGATCTCTTGAGTCTGACGCGGTTTGCCGCCGCGGTTGTGCAGCCTTCGCTGTTCGAGGGCTGGAGCACGGTGGTCGAGGACGCCAAGGCCGTCGGCCGCCCGCTCATCCTGTCGGACCTGGACGTTCACCGCGAACAGGGCGAGGGCTTGGACGGCTTTCACTTTTTCGCGCGCGGCAATCCGGACGATCTGTCTAACGCAATCGCGCGCCTGTGGCCTCAACTGGCGCCCGGTCCCGACCCCGCCGCCGAGCATGAGGCGCGAGTCCGCAAGACCGATCGCGACCGCGTGAGCGCCCAAGGCTTCGCCGA
>JANRJB010000146.1:0-10584 GCA_033764265.1 Rhodospirillaceae bacterium | reverse complement strand
TTTCCTGATTGACGATTTTTCCTGACTGTGCCACCCTGCGGCGTCGCTCACCCCGGCGCCACAGGTGCCCTATGCCGACTGCCGCTCCCGCTTCCCGCCCCCCGAAGGACCGAAGCCGCCACGGTTACTCGTTTCGCGAAGACCTCGCGATGATGGCTGCAAATCGAGCAGGGATAGACCCGGAACTGGCCGGCGAGGCCGGCGACGAGGTCCGCGATCTGGCCTCGCTGATTGCCCGTGCGGCCAACGCGCGCGATGCCGAGACTCGAGCCTCGGCCTTGACGGAGGCCCGGGCGGAACTCGCGCGCTTCGATTCGACGCGTCATCCGAAGTTGGCCCGTGCCTTGCGCACGCGCATGGCCGAGCTGGACCCTTCATTCACCGCCGACATGGCCGGGATCGAGGCCGACGTGGTCGTGCCGGCCTGGGTCCTCACGCCGGAGCTGCTGCGCCGCTTCGTCGCCGCCCAGGTCGCGCAGGGCGTCGATCCGGCCCGCATCCGCCTGCCCAACGCCACGGAACGCGCCGCCGCCGAACAGGACGCGTCCATCAATCCCGCCACGGGGATGGAGGAGTTCGGATGGTGGGATAACGCGAAGACATGGATGAAATCTCAACACTGGCTACAAGATGCCAGCCGCACCGGTTTTCGGGGGTTGGCGTCGGCGGGCAGGGTCGTCGGCCTCGACCTCGCCGCGGACCATCTCGATCACTTTCTCGACGCCAGCGGCGAACCGCTGACGATTGACCCCGAGCGCTTGTGGAACAACCGGGACATCGCCTACTCCGCCAACAAAATTGAAGAACTTCTAGCCGACGAGGGATTGACGAAGGGCCAGGCGAAAATTTTTCCGGATATCGCCAAGCTGGACGACATGAAAACGGGCGAATCGACAAATCTTCAAGGCTTAGCGCGTGTCTCGAACACCGACAAAATCCCTTGGCCGCTCGATAGCGGGTTGGCTCTCGGCAAGTACAATCTCGATGCCGCTACCGACCTGAACGTGACCCGCGGCTCGGATGGAATGGATGTCGATGGTACAATCACGTTCTCCATGGACGAGCCGTACAATTTCGAACCCGACGATCCCGGAGCGGGGGCGATCAACACGTTGCGCGACACCGGGCGGGCTCGTGAGTTCCATACCCGCTCGCGATGGGCACAGAAAGTTCAAGGCAAGATCGAGTTGGACGAGCACGGGAATCGAAAACTGGTGCGCCTCACCCGTGGGGCCCCGTATCGCTTGACCGAGTAAGGGGCGGAAGCGCAAGGGGCGCCACCTTATCGCAAATGTGGGCGGTACTGAGGCAAAGTCCGGCCGGCCTTCTTTCGCGCCGCGAGAAGCCTCTCGGAGGCTCGACAAACGTCGAACAATCCGAACTCTGTAGAATAATGCGGAGGATGAAAGCCCAACCAATGGCTGTGCCAGCCAATGATTTCATGGATTAGAGATGCAACATCGAACTCGAGCAAGAAACCGTGCTTCTCCGACTCAACCGCCAGAGTGTAGATATCGCCAAATGACAGGTAGCGAAACGCCGCCTCCAGCCACGCGTCTTGCAGGCGCTCTGCCGCTGTCGTCCCCACAACTGGCTTAAAGAACCGGCGAAGATCGAAGATGTTCGGCCAGTACTCTACTAAGTACGTTGCCTCGTAATCGCATCCCGCACCGCCTTCAATCACTGTGAAGAAGCAACCTGCGGCGTACTCGCCTCTTTGCCGGTAGCGGTCGAGAGTCCGCGCGATGTACCTGTCCGATTGGAATTCGTGGGCAAACGTATCCGCCTCGGGGATCGGCCTTGAATTGACGAATCGTTCCAGATCACCGCTGACCATGGCGTTGCACACGGCCTCACCCAGCGCATTCAATCTCGGCACCACAACCGCGCGATGGGCCCATAGTGTGAACAGATCATCCGCGATCCAAAGGATGGCCAAGACGAGCACCAAGCGCGTCACGATTAAGAGTAGCGCGACCAGCATCCGTGCGACTATCTGCATCGATCCTCGACGAGCTAGAAAGCTGGTCGCAGTAATGTATAACGAAGATCAAATTTCAAACATGCAATAAAGGCGCTTCGGAGGCGCTGTTCGCCGGTCCGCGATCTGGCGTCGCTGATCGCCCGCGCCGCCACCGCGCGCGGTGCCGAGACCCGAACCTCTGCTTCGCAGGAAGCCCGGGCGGAATTGGCGCGCTTCGATTCGGCGCGCTTTCCGAAGTTGGCCCGCGCGCTTCGCGCCCGCATGGCCGAGCTGGACCCGTCATTCACCGCCGACATGGCCGGGATCGAGGCCGACGTGGTCGTGCCAGCCTGGGTCCTCACGCCGGAGCTGCTGCGCCACTTCGTCGCCGAGACGTGACGGGCCGTCGACCGTTCAGTGCGCCATCACCAGCGGCAGGTCGCTGTGGCCGATCATGTGGCTGGTCACCCCGCCCAGGATCAGTTCGCGCAACGGGCTGTGGGTGTAGGCGCCCATCACCAGGCACGACGCGCCGGCCGACTTGGCTTCCGACAGGATCAGCGCGCCGGTCTTGCCGGCATCCTTGACCGCGTGAATGCGCGCGGTCAGGCCGTGCCAGCCGAGATAGGCGGCCAGCGCCTGCGACGAGGCGTTGCCGTCGGGGATGTCGCCGACCTGGATGATCTCGACGCCGTCCATGCCCTTCATCAGGTCGATGGCCGCGCCGGCGGCGGCGCACGCCTCGATGCTGCCGTTCCAGGCGATGGCGGCGCGATGGCCAAGCGATTTGGCCTTCGGCGGCACCACAAGCACCGGCTTGCGCGCGGTGAACACCGCGGTCTCGAACACCTGCATCTCGGCGTAGCTGGCCTTGTCGCCGGGGCGGTTGACCACGATCAGGTCGGCCAGCCGGCCGAACAGCGACACGGTCGCGCCGTTGTAATCCGCACCGTCGACCCAGGTCGCGGTGACTCCGTTGCCCTTGACCGGCGCGTCGGCGGCCGTGGCATTGCTGCGCGCCCGCGCCGCGTCGAACGCCTCGGCCGCGACCTTGCGCTTCTGGGCCTGGACCTTGTCGGCGGTCTTCATCAGCTCGTCATAGTAGGTGGCCATCATGCCCACGCCGGTCTGGTCGAGGAACGGGCCGGGGTCGGTCACCGTGTCGGTGCCCACGACGTGCGCGGCAGTGGCTTTGGCGACCGCGAACGCCATATCGCAGACGTGTTCGGCTTTGCTTTCGCCGGTCAGCGGGACCAGGATTTGCTTGATGGGCATGGCGGGTGGCCTCCGTGTGGGCGGACCCGGGCGGCCCGCATTTTAGAACGACTCGCAATCTTGTACCATCACGGCCGATGACAATGATTGATCGGGGTCAAACCCCGCCATAGATAAGGTATGGACCGAAACCGGGGGCCACGTCCGTGAAGCAGGAACTCAAGTCCGGCCAGCGCGCCAGTTTCACCTTCGACGTGTCGCGCTGCCTGGTGTGCGGGGCGCGCACGCTGAACCTGTGCGGCGCGCTCGACAAGGCCGAGCTCGACTGCCTGACCAAGCTGGTGCGCTGCGAGACCTATGGCGCCGGCGAGGCGCTGGTGCGCGAGGGTGACGCCTCTAACTGGGTCTATAACGTCACCGATGGCGCCATTCGCTTGTCGAACATGCTTGGCAACGGCAAGCGGCAGGTGGTGGGATTCCTGTTCCCCGGCGACTTCTTGGGCTTCGCCGCCGGCGAAACCTACAACGTGACGGCCGAAGCCGTGCGCGGCGCCAAGGTCTGCCGGTTCTCGCGCGCCGATCTGGACAAGGTGCGCCGCGACATGCCCAACCTGGAACACCGCCTGCTCGAGATGGCGGTGGACGACCTGGTCGCGGCCCAGCAGCACATCACCGCGCTGGGCCAGAAATCGGCCAGCGAGAAACTGACCTCGTTCCTGCTCATGCTGTCGCGCAAGTCGGCCAAGCGCGGCGGGCCCGACAATCCGGTGCATCTGCCGATGACGCGCGAGGACATCGCCGACTACCTGGGCCTGGCGTTCGAGACCGTCAGCCGCTGCCTGACTCGGCTGGAGCAGGCGGGCCTGATCGCCATCGAATCCACGCGCGTCATCCGCATCGCCGACTTCGAGGCGCTGGAGAATTTCAGCGAGGACGTTTGAGGGGCCTTGCACTGACCCTGGCGGGCCTCGCGCCGCTGGTCGCAAGCGCGGAAAAGGCCGTGGCCCAAGCCCCGGTCTCGGCGCCATCGGTTTACGCCGACTATTGCGCCTCGTGCCACGGCCCCGACGGCGCCGGCCTCAAGGACCTGGGCGAGGTCCTGCGCGGCAATACCTTCGTGCGCGCCAAGACCGACGCCGAATTGAAAGACTTTCTCATGACCGGCCGCCACCCCGGCTCGCCCGACAGCACGATGGACCTCATCATGCCGGCATTCGATTACCTGACCGACGCCGAACTCGATGCGGCGGTGGCCTACCTGCGCATCCTGGCCGAGGGCGGTGACACACCATAGGGCCGGCCGAAGTGAGCATGGGCCTTCGCGCTGCACCGGGGCGTGTCCACGGCGCGGACCGGGCAATTATGTGATTTTTCCGCTTCCTGATTGACGAATATTCCTGATTATGCCACGTTGCGGTGTGTTGACCCCGGCCCCGCAGGTGCCCCATGCCGACTGCCGCTCCCGCCGCCCTCCCCCCGAAAGACCGCCGCCGTCACGGCTATTCGTTCCGCGAAGGCCTCGCGATGATGGCTGCAAATCGGGCCGGCATCGATCCCGAGTTGGCCGGCGAGGCCGGCGACGAGGTCCGCGATCTGGCGTCGCAGATCGCGCGCGCGGCCACCGCGCGCGATGCCGAGACCCAAATCTCTGCTTTGCAGGAAGCCCGGGCGGAATTGGCGCGCTTCGATTCGGCGCGCTATCCGAAGTTGGCCCGCGCCCTACGCGCTCGCCTCACCGAATTGGACCCTTCGTTCCCCGCCGACCACGCCGAAGCCGGGCCTGATGTGGTCGTGCCGGCCTGGGTCCACACGCCCGATCTGCTGCGCCGCTTTGTCGCCGGCCAGGTGGCCCGTGTCATCGATCCCGCCCGCATCCGCCTGCCCAACGCCGCCGAACGCGCCGCCGCCGCGCGGGACGCGTCCATCAATCCCGCCACGGGGATGGAGGAGTTCGGGCTGTGGAGTTCGATCAAGGGATGGTTCGGTGGCCGCGGCGACAGGCCGGCCCCAGCCGCCGACCGTGCCGGAGCTGTATCCCAGCTGGTTCATCAACCACCTGGACCCGTCCCGCGCCGGCCTGGAGCCGTCCAAGATTCACAATCAGCCGCGCGGAGTGGAACGCAACGACCCCGACGGGTTCGGCTGGAACGATGCACCCCGGGCCGGCGGCAAACGGTTGCATCAGGGAGTGGATATCAAGCTCGCCGACCCGTCGGCGCCGATCGTTTCGCCGATCGATGGCAAGATTGTGAGGCGCGGCCAAGCGTACCCGAATGCGAACGTCCAGAAAGATCCCCGACTTGCGCAGTACAATTCGGTTCACATCCAGGGCACCGGACCCTTCAAAGGGATGAGGGCCAAGCTACTGTATGTCGATGGTCAAGGCCCGAAGATCGGCGATCAAGTCATCGGCGGTGTCACGCCCCTTGGATATTATCAAGGGCGGCACGAGATTTCGGAAAGTGGCCAAATGCTGCCCCATGTGCATCTCGAGACGTTCTGGAACGGCAGATTTGTCGATCCCGCCACGCTTCTGCCTGGCTGGAAATCCCAACGGCCCAAATAATGCCTTGATGCCGGTCTTGATTCGAATGCTGGGTTGGATAGGAGATCGAATGCGTCGTGCGAGTCCAATCATTACAGCGCTCCTGTTGATGTCTTGGGTGGGCGCGTGTTGGTCTGCCGAACCCGGCCAGAATCCCGGCGATCAGGCCCCGTGCGAGTCGGCGACGGCAACGCCGTTTTGCTCCCTTAAGACATGGCTCGCGTGCGAGGGGATCGCCGGAAAGTTCTGTCCAATGGTCGGGCTGCCGGCTCGCGGCCACGTTTATTTGGATGCCGAGGACGAATCGACGAGATATGCCATCGACAACGAACCCGGCTACGCGGAGAAATTCAACATCGCCGTTTCGGAACCCTGGCGCCTGTCGATTGCCGACATCTTCTCCATCCAAAACGATGAACTTTCCGACTTCGCCGTCGAAGGTCCGGCGCCGACACCTGCCGACCGCATGGGGCGAGGGCAGCCACTACCCGCGGCGCTGGTGAACACCACTGAGATCGCGGTTTATCGCCTCGTCGGGGATAGAGTTACGAACGACAGTATCTTTCTTGTGCAGCGTGACGGAATTTGGGCGATCGCGGGCTGGCACAGCGCGTCCACCTGGTTCTCCGCGCCCGCGAATTTTAATGATGCTCTGAATCCACTCATGTCGCGGTGGTCGGAGGCATGCGGCATGGGCTACGTGGACTGCATGAACAGTGGTTTCGTTTTCGGCCTGATGCCCTATGACGTGTATCAAGCCATGAAAAACTAGCGTGATGCCATCCCATCGGGAAACGCGTAAATCGTTCTCGTCGATGACCTCGATCCTTCCTTAGCCGTAGCACCTGCCGAAGCCAGGCCTGATGTGGTCGTGCCGGCCTGGGTCCACACGCCCGATCTGCTGCGCCGCTTCGTCGTCGGCCAGATGGCCCGTGGCATCGATCCCGCCCGCATCCGCCTGCCCACCGACCAGGAACGCATTGCCGAACACGCTCATCCTGTCACCGCGCCGACATTGCCCGCCGCGGCCGCTGTCCCTAAGTTGGCCGGGTCCGACGCAACGGTGAGCCGGTGACCCAGCGCAATCTCGAGGCCCTGTTCGCGCCGCGCGCGATCGCGGTGATCGGCGCCGGTCGGACGCCCGGCTCGCTCGGGCGCGTGGTGCTTGGCGCCATCGCCGCTGGCTTCAAGGGGCCGCTGGCGGCGGTGCATCCGACCGCGGACAACATCAACGGCGTCGCGGCGTTTCCCAGCGTCGCCGCGCTACCGTTCGTGCCGGATCTCGCCGTCATCGCCACGCCGCCCGAGGCGGTGCCGGGCCTGATCGCCGCGCTGGGCGCCAAGGGCTGCCGCGGCGCGGTGGTGATCCCCGCGGGCTTCGCCGAGGGCGGCGACGCGGCCGGCGCGGCCCGGCAGCAGGCCATGCTGGACGCCGCGCGGCCGCACCTGGTGCGCATCCTGGGGCCCAACTGCCTGGGCCTGGTGGTGCCGCGCCTGGGGTTGAACGCCAGCTTCGCCCGCGTCGGCGCGGCGCCCGCATCGCTGACGCCCGGGTCGCTGGCCGTGGTGGCGCAATCAGGCGCGGTGGCGGCCACGCTGCTCGACTGGGCGGCGCCGCGCGGCATCGGGCTGTCGGTGGTGGCTTCGCTCGGCGGTATGGCCGACGTGGATTTCGGCGACATGCTCGACTACTTGGCCGGCGACAAGCACACCCGCGCCATCCTGCTGTATGTCGAGGCCGTCACCAGCCCACGCAAATTCATGTCGGCGGCGCGCGCGGCGGCGCGGCTCAAGCCGGTGGTGGTGATCAAGAGCGGGCGCACCGCCGCCAGCGCCCAGGCCGCCGCCTCGCACACCGGCGCGCTGGCCGGCGCCGATTCCGTGTACGACGCGGCCTTCGCCCGCGCCGGCTTGGTGCGCGTGGACACGCTGGCCGACCTGTTCGACACCGCCGCGCTGTTGTCCGCCGCGCGCCAGCCCAAAGGCGAGCGGCTGATGATCGTCACCAACGGCGGCGGCATGGGCGTGATGGCGGCCGATGCGCTGGTGGCCGGCGGCGGGCGGCTGGCCGACCTGTCCGACCGCACCCGCGCCGCGCTCGACGCCGTGCTGCCGCGCACCTGGAGCCGGGCCAACCCGATCGACATCATCGGCGACGCAGATGGAGAACGTTACCGCCGGGCACTCGACATCGTGCTCGACGATCCCGGCGCCGACGCGGTGCTGGCGCTGTACTGCCCGACCGCGGTCTCCGACCCCGATGACACCGCCGCCCACACCATCGCCGCCGCCGCGGTGGCGCGGGTGCCGGTGCTGGCGGCTTGGGTCGGCGACCGGTCGGTCGGCGCGGCGCGGCGCGCATTCGCGAACGCCAAGCTGCCCGACTTCACCACCGCCGAGGAAGCGGTCGCCGCCTTCAACCGCTTGAACCAGTATCGCCGCCGGCAGGAGGCGCTGATGGAAGTGCCGCCGCCGGCCGCCGCGCCGACGCCCGCGGCGCGCGCCGAGACTGCGCGCCTCCTGGCCGAGGCCGCCGCCACGCCGCACGGCTGGGTGCCGGGCCACGCCGCCAAGCACATCGCGGCGCTGTACGGCATTCCCACCAACCGTGTCGCCTTCGCCGCCACGCCCGTGGCCGCGGTTGAGGTTGCGCACGGCATGCCGGGCCGGCTCGCCCTCAAAATCGTCTCGCCCGACATCGTGCACAAAAGCGACGTGGGCGGCGTTGCGCTCGACCTGGACGGGCCGGCAGCGGTGCGCATCGCCGCCGAAGCCATGGTCGACCGGCTGGCGCGGCTGCGCCCCGGCGCCCGCCTCGACGGCTTCTTGGTCGAGGAGATGATCGACCGCCGCCGCGGCCAGGAGCTGATCCTGGGGTTGGCGGTGGATGCCACCTTCGGGCCGGTGGTCGCCTTCGGCCACGGCGGCACGGCGGTCGAGGTGATCGACGACAAGGCGCTCGGCCTGCCGCCGTTGAACCTGGCCCTGGCCCGGCGCATGATCGATGACACCCGTGTCGGGCGGCTGCTGAAGGGCTACCGCGACCAGCCCGCGGCTGACCTCGATGCCGTGGCCGCGGCCATCGTCGCCCTGTCGGCGCTGGCGACGGATCACCCGACCATCGCCGATCTCGACATCAACCCGCTGTTGGCCTCGGCGGCGGGCGTCATCGCGCTCGACGTCCGCATCCGGGTCGACGCCGCCCATGGCGGCCCGGTGATCTCGCCCTACCCCGACCATCTGGCGACAACGCTGACTTTGCCCGGCGGCGCACGGCTGACGGCGCGCCCGATCCGGCCCGAGGACGAGCCCGCCCTGCGCGCCCTGGTGCGCGCGCTCAGCCCCGAGGACGCGCGGTTCCGCTTCTTCACCGGCCTCAAGGATCTCGACCACCATCTGGCCGCGCGCCTGACGCAGATCGACTACGACCGCGAAATGGCGTTCGTCGCCGCGCCCGGGAATGCGCCGGCGGATTTCTGGGGCGTGGTGCGCCTGCACGGCGAGCCCGACGGCCGGCGTGCCGAGTACGCCGTCACCGTGCGCTCGGACAAGAAGGGCCTGGGCCTGGGCACCGCGCTGATGAAGCTCGCCATCGCCGAAGCCCGTCGGCGCGGCGTGACCGAATTGTGGGGCGACGTGCTGGCCGGCAACGCCCGCATGCTGGCGCTGGCCGCCGCGCTCGGCTTCGCCGCCGAGCCCGCGCCCGGCGAACCGACCTTGGTGCGCACGGTGCTGCGGCTGGCGCAACCGGGGTGATCGGCAACCTTTTGATCGAACGAGCGATTGACCGGGCAGGCGTTTGATCGGGATAATGAATTGATTTTTCCATTTCCTGATTGACGAATATTCCTGATTGTGCCACGTTGCGGTGTGTTGACCCCGGCCCCGCAGGTGCCCCATGCCGACTGCCGCTCCCGCCGCCCTCCCCCCGAAAGACCGCCGCCGTCATGGCTATTCGTTCCGCGAAGGCCTCGCGATGATGGCCGCGCAACGCGCCGGCATCGATCCCGAGCTAGTGGAGCGGATTTGACATTCGCTAGCCGTGTCGCAGCGAAACCCGGAAGCGAATGTCAAATCCATAGCTCCACGAGAATCATACATTTCGAGTGGTCCTTTGATTCCAACATTCGCAAGATTGCGCCCTGAGCCGGGATGCGAATGTTGGAATCGGACCACTCGCCGGCGAGGCCGGCGACGAGGTCCGCGATCTGGCGTCGCAGATCGCGCGCGCGGCCACCGCGCGCGATGCCGAGACCCGAACCTCTGCTTTGCAGGAAGCCCGGGCAGAATTGGCACGCTTCGATGCAGCGCGTCACCCCGCCCTGGCGCAGGCCGTGCGCACCCGCATGGCCGAGCTGGACCCGTCATTCACCGCCGACCGGTCTGATGTCGGCCCCGACGTGGTCGTGCCGGCCTGGGTCCATACGCTCGATCTGCTGCGGCGCTTCGTCGCCGGCCAGGTGGCCCAGGGCGTCGATCCGGCCCGCATCCGCCTACCCAATGCCGCCGAGCGCGCCGCCGCCGAACAGGACGCGTCCATCAATCCCGCCACGGGGATGGAGGAGTTCGGGCTGTGGAGTTCGGTCAAGGGCCTGTTCGGCGGCCGCGGCGACAGGCCGGCCCCAGCCGCCGGTGTTTCACCTTCGACCGCCAGACCTGCCCCGCCGCCTCAGATCGACCCCATCACAATCGCCGGGCAGCGCAACACCGAACGCCTCGGGCCGCCCGCGGGTATTGAGCGCATCGCCGCGTCGGGGCCCTCTGCGCCCAGGTTTGTCCCGGCGCCGCATGAACTGAACCTGTCAACGTCCTGGGATGTGACTCGGCGGCACAGCAATTTGCCGGTTTACTACCCGGTTCC
>JANRJB010000141.1:0-34479 GCA_033764265.1 Rhodospirillaceae bacterium | reverse complement strand
TCGGCGGCTGCCAGCCGGAGTCCTTGATCGCTTCCTCGGCCGCGCCGAGCGCGTAGACGATGAAGTCGTCCATGCGGCGGCGGTCCTTGGGCGTGACCACCGCGTCGACCACGAACTTGTGGTGATGGTTGTCCGCGGTCGGCACCGCTCCGCCGATGCGGCACGGCAGGTCGTCGACCGCAAAGCGCGTGATGCCGGCGATCCCCGACTTGCCGGCGATCAGGTCGTCCCAGTTGCCTTTGACGCCGGCGCCGAGCGGCGTGACCATGCCGAGGCCGGTGACGACGACGCGGCGGGATTCGGAATTGCTCGCTGCGGATTTCATGGCTATCGGGCTCCTCGCTGCGGGCGACGCGGCGGTCGCCGTTGCGCGAACGGCGGCGACAGCCGCGATATCCAGAAACGGCGATGGGACCCGGTCAATCCCCTAGGCCCCATCTTCAAACCCAGTTGCCGGCGGACACCGGTCGGTCGGCCCGAAGGCCGCCGCCGCCGTCGGCGTTCACTTCTTGGCGTTGGCCTCGATGAAGGCGATGGCGTCCTTCACGGTGAGGATTTTTTCCGCCGCGTCGTCGGGAATCTCGACGCCGAATTCTTCCTCGAAGGCCATCACCAGCTCGACCGTGTCGAGGCTGTCGGCGCCCAGGTCGTCGATGAAGCTGGCGTTCTCGGTCACCTTGGCGTCTTCCACGCCCAGGTGTTCCACGACGATTTTTTTCACGCGCTCGGCAACGGTGCTCATTCCTGAATTCCTCACGCTGTTAGTGGTTCGCGACGATGAGAGTCGGCGGGCGCGGCGGCGCCGGTTGCCGGTCGGCCGCAGGTGGGTCGACGCGCGCTTGCGGTTCGTCCCACGCCCTGCAGGCGGGAGGGTGGTACCATAAACCCCCCCGACCTTGGAAGAGCCTCGCCCGGCGCCCGACCTGCGCTCCGCAAGAGGCGAAAAACCCGGTCAGATCATCGCCATGCCGCCGTTGACGTGCAGCGTCTGGCCGGTCACGTAGCCGGCTTCGGCGCTCGCCAGAAACGCCACCGCGGCGGCCACGTCGGCGCCCACGCCGATGCGCCCCTGCGGAATGCCGGCGATGATCTTGGCGCGCTGGTCGTCGGTCAGTTTGTCGGTCATGGCCGAGGCGATGAAGCCGGGCGCGACCGCGTTAACGGTGATGCCGCGGCTGGCCACTTCCTGGGCGAGCGACTTGGTCAGGCCGATCAGCCCGGCCTTGGACGCAACGTAGTTGGCCTGGCCCGGGTTGCCGGTGGTGCCGACCACCGAACCGATGTTGACGATGCGGCCGTAGCGCCGCTTCATCATGCCGCGCACCGCCGCGCGGCTGAGTCGGAACGCGGTGCCGAGGTTGACGCCCAGCACGTCGAAGAAGTCCTGGTCCTTCATGCGCAGGATCAGGCCGTCGCGGGTGATGCCGGCGTTGTTGACCAGGATGTCGAGCCCGCCCATCGCCGCTTCGGCGTCGGGCACCAGTTTCTCGACCGCCTCGGTGTCGGCGAAGTTGCACACCAGCACGTGCGTGCGCTCGTTCAGCTCGGCCGCCAGCGCGTCGAGCGCTTCGCGCCGCGTGCCGTGCAGCGCCACCGTCGCGCCCTGGCCGTGCAACGCGCGCGCGATCGCCGCCCCGATGCCGCCCGAAGCGCCGGTGACCAGCGCCGTTTTGCCGGATAGATCGAACATCGCCGCCCTTCCGCGTTAGACCCGCTTGAGGAATTCTTCGACGTCTTTCGGGGTATGCACCGAGATCCCGGCCAGATCGCCGTCGATGCGCTTGGCCAGCCCGCTCAACACCTTGCCCGACCCGGCCTCGATCAGCGTCGTCACGCCGGCCTCTTTCATCAGTTTCACGCTCTCGCGCCAGCGCACCATGGCGGTGACCTGCTCGACCAGCGCGGCGCGAATTTCGTCGGGGTCGACCACGGTCGCCGCCGAGACGTTGGCGATGACCGGAACCACCGGCGCCCTGACGTCGACCTTGCCCAGGGCTTCGGCCATGGCGTCGGCGGCGGGCTTCATCAGCGGGCAATGAAACGGCGCGCTGACCGCCAGCATGATCGCGCGCTTGGCGCCCTTGGCCTTGGCGAGTTCGACGGCGCGCGTAACCGCGGCCGCATGGCCCGACACCACCACCTGTCCCGGCGCGTTGTCGTTGGCGGCGGCGCAGATTTCGCCGTTGACGCAGGCCGCGCCCGCCACCTCGAGCACCTGGTCGAGTTCCAACCCAAGCAGCGCCGCCATCGCGCCCTCGCCCACCGGCACCGCCTTCTGCATCGCCTGGCCGCGCAGTTTGAGCAGGCGCGCGGCATCGGTCAGCGACAGCGCGCCAGCCGCGGCCAGCGCCGAATATTCGCCCAGCGAGTGGCCGGCGACATAGCGCGCGGTGTTGCGCACCGTGACCTTGCCCTCGGCCTCGAGCACGCGGATCACGGCCAGGCTGACGGCCATCAACGCCGGCTGGGCGTTTTCGGTCAGCGTCAGATCGCTGTCGGGGCCCTCGAACATCAGCGCGGACAGATTCTGCTTCAGCGCCTCGTCGACTTCGCCGAACACTTCGCGCGCGGCCGGAAACGCCGCCGCCAGGTCCTTGCCCATGCCGACGGCCTGCGAGCCCTGGCCCGGAAAGACATACGCCCAGCTCATTGACACCCCTGATCGACGTTGGTGCGGTGTTGGCCGATGGTCCGTCCGGCCGCGGGCGGCCAAAAACCCCCAATCGTCCTGGCCTGTCAAGGCGAGCGGCCGGGGCGGCGGCGGGCAGCGGGCGAGTCGATTCGTGTCTGATCACTATTGATTAATGTTTTATATTAATTTATGAACCCTAAATCAGATATTTGGAGGTCCCCATGCTGCTCCCGACCCGCCTGCAGGCCTTGAGCCGCTGGCTCTCCCGTTTCTGTCTTCTGCTCATGATCACCATGCCGATCGGCGCGGTGCTGACGTGGACCCTGCTGTGGGGCGAACTGGGACAGCCCTTCGCGGTGCGGGCCGGCGTGCGGGAGGAGCTGATCCCCGTCGCGTTGACGCCGGTGCAGCAGGCCGCCGGGGCGTTCGTCACCCTGGTGCCGACCGGCCTGTTGGTCTACGGCCTGATGTGGCTGCGCCGCCTGTTCGCGGCCTTCGCCGCCGGACAGGTGTTTTCGGCCGACAACGCCCGCGCCATCCGCGTGTTCGCCTGGAGCATCATCGGCCTGCACATCGCGCAGATCTTCACGCTGGGCCTGTCGTCGATCATCATCACCATGCTCAATCCGCCCGGCCAGCGCGTGTTGGCCTTCGGCCTCAGTTCCGACCAGGTGCTGGCATTGTTCGTGGGCCTGGTGTTCGTGCTGATCGCCCACGTGCTGGAGGAAGGCCGGCGCATCGCCGACGACAACGCGGCGATCGTGTAGGGGCGGCCGCCATGCCGATCATCGTCAACCTCGACGTCATGCTGGCCCGGCGCAAGATGCGCTCGAAAGACCTGGCCCAGGCCATCGACATGACCGAGCAGAACCTGTCGCTGCTCAAGTCCGGCAAGGTGAAGGGGGTGCGCTTTTCCACGCTGGACAAACTGTGCGCCGTGCTGGCCTGTCAGCCGGGCGACCTGCTGGAATATCGCCCCGACGGCGATCCCGGCCCTGCGCCCGATGCCGAGGCGTCGGTTTAAGCGTTGATATGATTGTCTTTTTTCCGCTCCGCCGCGCCTTGCGGGCGGCCGGAAAACCTGTATATTCCGCGCCCTTCATAGCTCCTTGCCGGCGTGGGTCCGTGGGAACTGCAAAGTTCTGGACGTGGCGCCGGCTATGCCGCGCGGGCCGATCGTCGGTCCGCGGGGACGAGACAAGCCGTAAGGAGTACGGACGACCATGGCTTTTTACGAAAGCGTGGTGATCGCGCGTCAGGATTTGACCACCGCTCAGGTGGATACCCTTGGCGACGAGCTCACCACCATCCTCAAGGAAGGTGGCGCCAACGTCACCAAGCGCGAGAACTGGGGCCTGCGCCAGCTCTCCTACCGCATCAAGAAGAACCGCAAAGGCCACTATCTGTTCTTCAACGTCGACGGCCCGGCCGCGGCGGTGACCGAGTACGAACGCCGCATGCGCATCAACGAAGATGTGCTGCGCTATCTCAGCGTGCGCGTCGAGACGCTCGACGACGGCCCGTCGGCGGTGCTGCAGAACAAGGACCGCGGCGACCGCGATCGCGGCGACCGTGGCGATCGCGGCGGCCGCTTCGGCGGCGGCTTCGACCGCCCGCGGCGCGACCGCGACGATGGTGACCGTGGGGGCGACCGCGGCGGACGCGGCGGCCATTACGACTCCGGGCGCCGTCCGCGCCACGGCGGCGAAGCCCCGGCAACGGGAGACGCATCATGAACAAGGGCCGCAAGCCGTTTTTCCGCCGGCGCAAGACTTGCCCGTTCACCGGCGCCAACGCGCCGAAGATCGACTTCAAGGACGTGCGCCTGCTCGGCCGCTACATCTCCGAGCGCGGCAAGATCGTGCCCAGCCGCATCACCGCGGTGTCGACAAAGAAGCAGCGCGAGCTGGCGCGCGCCATCAAGCGGGCGCGGTTCCTGGCGTTGCTGCCTTACGTGGTCGCGGTCTGAGGAAATGACAATGCGGCGCCTGGCACTCTGGGCGGCCGCATGGTGATGAATCGCAGCGCGCTCCTGGCGGTCGCAGCGGGCGTCTTCGGCGCAACGCTGCTGGTCGCGGCCTTGAGGGGTTCGCTGCTGGGCGTGATGTTCGGCACGCTGCTGTCGCCCCTGCCGTTGGCGATGGCGGTGCTGGGACTGGGGCCGGCGTTCCTGCCGGTGGCGGTGGTCAGCGGCGCGGTGACGACGACGGTGCTGACCGGATCGTTCGCCGCGGCGGTGATCTACCTGGTCGTCGACGCGCTGCCGGTGGCGCTGCTGATGCGGTTCGGCCGCGGACAAGGTCCGCACCAGCCGGCCGACGGCGCCGCGGTCGGCCGGGCGGCGGCGTGGCTGGCGCTGGCGGCGCTGGGCCTGATCGTCGCCGGCCTGGCGCTGATGCCGCTGGGCGAGGGCGGCGTCGAGGCGACGGTTCGCGCGCGGCTGGGCGAGGTGATCGCCCAGGCCCGCGAGGCGGGACAAGGCCGGTTGGGGCTTCCCGACCGGCCCGAAGCGATCGCGGCGCTGGCATCGTTCTTGCCGGGCGCGGCGGGATGGAACTGGTGCCTGCGCGCGATCGTGAGCGCGGCGTTGGCCCAGGCGGTGTTGATGCGGATGGGCGGGGCGCTGTATGCCGCGCCCGCCTACCGCGCGGCGGCGGTGCCGGGCTGGTTCATCGCCGCGTTCTGGGCGGCCGCCGCGACCTCGTGGCTGGCGCCGGGCGACGCGGGCTTTGTCGCGCTGAACGCGGCGGCGGTGATGTGTTTACCCCTGCTGTTGCAGGGACTGGCGGTGGTGCACAGCGGGATCGCCCGCTTCGACCGCGCCGGGCTGTGGTTGGTGGCGTTCTACGTGATGGCCCTGTTGATGGCCGCACTGGCGTTCGTGGTGCTGGTCTGTCTGGGTGTGGTGGATCACTTTTTGAAGCTGCGGGCGCGGATGGTTCCGCCGCCGCGAGGAGGATGAGATGCAGGTGATTTTGCTGGAACGGATCGAAAGCCTGGGCCAACTGGGCGAAGTTGTGAAGGTGAAGGACGGCTTCGCGCGCAACTACCTGTTGCCGCGCAAGAAGGCCTTGCGCGCCAACAAGGAGAACCTGGCCTACTTCGAGACCAAGCGGGCCGACATCGAGGCCGCCAACCAGAAGCGCCGCGAGGCCGCGCTCGGCATCTCGGGCAAGCTCGACGGCTACAAGCTGATCCTGGTGCGCCAGGCCGGCGAGGGCGGCCAGCTGTACGGCTCAGTCACCGCGCGTGACATCGCCGATGGCCTGATCGCCGCCGGTTTCAAGATCGAGCGCGGCCAGGTCGTGCTCAACTCGCCGATCAAGGCGCTGGGCATGTACCCGGTGCCGGTGCGCCTGCACGCCGACGTCAGGGTCGGCATCGAGGTCACGGTCGCCCGGTCGACCGAGCAGGCCGACCTGGATGCCGCGCGCAACCAAGCCGCCGCCCTGCTCGAGCGCGCCGAGGACGCCGACCGGCTCGCCGGCGGCGAAGCCGAGGGCGACGACGCACAGCCCGCCGAGGCCGAGAAGGCCGCCGAATAAGGGCCTTGCCGCCGCAACCGATCCCGAACCGGCGCAAGACCCGCTTGCGCCGGTTTTTTTTCGCGCGACGCACCGCGATCGAGGAGTGTCAGACATGGCGCAACACGTTCCCGTCACCGTGCTGACCGGCTACCTGGGCGCCGGCAAGACCACCCTGCTCAACCGCGTGCTGACCGAGCATCACGGCAAGCGCTATGCCGTGATCGTCAACGAATTCGGCGAGATCGGCATCGACAACGACCTGGTGGTGGGCGCCGACGAGGAAGTGTTCGAGATGAACAACGGCTGCATCTGCTGCACCGTGCGCGGCGACCTGATCCGCATCATCGCCGGGCTGCAGAAGCGCCGCGGCAAGTTCGACGCCATCCTAGTCGAGACGACTGGTTTGGCGGACCCCGCGCCGGTGGCCCAGACCTTCTTCGCCGACGAGGACGTCAAGCGCTGGACCAAGCTTGATTCGGTGGTCACCGTGGTCGACGCCAAGCACGTCCTGCAGCGGCTGGCCGACACCCGCGAGGCCGCCGACCAGATCGCCTTCGCCGACGTGCTGCTGCTCAACAAGACCGACGCCGTCACCCCGGCCGAGCTGGCCGAGGTCGAGGCCGCGGTGCGCCGGCTGAACCCCTACGCGCGCGTGCACCGCACCGCGCGCTGCAACGTGGCGCTGGACCAGATCCTCGATCGCGGCAGCTTCGACCTCAACCGCATCCTGTCGCTCGATCCGGAATTTCTTGAGGGCGACGACCACGACCATCATCACGACCATGATCACGATCACGATCACGACCATGGACACGACGCGGGAAAAAAGCTGGACAAGCGCTATCACGACGAGGACATGCAAAGCGTGTCGCTGCGGGCGACGACGCCGCTCGACCCCGCCAAATTCAACGCCTGGATCAACGACGTGCTGATGACCCAGGGCGCCGCCATCCTGCGCGCCAAGGGCATTCTCAATCTGGCCGACGCCTCGCGCCGCTACGTTTTCCAGGCGGTGCACATGATGTCCGAGGGCGCATTCGCCGGCGACTGGCCGGCCGACGACGATCGCACCAGCCGCATGGTGTTCATCGGCCGCACGCTCGACGCTGGCGCGCTCAAGGCCGGCTTCGACGCCTGCGTCGCCGCCTGAGCGGACGTCGCGCGCCATGGCGCTCGACGCCGACGAGCCGCTGGTCCGCTCGCGCGGGCTGACCTGGTCGCTGGGCGCCTACATCGTCGGCGCCGCCGCCACGCCCGACGGGCGTTACATCGGGATCGGCCTTGGCGACGGCAATGTCGGCGTGCTCGACCTGACCGACGCCGCCGCCGGGTTCAAGCTGCATGCGGCCCATGACGGCGCCAGCTTGTCGTTCTGCGCCGACGTGGCGGCCAACGCGTTTCTGTCGGGCGGCGACGACGGGCGGCTGGTGAAAGTGACCGTCGACGGCCGCAGCGAGGAACTCGCCAAGGCCAAGGGCCGCTGGATCGAGCACGTGGCCGCCACGCGCGAGACGGGGTTGCGCGTCTACGCCGCCGGTAAGGTGGCGACCGTGCTCGACGCCAAGGGAAAAGCCGCGCCGCGCGAGCTGACGCACGACTCCTCGGTCGGCGGATTGGCGATCAACCCCAAGGGCCGGCGGCTGGCGGTGTCGCATTACGGCGGGGTCAGCCTGTGGTGGCTCGCGGCCAGGGACGGTGCGGCGCAGCTGTTGCCGTGGAAGGGCTCGCACCTGCAGGTGACCTGGAGCCCCGACGGCACTTACGTCTGCACCGCGATGCAGGAGAACTCGGTGCACGGCTGGCGACTGTCGGACGGCGAGCACTTCCGCATGCAGGGCTACGCCGCCAAAGTGCGGGCGCTGTCGTTCACCCGGCGCGGCCAGTTCATGGCCACCGGCGGCGCCGACACCATCATCTGCTGGCCGTTCACCGGCGGCGGACCGATGGGTAAGGCGCCGACCGAGTTTGGCGGGCCGATGAACGGCCCGCCCGCCACCTGCGTCGCCGCCAACCCCAAGCTCGACGTGGTCGCCGCTGGTTACGAGGACGGCCGTGTCATCATCGGCCAACCCGGCAGCCACAAAGTGATCGCGGTGTGCGGCCCGCATCCGGACAAGGACGGCGCGGCGGTCACCGCGCTGGCCTGGACCCCGGCCGGCGACCGGCTGTTCGCCGGCGCCGAGGCCGGCACCGCGCACATCGTCGATTTTCGCGCGCTGTTGTCGTGAAAAACCCAATGCCGCTGGGGCTTGGCGCCTGACCCGTAAATATGGGAATATGGGCGCATGAAAAAGACGACGGTCGAGATTCCCGATGCCGTGTTCCGCAGGGCCAAAGCGCGCGCCGCCGAGCGCGGGCTGCTGTTGCGCGAGTTTTTCACCGAAGCGATCCGCGACAAATTGGCCGAGCCTGTAGGCGCCGCCACGCCGGCCGAGCCGGCGTGGATGGAGGCTTTTGGCGGCTTACGGCGCTATCGGCGCGATCTGCGCAAGGTGCAGGCCGAGATCGACCGCGAGTTCGGAGTGATCGAGCCCGAGGACCGCGAGTGATCCTGGACACCAACGCGCTCTCTGCGTTTATCGACGGTGAGACGGCATTACGCCATTGGGTGCGCGGCCCCGTTCGGCCGGCCATTCCGGTCATCGTGATCGGCGAGTTCCGCTACGGCATCGCCGCGTCGCGCCATCGCCTGACTTACGAGCGCTGGTTGGACGCGCACCTGTCGAAGTTCATGATCCTCGACGTCACCTCTACAACCGCGAAGTCCTACGCCCAGCTTCGCTCGTCGTTGAAGCAGGCCGGACGCCCGCTGCCCGCGAACGACATTTGGATCGCCGCGCTGGCCGTCGAACACGCGCTTCCGATCCTGAGCCGCGATGCCCACTTCGACGCCGTGCCGGGCGTCAGGCGCGTCGGCTGGTGAACCGCGGCCGGCTTCAGCCCGACGCCACGTCCTCCGGCAGTTTCAGGCGGTAGGTGAACGCGAGCGCGGCGAGCGACACCGCCGCGGCGATCAACAGGCACTGCGCCGGGCTGGTGACACGCGCCACCGCGCCCCACAAAGGCGAACCAAAAGCATAGCCCGACATCAGCACCAGATTGAGCAACGCCAGGCCGCGCCCGCGCAGGTCGTCGGGCAGGATGCTCTGCGCGCCGACCTGCGCCGCCGACATGACGAAGAACCAGGCGAAGCCGATGACGAGCGTGATCCCGCACTGCACCGGCAGCCAATCGATCAGCGCGAGCCCGATCAGCCCGGCGGCATGGACCGCGACCGCGATGCCCATCGATGCGTTGCGCGGCAACCGCGCCGCCACGCGCGGATAGTTGAACGCCCCCAGCATCGCGCCCAGGCCGAAGAAGCTGAACACGGTGCCGAAGTCGCCGGCGTCGGGTACCCGCACCGGCAGGATGCCGAGGATCACCGACGTGACGACGAAGAACGCACCGCAGCGCACCAGCACGGCACGGAACGGCGACGAGCGGGCAGCGAACACGAACCCGCCCGTCAGCAGCGCCTTGAAGGTGGCCCGCGGCCGCGCATGCGCCGGCGCCGGCCGCGGCCACACCGCCAGCGCCAGGATGACACCAAGATAGGTGACGGCATTGAAGGCCACGGTGGCCGCCGCGCCGAACACCGGGATCGCGGCGCCGGCGACAGCCGGGCCCACCAGCCGCGCGCCGTTGTTGGTCATGGAATACAAGCCGACCGCGTTGCCGACTTCCTTCAGGCCTACCAGCTCGGGCCACAGCGACGACTGCGCCGGCGCGGCCAGCGCGAAGCCGACCGCGAACAGCGCCAGCAGACCGAGCAAAAGCCACGGTTCGCGCACGTCGGCGACCACCAGCGCGGTGACCGCCACCGCCGCGATCATCATCCAGGTCTGCGCAAAGATCATGAAGCGGCGCCGGTCGAGCAGGTCGACCAGCATGCCGGCCGGGATCAGCATGATCACCGAGGGCAGGAACAAGGCCGACTGCACCAGCGACACCATGAACGGATCGCCCGCGGTCCATTCGCGGATCAGGAACGCCGCGGCCACCGTCTGCATCCAGTAGCCGGTGTTGGACAGGCACATCGCCGCCAGGATGTTGCGGAAATGGCGGTGGCGCAGGGTCGCGAACAGCGACGAGGACGGTGAGGGGGGCACGGAAACGGGGCGGGACGGAGCGGATCAGTCAGACATAGTTCAATTGCCACGGGCCGTCATGCCATTCCAGCAACACCGCGCCGGCCGCGCTGTGCTCGTGGTAGCCGTGCACGCCGAACGCCGGGTTATGCAGGAACCAGCCGGCGGTGAGGATGCGCCGGTCGTCGGGGCCGATCTTGCCGTCGAGGCAGAAAATCTCCTCGTGCACCGGGTGCCAGTTGGGCCCCTTGCCCTCGAACGCACCCACCGTGAGGTGCCTGGTATCCGCCCCGCTGGCCGGGTCCACCCACAGCGTGCGGCGCCGCAAGCCCGTGACCGCGACGCCATTGACCACCGGCACCGGCGCCGGCACCTCGAGCACGTCGCGGTGCAGGACGGTGGCGACCGCGCCGCTGTCGGCGGCGGTAAAGGCGGGCGGTGCGTCGAAGATCATCAGCACCTCGGCGCCCGACGGCGAGGCCAGGGCCGCGAAGGCCGTTCCGCCCGCGCGCACGGCGAACGCCCGTTCGTTCAGGACCTCGCCACCGAGCGCGACCTCGCCCTGAAGCACATAAAGCTGCTGAGTGGTCGAACACGCAGCCGCGCCGCCGCTCGACCAGCCCGCCGGCAGGGTGATGATGGCGCTGCGCACGCCGCCGCCGTCCTCGAAGCGCCGCAGCGGCCGCGCCAGTGCGCCCGCGCGCCAGCCCGGTGGCGTGAACGGCGCGCGCGGCACGCCGGCGCTGTCGAAGCACACCGAGACGTCGTGGCGCAGGGCGGGGGGCGAGTTCATGCGTCGGAGGAACGCATCAAGGTTGAGATATCGCGCGCACCGTGAATCACGCGCGCAATCTCCACCTCGGTGCCGTGGCTTTTCTTGGCGATGAGGCGATAGAACACGACGTAGTCGCCGATGACCAGGCTGCGCAGGTCAGGGCCAAACTCGTCTCGCGCCCGACCCAGGCGCGGATTCGATTCCAGACTTGAGGTGGCCTCGACCAGCCGCCCAATCAACTGTTCGGCAACGGTTTCGCCGGCATGTTCGATCAGGTACGCGGCGATTTCAGCGAGATCGTCGCGAGCTGCCGACGAAACATAGACCCGCGCCACGACCGATCCCTCGGGCCGGGGTCAGCTTTTGGACTTCTTCGCAATGCGCCGGGCGGCGCGCATGATCGTCTCGGTTGTCAACGGCGCCCGCTCGCCGCGATCGAGTTGCGCGCGGCCGAGATCGATCATTTTTTTCAGTTCGAGGAACTTGAATCGCTCGCCGTCGGCGTAATCGTGATACGACAGCACGACCGCCAGCGGCCGCCCATGGCGTTCGACCACCACGGGGTGGCGTTGGGCGCTATCGAGCAGTTCACCGAAGTTCTGCTTGGCGGCGTTGGCGGACACGCGCTTCATCCGGATCTCCTGCCCCACGTTGGACGAATCGGACATTTGATCTAAAATAGACTAATCATGGCGCGGCCGCCAGTTTGAACATTGCCGGCCGGACGATCAGACGTCCCCACGACGCGCCGAAGAGACGTGGATCGTCCCCGTTATCCTCGCAATCCACAATTGCTCCGGGTGCCGGGGGCCGTTAGGAAGGCGACTCACATCATGCAGTGCTCATGACCACCGCCCTCAAGCCCGTGCCCGACGGCGACGGCCCCGCGTCGTCGGCGTTCCGCGCGCCGCCGCACAACACCGACGCCGAGAAGGCGCTGTTGGGCGCCCTGATGATGAACAACCGCGCCTACGAGCGCGTCTCGGACTTCCTGCAGCCCGAGCACTTTGCCGACGCGGTGCACGGGCGCATCTTCCAGTCGATCGTCAAACTGATCGAGCAGGGCCACCAGGCCAATCCGGTCACGCTGAAAACCTACCTGGAGCGCGACGATCTGGTGATCCAGGCCGGCGGCATGAAGTACCTGACGGCGCTGACCGGTTCCGCCGTCACCGTCATCAACGCCGCCGACTACGGCCGGCTGATCTACGACCTGCACCTGCGCCGCGAGCTGATCCAGCTGGGCGAGACCATGGTCAACGAGGCCTTCGACGCCGGCATGGACGACCCGGCCACCGCGCAGATCGAGGCGGCCGAGCAGCGGCTGTTCGACCTGGCCTCGACCGGCGCGATCGAAGGCGGCTTCCAGCCGTTCGAGCGCGCCTTGGTGCAGGCCATCGACCTGGCCGAGGCCGCCCACCGCCGCGAAGGCGCGCTGGCCGGCGTCACCACCGGGCTGGTCGATCTCGACCGCAAACTGGGCGGGCTGCACGCTTCGGACCTGATCATCCTGGCCGGGCGGCCCAGCATGGGCAAAACCGCGCTGGCCACCACCATCGCCTTCAACGCCGCGCGCTATTACCGCACCACTGACCGCGAGGACGACCGCGGCAAGGCCGTCGCGTTCTTCTCGCTGGAAATGTCGGCCGAACAGTTGGCCACCCGCATCATGAGCGAGCGCGCCCGCATCTCCAGCCACGAGATCCGCACCGGCAAGCTGTCCAACGACGACTTCGCGCGCCTGGTGGCGGCCAGCCAGGAACTGACCGACCTGCCGCTGTTCATCGACGACACGCCGGCGGTGACGGTGTCCACCATCCGCACCCGCTGCCGCCGGCTCGCCCGCCAGGGCCGCAAGGACGGGAACGGATTAGGTTTGGTGGTGATCGACTACTTGCAGCTGATCGCGCCCAGCCGCTCCGAACGCGCCGAGAACCGCGTGCAGGAAATCTCGGCCATGACCCGCGGGCTGAAGGCCCTGGCCAAGGAACTGGGCGTACCGGTGCTGGCGCTGTCGCAGCTGAGCCGCGCGGTGGAACAGCGCGAGGACAAGCGCCCGCAACTGTCCGACCTGCGCGAATCAGGCACCATCGAGCAGGATTCCGACGTGGTGATGTTCGTCTACCGCGAGCAGTACTACCTGGAGCGCGCCGAGCCGACGCAGAAGCCCGAGGAATCCGACGAACGCTTCCACGAGCGCCACGTCAAGTGGCAGCAAGCCTGCGAGCGCGCCCACAACATCGCGGAAGCCATTGTCGCCAAGCAGCGGCACGGGCCGATCGGCGGCGTCAAGCTGCACTTCGAGCCCAACTTCACCCACTTCTCCGACCACATCGACGCCGGCATGCTGCCGGAAGGGATGGAATAGAGGATTCACGCGCTCGCGTTATCTGTTGAAGCATGGACCTTGGGGATGAACCCCAGGGTGACGGTTGCGTTCCGGGGCGTCGTCCTGGGCCTCGGGCCCAGGACCCAGGGGCGTCCCGCGCCAATCGTGCTCACTGATCCCTGGACCCCGGATCGCGCCGCGCCGGTGCGCGGCTTGTCCGGGGTGACGATTTGAGTTGTGATCGCAAATCTTCAGTGCCGCCCGTGCGGGGCGTTTGTTCTCGGCGGCGCGATACGCACGTTCTGCATCATGCCTTTGTCCTCGTGGTCGAGGATGTGGCAGTGCAGGACGAAGTCGCCGATGTAGCGTTCGTAGCGCATGCGCACCGTGACCACGTAGCCCTGTTCGATGAACAGGGTGTCCTTCCATTCGCCCTTCAGGTTGGCGAACTGCCCCGACCCCGGCCCGCTCACGTCGCGGCCCTCGGGATCGACGATCGAGACGATTTGGAACGGATTGACGTGAATGTGGAACGGGTGCCCGCCCCAGAACGACGACAGCGTCCATTCGTCGGCGCCGCCGAGGGTGAGCACGCGGTCGATGCGCGCGGGGTCGTAGGGCAGCGGGTTTTTCAAAACCAGCTTGCCGTCGATCGAGCGGCCCAACTCGCCGATCTCATGCTGAAAGTCGGCCTCGTTCTCGCCGATCTTGGTGTTGAAGTACCAAAGACCGAGCGTATGCTCGCCGGTCAGCTCGGCATCGGCGATGTCGGCGTGATCGGTGAAAGCGGTGAGGCTGAGATCGCGGGCGAGCGCGTCGGCAATCGAGTCGCGTACGTCGGCCGGCATGTGGGCGCGGGCGGCGGCGACCAGCGCGGCCCGCATGTGCCTCACCACATCCCCACCGGAGACGCCCGGGCCGTCGCCGACTTCCACGTAGGCCAGCAGCTCGCGGTCGTTGATGTTGGCTCCGGTCTTCTCGATGGCCGCGGCCTCGTCGTCGATCACGCAGTAAACGCCGGGCTCGGGGAATGTCACCAGCAGGTCTTGCCGGTAGCCCGGCTGCAGCGAGCTGTGGGCTTGTTCCACCGCGCGGCGGCGCGTCAAGCCGTCGAGGGCCACGCCCAGCACCGGCACGATCGGGCCGGTGCAGTTCTTCTCAACATAGGCGCGGCGTTCATCGGCGCTGGCGGCGCGGTAGCTTTCGGGCTTGGGCCCGGCCAGCTTGCGGAATTCCAGCGTCGCGGAATCGCGCACGCCGCCGTGCACGACGCGCCAGCGTTCGATCGCCCCGGCGCGCGCGCCATTGAAGGTGGGCACAATGTCGCCGTTGATGCCGGTGAAGCGGCCCGAGCGGTCCCAGGTCGACTGGCCGAACAGGTCGTAGCCTTCGACCGCGCCGACCTCGCCCGCGCCGCAGATCCAGTGTTCCGCCGCGTCGGCCTTGACCTTGCCCGCTTGGTCCCGGCACGCGTAGGGGATCTGCTGCAGCACCAGGATGCGCTCCGCGAATGGCGCGCCGTCGGGGGCCTTCAGCAGCGTGTCGAGGTCGCCATGAATCAATATGCCGTCGGCGCCGCGCCGCGGCAGCCGGTCGCCGCGCACGATCACCGCGCCGGCCATGCCGCTCGATACCTGCAGCGCGGTCGAGCCGTGGTGATGGGTATGATAGAAATAGGTGCCCGAGGGATGATCGGCGGGAATCGCGTACTCGTACTCGAACGACGCGCCGGGGCCGATGGACAAGAGCACGTTATCGCTGTTGCCCGACGGGCTGACCCAGAAGCCGTGCATGTGCAGGTTGGTGGTGTTGTAGCAGTGCGGATCGTTGACCGGCTGTTGCGGGTCGGCGCACGACGGGTCGTCGGCGGGCAGGTCGTTGACAAGCTTCAGGCGCAACGTTTGGCCGGGGCGGGCCTCGATCAGCGGGGCGACGAACGGCGCGGTCGCGCCGGATTCCCCACTGGCGCCGACATAGCTGCGTAGGCGGACCCTGTCGTTGCGCCCGGTCATCGGGTCGTAGAGCGTGCCCTCGACATAGCGCAGGCCCAGCTCGTGCACCGCGTTGCCGTGAGCATCGACGCTGGGGCGCAGCGCGGCCGGCTGCGCCGCTGACGCCGCCATGCTGGTCAACATCGCAGCGAACACGACGGCCATCGCGCGCATGGTGCTCACCGCAAATCCAGCGCGACACGAATGCCGAGCTGGCCGTAACGCTGGGCGGGATCATAACGGCCGCGATTGGCGGCGCGCCGTCCGCGGCGCTCGACGCTCCAGCCGCCGCCGCGATAAACCCGCTGCATGCAGCCCGGCGCATCGACGGCGCGGCCGTCGGTGGGCGCACCGGCATAGCTGTCGGCGTAGCAGTCGGCCAGCCATTCCCAGACGTTGCCGTGCACGTCGTGCACACCGAACGGGTTGCCGGGGAACGAGCCCGCCGGCGCGGTTTCGGCGAAGCCGTCGTCGCAGTTCACCGGCGGCCACGGCATGCCGGTATGGACGCGCTTCGACGTCAGGTCGTGGCCATTGTCGTGGGCGCAGATCGCGTGCGGATCGTTGCCCGAGAAATAGGCCGTGCGCGTGCCGCCGCGGGCGGCGTATTCCCACTCCGCCTCGCTCGGCAGCCGGTAGGGCTTGCCGGTGCGCGCGGCCAGCCACGCCGCATAAGCCGTCGCGTCGTGCCAGCTGACGCACACCACCGGGTGCGTGTCGTCCTGGGCGAATCCGGGCGCCTGCCACGAGGCGTCGGCCCTGACCTCCCACTTGGTGTCGGACCACACGCTGCAGCCCGTTCCGGTGACATGGCCTGTGGCGCGCACGAAGGCGGCGTACTGGCCGCGCGTGATCTCGAACCGCGACAACGCGAACGGCCGGGCGAACGTGACCGCGCGCGCCGGGCTTTCGTCGGCGTCGCGCTCGGCCTCGCTGTCGGGCGAGCCCATGACGAACGATCCCGCCGGGACCGTCGCCATTTCCGGGCACTCGGCACAGTCGCGCAGCGTCGCGGAGGTCTGCGCGAACGACGCCGACACCGCCAACAGCCCCGCCAGTACGATCGGCCAGGTCATGCCGCCCCCAAATTCCGCCGCGCCATGATCGGCATTTCGTCGGAATGAAGCAACATGACTCCGCGCCCCTGCCACGCGATGGTGCGATATGCGATATAGGACCGGCCCGAACAGACGTCGCGGTGACTCATGACTCACGCCCCGTCCCTGCCCCACCTGGAACGCCACCAGCGCGAGATCGGCGAATACGTCGCCCGTGTGCGCGAGAACGCCGACGCACGCTTCGGCCCCGGCTGGTGGGGGGTCTGGGATCAGCACGTGACGCTGCCGGCCGATGGCCACGTGGTCGATTTCGGCGCCGGCACCGGTCGCCTGCTCGAGCTGCTGCGCGCCCGCTACCCGCAGGCCGCGCTGACCGGCGTCGAACTGCACCCGGCCCTGCTTGCCATCGCCCGCGAGGCCGCGACGACCATCGGCGCATCGATCATCCAGGCCGATCTCGGCCTGCCGCTGCCGATTTCGCCGGCGAGCGCCGACGTGGCGGTCAGCTCCATGAGCTTTCACGAACTGCCATATCCGCCCGCCCTGCTCGCGAACGCCGCGCGCATCCTCAAGCCGGGCGGCTTCTTCGTCATGCTCGACATCGTCAAGTGTCCGCTCGAGACCTATCTCGACAAGAAGGCCTTGTCGCCGGACACGCTCGACCATTTCCGCGAACACTGCCTTTTCGCACCCGAGGACCTGGCGTTCATGATCCGCACTTCGGGTCTTGCCGTGAAAGAGGTCGTGCTGCGCGCCGGCGGCAGGTTCGCCATGATCGTGGCGGTCAAGCCGCACTGATCCCCATGCCATGCCGCCGCCGCAATCGGTTCTCATAAGGCTACGCGCCCTGATATAGAGTGCCGCCATGGTGTCGTTTTCCGCCGTTCCGCGCGCCGCCGCCGCGCCGCTGCGCTCCGCGCCCGAGGACCGCGCCGGCGCGATCCTGACCGTGGACCTGAAAGCCCTGGTGGAGAACTGGCGCATTGTGAAGCGCCGGGCCAAGCCCGGCTGCGACGTGGGCGCGGTAGTCAAGGCCGACGCCTACGGCCTGGGACTGGAGCCGGTGGCGCGCGCGCTGGCGGCCGCCGGCTGCGCCACGTTCTATGTCGCCCACCTCGACGGCGCGGTGGCCTTGCGCCGCATCGTCGGCGCGGGCCCGCGCATCGCCTGCCTGAACGGCCCCAACCGCGGCACCGAGGCCGATTTCGCCGCCCACCGCATCATGCCGGTGCTCAGCACGCCCGAGCACGTGCGCGCCTGGTGCGCGTTCGCGATGAAGCACGAGGTGCTGATGGAAAGCATCGTGCAGATCGACACCGGCATGAACCGGCTGGGCCTGACGGCGGCCGAGTTCGACGCCCTGATCGGCGATCCGCAGGGGTTCGTGGGCCTGCACCCGCAGCTCTTGATGAGCCACCTGGCCTGCGCCGATACGCCCGCCCACCCGATGAACCGCGCTCAGCTGATCCGCTTCACCGCCGCGCTGGCGCGCTTCCGCACCCGCTTCCCGGACGCCAAGGCCAGCCTGGCAAATTCCGCCGGCGTGCGGTTGGGACCGGACTGGCACCACGACTACGTCCGCCCCGGCATCGCCCTTTATGGCGGCCATCCGGCGCCGGGGTCGGGCCTCAATCCCATGCTGCCGGTGGCCTATCTGCAGGCCCGCATCATCCAGGTGGCGCGCGTTGACAGCCCCGGACACGCGGGCTACGGTGCCGCCGCCGCGGTCCGGGAAGGCATGAAATTGGCAACGGTTTCAATGGGTTACGCCGACGGATACCTGCGCGCCTTAAGCGGCATGGACGGCCGCGGCGGCGCGGGCCGGCTCGATGGCCAGACCGTGCCGGTGGTCGGCCGGGTGTCGATGGACCTGATCACCTTCGACGTCACCAATGTGGCGGAGTCCGCCGCCCAACCCGGCGGCTTCATCGAAGTGCTCGGCCGGCACGTCACGGTCGACGACCTCGCCGCCCGGGCCGGCACCATCGGCTACGAAATCCTGACCGCGCTCGGCAATCGCTTCCACCGCCGCTACCTGCCCGCGGCATGAGACGGGCCCGCGCGTGATCAACTTCCTCACCCTGATCGGCCGCGTGGTGCTGGCCTTCCTGGGCCACCTGGGGCGGCTGACCATGTTCGCCGGCGCGGCGCTCGGCCATTGCGTCCGCCCGCCGTTCTATCCGCGACTGATCGTCGGCCAGATGATCGACATCGGCTACTACTCGCTGCCGGTAGTGGGCCTGACCGCGATCTTCTCGGGCATGGTGCTGGCGCTGCAAAGCTACACCGGCTTCGCGCGCTTCTCGGCCGAGAGCGCGGTGGCCAACGTGGTGGTGCTGTCGATGACGCGCGAGCTGGGTCCGGTGCTGGCGGGCCTGATGGTGGCCGGGCGCATCGGCGCCTCAATGGCCGCCGAGATCGGCACCATGCGCGTGACCGAGCAGATCGACGCGCTGACCACGCTGTCGACCGATCCGTTCAAGTACCTGGTGGTGCCGCGCCTGTTGGCCGGGCTCTTGATGCTGCCGCTGTTGGTGCTGGTGGCTGACATCATCGGCGTGTTCGGCGGCTATCTGGTCGGCGTCTACAAGCTGGGCTTCAACCCCGGCAACTACATCAGCTCGACGTTGGATTTTCTGGAACCGCTCGACGTGATTTCCGGCCTGGTCAAGGCCGCGGTGTTCGGGTTCCTGATCGCGCTGATGGGCTGTTACAACGGCTATTACTCCAAGGGCGGCGCGCAGGGCGTGGGCGCGGCCACCACCAACGCGGTGGTCTCGGCCTCGATCCTGATCCTGACGTTCAACTACGTCATCACCGAACTGTTCTTCGCAACATGAAGACGCGTCATGCGAATATTTCTCCTCCCCTTGAAAAGGGGAGGGCCAGGGTGGGGATCGTTTCGGATATCGCAAACGACCCCCTCCTCACCTCCCCCTTACAGGGGGAGAGAAGGACCTCGGCATGACCGCTCAGATGCCCAAAATCTCCCTGCACGAGGTGCGCAAGGCGTTCGGCGAAAAGAAGGTGCTGAACGGCGTGACGCTCGACATTCCGGCCGGGCAGTCGGTGGTGGTGATCGGCGGGTCGGGCACCGGCAAGAGCGTGCTGATCAAGTGCATCCTGGGCATCCTGACCGCCGATTCCGGCGCCATCCGCGTCGACGGCGAGGACGTCACCCACGTGCCCGCCGCCAAGCGCGGGGCGGTGAACCGCAAGTTCGGCATGTTGTTCCAGGGCTCGGCCCTGTTCGACAGCCTGCCGGTCTGGGAGAACGTCGCGTTCGGGCTGATCCAAGGCGAGCGCATGAGCCGCGCCCAGGCCAAGGAGCGCGCCATCGCCACGTTGGGCCAAGTGGGACTGTCCGCCGACGTGGGCGAACTGTCGCCGGCCGAATTGTCGGGCGGCATGCAGAAGCGCGTCGGGCTGGCGCGCGCCATCGCCGGCAACCCCGAGATCGTGTTCTTCGACGAGCCGACCACCGGCCTCGATCCGATCATGGCCGACGTGATCAACGACCTGATCGTGGCCTGCGTGAAGGACCGCGGCATCACCGCGCTCAGCATCACCCACGACATGGCCTCGGCGCGCAAGATCAGCGACCGCGTCGCCATGCTGTATGATGGCCAGCTGATCTGGGTCGGCAGCGCCAAGGACATCGACAAGGCCGAGAACCCCTACGTCGACCAGTTCGTGCACGGCCGCGCCGAAGGCCCGATCAAGATGCAGGTGAGAAGGTAATTGTCGGCGGCCATGAGAGAACAAAGCGCCCTCACCCCAACCCTCTCCCCGGGGGAGAGGGTGCGAGCCCCCGGGTCCGCGCGAAGCGCGGCCCGAGGACAGGCTCCTCGAGCGGGTGAGGGTGAGTTTGTTCCTTAGCGCGAGCGACGGGTTCAATACGTCAACCATCAAGCCGGCAAAGTAACGACCGTGGCCAAAGCCAAGTCCGTCTATGTCTGCCAGAGCTGCGGCGCCACCGCGCCCAAGTGGCAAGGCCGCTGCGACGCCTGCGGCGAATGGAACACGCTGGTCGAGGAAGCCGCGCGCGCCGACCTGCCCAAGGGCGCGACCGGCGGCAAGGGCGGGCGCAAGATCGCTTTCGTGGGCCTGAAGGGCGAGACCGCCGCACCGCCGCGGCGGCTGACCGGCATCGGCGAATTGGACCGGGTGTGCGGCGGCGGGCTGGTGGCGGGTTCGGCCATCCTGGTCGGCGGCGACCCCGGCATCGGCAAGTCGACCCTTTTGCTGCAGGCGGTCGCCGGGCTGTCGCGGTCGGCCGGCTGCGTCTACGTCACCGGCGAGGAAGCGGTCGACCAGGTGCGGCTGCGGGCCAGCCGGCTGGGCCTGGGCGAGGCGAAAGTCGCGCTGGCCGCAGCCACCAACGTGCGCGACTTGGTGGCGAGCCTGGACGCCAGCGCCGGCCCGGACGTGGTGGTGATCGATTCCATCCAGACCATGTACGCCGACACGGTGGAGTCCGCGCCCGGCACCGTGACCCAGGTGCGCACCTGCGCGCACGAACTGATCCAGCTGGCCAAGCGGCGCGGCTTCGCCTTGTTCCTGGTCGGCCACGTCACCAAGGAAGGCACGCTGGCCGGCCCGCGCGTGCTGGAGCACATGGTCGACACCGTGCTGTATTTCGAGGGCGAGCGCGGCCACCAGTTCCGCATTCTGCGCGCGGTCAAGAACCGCTTCGGCGCCACCGATGAAATCGGCGTGTTCGAAATGACCGACGCGGGCCTGCGCGAGGTGCTCAACCCCTCGGCCCTGTTCCTGGCCGAGCGGCGTGGCAACGTCTCGGGCAGCTGCGTGTTCGCGGGGCTCGAGGGCACGCGCCCGGTTCTTGTGGAAATCCAAGCCCTTGTCGCGCCCACCAGCTTCGGCACGCCGCGCCGCGCCGCGGTCGGCTGGGACATGGGGCGGCTGAACATGATCATCGCGGTTCTGGAGGCCCGTTGCGGGGTTGCACTGGGGGCCAATGACGTTTACTTGAACGTCGCCGGCGGCCTGCGCATCCAGGAGCCGGCCGCCGATTTGGCGGTGGCCGCGGCACTGGTATCGGCCCTGACCGGCGAGCCGGTGCCGGCCGACACCGTGGTGTTCGGCGAGATCGGCCTGTCGGGCGAAGTGCGGGCGGTGGCCCAGCGCGAGGTTCGGTTGAAGGAAGCGGCCAAATTGGGGTTCCGCACCGCATGGGCGCCGCGCGCCCGGTCATCCGCCGACAAGGGCGCGGCCGAACGGGACAAATCCGCCAAGACCAAAGACTTCACGGCGCGCGATATCGGCCACGTCCAGGACGTGGTTGGCCTGTTCGGCTTCGACGGCCACAGCCGGACCGCAACCGGTCACTGAGGCGGGGCGCGCACGCAACATGGACAGCCTGCCGGTCAACGCCCTCGATCTCGCCGTCATCGTCGTGCTCTTGATTTCGGCGCTACTGGCGTTCATGCGCGGCTTCGTGCACGAGGTGCTATCGATCGGCGCCTGGGTCGGCGCGGTGCTGTGCGCCCTGTACGGCCTGCCCTACGTGCAGCCGTTCGCCCGCGACCTGATCCCGTTCACCTGGGCCGCCGACGGGGCCGCCGCGCTGGCGCTGTTCCTGGTCGGCCTGCTCGCCCTGTCCGTCGTCACCAACGCGCTGTCGAAAAGCGTCAAGGCCAGCGCGCTCAACAACCTCGACCGGTCGCTCGGCTTCCTGTTCGGACTGGTGCGCGCGGCGGTGATCCTGGCGGTGATGCTGCTGGTGGCCGACTGGCTGATGGGCCGCGACGACCGCCCCGACTGGATGCAGAAGGCCAAGACGCTGCCCCTGATCGAGATCGCCGCGGGCGGCCTCACGGACATGATCCCCGATCAGCTGATGGCCGCCGAGGCCGCCACCAAGGACGCCGCCGGCGCCGCCAAGGGCGCTCTGGAGTTGAAGGACACCTTCGACCGGCTGACCCAGCCGCAGCCCGACAGCGCCGCCGGCCAGGCGCAAGATCCGGGCTACAGCGAAAAAGAGCGCAGTGACATGGAACGCCTGTTGCAGGGCACAGGCATCTCGGAGAACCTTGAGGCCGCCGGCAAGGCCCAGCTGCAGCGCATGATCGACGCCGGCCAGCTGACCCCTCAGCAGCAACAGGCCGCCCAGCGGCTGTTGAACGACCCAGCCCTGCAGGCCCGCGCCCGGGCCGAGGCGCAGAAGCTGATCGCCGGCGGCAAGCTCGACCCCGCCATGCTGCAGCAGGCCCGCGCCGCCCTGGCGAACTCGGGCCTCGACCCCCAAATGCAGGCCGAGATCGAACGGATGATCCAGTCGGGCACCATCGACCCGGCCAAGATGCAAGAGATTCAACGCATGCTGCAAAGCCAAGGCATCACCGCGCCGGGAGCGGCCCCCCCATGACCGGCGCCGGACTGACGCGAACCACCGACCCGTTCGACGCCGACCACCTGAAGGAAGAGTGCGGCGTGTTCGGCATCATGGGCGACCCCGACGCCGCGGCGCACACCGCGCTGGGCCTGCACGCCCTGCAACACCGCGGCCAGGAAGCCGCCGGCATGGTGACCTGCGACGGACGGCAGTTCCACAGCCACCGCGGGCTCGGCCATGTCTCGGAAAACTTCAACGACGAGATGGTGATGAGCCGGCTGAAGGGCGACATGGCGGTCGGCCACACCCGCTATTCGACCACCGGCGAGACCATCCTGCGCAACGTGCAGCCGCTGTTCGCCGAGTACGAATTCGGCGGCTTCGCCGTCGGCCACAACGGCAACCTGACCAATGCGCTGACCTTGCGCCGCGAGCTGCAAAAACGCGGCTGCCTGTTCCAAAGCACCTCGGACACCGAGATCGTCACTCACCTGATCGCCCTGTCCGAGGCGCCGACGGTGGAGGACCGCCTGGTCGACGCCCTGCGCCAGATCGAGGGCGCCTATTCCTTCGTCTGCCTGACCAATCACGCCCTGATCGGCGCGCGCGACCCCCTGGGCGTGCGGCCCCTGGTCTTGGGCAAGCTCGACGGCGCGCACATCCTGTGTTCGGAGACCTGCGCGCTCGACATCATCGGCGCGGACTTCGTGCGCAATGTCGAGCCGGGCGAGACCGTGGTCATCACCCGGAACGGCGTGCGCAGCATGAAGCCGTTCCCCAAGCAGAACCCGCGCTTCTGCATCTTCGAGTACATCTACTTCGCCCGGCCCGATTCCATCGTCGAGGACCGCAGCGTCTACGAGGTGCGCAAGCGCATCGGCGCGCAGCTGGCGCGCGAGGCCCCGGCCGACTGCGACGTGGTGGTGCCGGTGCCGGATTCCGGCGTGCCCGCCGCGCTGGGGTTCGCCGCCGAAGCCGGGAAACCCTTCGAGTACGGCATCATCCGCAACCACTACGTCGGGCGCACCTTCATCCAGCCGACCGACAAGACCCGCCACCTGGGCGTCAAGCGCAAGCACAACCCCAACCGGCTGCAGCTGCAGGGCAAGCGCGTGGTTCTGGTGGACGATTCGATCGTGCGCGGCACCACCTCGATCAAGATCGTGGAAATGGTGCGCGACGCCGGGGCGGTGGAGGTGCATATGCGCATCTCCTCGCCGCCGACCGCCCATCCGTGCTTCTTCGGCATCGACACGCCGTCCTATGACGGCCTCTTGGCCGCGCGCTACGACCAGGCCGAGATGGCCAAGTTGCTGGGCGTCGACAGTCTGGCGTTCATTTCCATCGACGGGCTGTATCAGGCGGTCGGCGAAGCGCGGCGCGTTCTGGACAAGCCTCAGTACTGCGACGCCTGCTTCACCGGCGACTACCCGCTGCCGCTGACCGACTTCAAGTCGGGCAGCCAGCCCAAGCAACTGTCGCTGCTGCAGGAACGGGTTTAGCGCCGATGAGCGTGCAGGCCGCCGCCGGCCGGCTGGCCGGGCGCATTGCCCTGGTCACCGGCGCCTCGCGCGGCATCGGCCGGGCCGTGGCGCTGCGCTACGCCCGCGAGGGCGCCACCGTGGTCGCGTTTGCCCGCACCAAGAAAGCGCTGGAAAGCCTGGACGACGAGATTCGCGCCGCCACCGGCGCCAACGCCGTCCTGGTGGCCGAAAGCCTGACCGACTACGCCAAGATCGACGCCACCGCCGCGGCCATCGCCCAGCGCTACGGCCGGCTCGACATCCTGGTCGGCAACGCCGGCGTACTGGGCCAGCTGTCGCCCATGGGCGACTACACGCCCAAGCAGTGGGACGACGTGATCGCGGCCAACCTGACCGCCAACTGGCGGCTGATCCGTGCCTGCGACCGGCTGCTGCGCGCCGCGCCGGCCGGCCGGGCGATGTTCGTCACCTCGGGCGCGGCGCGGTCGAACGCGCCCTACTGGGGCCCCTACGCGGTGTCGAAGGCGGCGCTGGAACGCATGGTGCAGATTTACGCCGCCGAGGTGGCGTTCACCAAGGTGCGCGCCAACATCATCGACCCGGGCGCGGTGCGCACCGAGATGCGCGCCAAAGCCAAGCCCGGCGAGAACCCGCTGACGTTGCCGACGCCCGAGGCGATCACCGAGGTGTTCGTCGAGTTGGCCGAACCGGCCTGGGACCGCACCGGCGAGATCGTGCGGGCGCGGACAGCGTAATCCGATTGCCTAATGGCCGTGGGTGGCGGCCGGCGCGGCCGCCGGTGCCGTGTCCTTGGGCGCTGCCGGCGAGTCCTCGACCAGCAGACCCAGCTTTTTCGCCCACCATTTCGTGGTCGGCGCCTGGATCAGGATGGTGAGCAGCGCCGCCATGAAGGTGACGCTGGCGACGATGTCCGCGCCCGGCGCCTTGGCCCCCACCAGCATGCCGGCCAGCGCCGCCGGGATGACGCCGGTTTCGCGCGTCCAGCACATGAAGAGCATCTCGTTCTTGCTCCACAAGGCACGGCGGTCGGCCCCGGCGCAGATGAACACCGTGAGCGGACGGGCGATGAACATGAACACCACCACCACGACCAGACCGCCGACCCAGTACTGCGCCAGCAGGTCGAAGTTCACCTGCGAGCCCAGCAGGATGAAGATGAACATGCGCATGATCAGGCCGGTGGTGCCGATGAACTCCTCGACCTTGTGATTTTCCTCGTGCGACAGGGTCAGCCCGAAGTCTTCCTTGTTGCCCAGGATCAGGCCGGCCACGAACACCGCCATGAAGCCCGAGCCGTGGAACTTGAGCGCGCCCAGGTAAGCGCCGATCACCAGCATGATGGTGACCAGCGGCAGATAATCGCGCAGGAAGCCGAACCGCTTGTGGGCCATCAGCAGCACCGCGCCGTAGCCGACGACGATGCCGGCGAAGATGCCGACGAAGGATTCGCGCAACAGGTCGAGCCCGGCGTCGAGCGGGTTGAAGGATTCGATGCCCTCGACCGCCACGGCCAGCACGGCGAAGGTGAGGATGGCGCCCATCGCGTCGTTGAACGCCGATTCCGAGATCACCGTCTGCACCACGCGGTCCTTGATCTTCACCTGCTTGAAGATCGGCACCAGCGTGGCCGGGTCGGTCGAGGCGATGACGCAGCCCAACAGCAGCGCGACGATGAACGGAATGCCGAGCGCGAAATAGGCCGTGACCCCGGCGATGCCGGCAGTGATGACCACGCCCAAGGTGGCGATGACCAGGATGGTGACCCAGACTTCCTTCAGGACCTTGAAGCGCAACGAGACGCCGCCGTCGAACAGGATGTACGAGGCGCCGAACAGCAGCAGGAGCTGGTTGACGGTCGAGTCGACCTTGATGTCGACGATGCCGGTGACGGCCGGACCCATCGCCATGCCGATCACCAGGAAGAACACGATGTCGGGCACGCCGACCTTGCGGGCGAAAAATCCGGTGATGGAGCCGACCGCGAGCACGGTGGCGCAAACGAGCAGCAGGTCCTGGGCGGCCTGAATCGCGGGTGTCGGTTCCACGAATGTCCCCTTTTGATGCGGCGGACCGATCTCCCCAGACCGGGACCCGCGAGACAGCGCGGTTAGGTAGCAGGCGCTATTGTCGCGCGCAATCGAAACAGCGGATTTTGCCGGCCCCCGGCTGCGGCCCGATACGCCCGCTTAACTATTTCTCCACAAACGGGTTTTTCGGTTTGCGCAGAAACAGGCGCAAGGGCACGCCATCCAGCGCGAAGGTCTCGCGCAGGCCGCTGGTCAGGTAGCGCATGTAGGCCTCGGGCAGGTCGCCCGGACGGCTGGTGAACAGCACAAAGGTGGGCGGGCGGGCCTTGGTCTGTGTCATGTAGCGGATCTTGATGCGCTGCTTGTGGACCGACAAGGGCGGCGGGTGGTGGGCGATCAGGGCCTCGAGCCAGCGGTTCAGGGCCGCGGTCGGGATGCGCTTGCTCCACGCCGCATGGATATCGAACACCGCCTTCATCAACGTATCGCACCGCTGGCCGGTGGCGGCCGACACGGTGACCACCGGCACACCCTTGGCCTGGGCCAGTGATTCGTCGAGCCGCTCCTGAATGCGTTTCTGCGTCGCCTGGCGATCGGCCACCACGTCCCACTTGTTGATGGCCACCACCAGCGCGCGACCCTCGTCCACCACGTGCCGGGCGATGGTCAGGTCCTGCTTGTCGAGTCCGACCGTGCCGTCGACCACCAGCGCTACCACCTCGGCCATCTTGATGGTCTCGAAGGTCTCGGACACCGACAGTTTTTCGACCGCGTCGATCACCCGGGGCCGCTTGCGCACCCCGGCGGTATCCACCAGCCGCACGGCGCGGCCCTGCCACGACAGCGGCACGGCGATGGCGTCGCGGGTGATGCCGGGTTCGGGGCCGGTCAACAGCCGATCCTGGCCCACCAGGCGATTGACCAGCGTCGACTTGCCGACGTTGGGGCGACCGACGATGGCCAACTGCAGCGGCCGCGCGGGGGCGTTGTCGTCATCGGTGTGTTCCGGCGCCGGCGGCGGCACTTCGACGTCGGCCAGGGCTTCCTCGGGCGCGAACGGGCGCAGCGCGTGGAACAGCCCGTCGAGGCCGGTGCCGTGCTCGGCCGAGACCGCCACCGCCTCGCCGAAGCCCAGGCGGTAGGCGTCAAGCAGCGTGTCGGCGGCGGCCTTGGTGTCGGCCTTGTTGGCCACCAGCACGACCGGCGTGGCGCGCTTGCGCAGCACCGCGGCGAAGCTTTCGTCGAGCGGCGTGATGCCGTCGCGGCCGTCGACCAGAAACAAGGCCACGTCAGCGTCGTCCACCGCCTGTTCGGTCATGCGCCGCATGCGCCCTTCCAGCGTCTCGGCCGAGGCGTCCTCGAAACCGGCGGTGTCGAACACGGTGAACCGCATCCCGGCGATATCGCCGACGCCTTCGCGGCGGTCGCGCGTGACGCCGGGACGGTCGTGGACCAGCGCCAAACGGCGTCCGGTCAGGCGATTGAACAGCGTCGACTTGCCGACGTTGGGGCGCCCGACGATGGCGACCGTGAAGGTGCCCGGCGCCGCCGCAGGCTTGACCTGGCGTTGCTGAGGTTTGCGCGGCATTGGGGGGCGGGTCAGCGGTAGGCGACCAATTCGCCGTCGTCGTTCAACAGATACAACGTGGCGTTGGCCAGCACCGGCGGCAGCGTCGCCGCGGCGTCGAGATCGAGCCGGCCGAGGACTGACCCGGTGTACGGCGACAGCGACAGCGCCTGTTCGTTCGAGCCGGCCACGATCACCCGGTCGCCGGCCACTGCCGGCCCGGCCCAGATGATGCGCCCCTCGCGGTCTTCCTCGTCCTCGAAACGCGGCAGCTGGGTCACCCACAGGATGCGGCCCGAGCGCACGTCGATGCACACCGCCTCGCTGTCGATGCTGACGACATAAAGAAAATCGCCGGCGATCCACGGCCCGTAGACCGCCGAGACCGGCGCGTCCCACACGCGCTGGCCGGTGCGCAGATCGATCGCCACCAGCAGACCTGAGTGGCCCGCGACATAGACGCGGCCGCGGTCGATCACCGGCCGCGCGCTGATGTCGGGCAGACTGGCCGCGGCCTCGGTGCGGCGCACCGCCACCACGGTCTCGGTCCACAACGGCGAGCCGTTGTCGACGCGCAGCGCCACCACCTCGCCACTGGTGAACGGCGCGATCACCACGCCGCCGTCGACCGCGGGCGCGGCCGCGCCCAACAGGATGGTGGCGGTGGACGCGCCCGAATAGGTCCACAGTTCACGGCCATCGGCGGTGGAAAACGCGATCACCTGGTTCTCGACCGTGACCGCGAACACCCGCCCGCCGTTGACGGTGGGCGCGGCGCGGATCGGCGCGTCGACCGGCGAGCGCCAAATTTCGCGCCCCGTGCCGGCATCCAGCGCGACCACCTGCGCATAGCCGCCGGTGACAAAGATGCGGCCCTGATCGTAGGCCAGCCCGCCGCCCAGGAAGGCGCCCTCGTCCTCGTCCTTGGGCGCGGTTTTGCGTCGCCAGTCCTGCTTGCCGCTGGCGGCGTTCATCGCCGTCACCACCGCTTCGGCGTCGAGGGTGTAGACGCGCCCCTCGGCGACGACCGGCTCGGACAGCACGCGATTGCGCTTGCCGGTGCCCGTGCCGATGTTGCGGCTCCAGACTTTCCGCGGCGCGTCGGCCAGCACCATGTGGTGCATGGCGTGGTGCGACAGGCCGCCGGCTTGCGGCCAGGAGTCGGTGTCCTCGGGTCGCGGCAGGCGGATCTCGGTTTCGATCGCTTCCAGGTCGGGGCGCAGTTCGCGTTCCAGCGCCAGCACCGAAATGCGCGTGCCCGGCAGCTTGTCATCGTCGTCGCCGCCGGAAAACAGTCCACCATCGCAGCCGGTCAGCGCCAGCGCGCACGCCAGCAGCACGCACGCCGGTCGCGCGAGCCTGTCGAAGCGGGCTGCAACCGTCATTTCCGGGGGCTCAGTTCGACGCCGCGGGCGCGGCCGCCGGCGCCGCGGTCGTCGCGGCGGCGCCCGACGCGGATTTGAACACCGCGGCCAGTTCCTCGGCGCGCTGGCGGATGCCGAGCGGCGCGGCGGTGTCCGCCAAGAGCTGCTCGGCCATCGTGCGCGCGCGGTCGCGGTCGCCTTGCTTGTCGGCCAGCAGCGCGGTCAGCTCGACGCCGGTGTAGTGGAACGGGTTGGCGGGATTGAGCATGGGCGCGAGCATGGCTTCCAGCTCGGCGGCCGGCGCGCGATCCATCGCGTGCATCACGTACAGCACCGTCGCCAGATCGCGGAACAGCGAGTCGATGCCGGGATCGTCGATCACGGCGCGATAGGCGGCCAGCACGCCGTCGGGGTCCTTGCCCTGGTCGGCCATCAGCGCGGCCTTTTGCAGCTGGGCCAGGACGGCGTAGCCCTCGCCGCGGCTGCCGGCGATGCCGGCCAGTGCGGTGATCGCCTCGTCGACCTTGCCGTCGCCGGCCAACAGCGACGCATCCTGGAACGCGACCGCGAGCGCATCGCGCGCCGCGGCATCCTGCTGGCGCCAGTACTGCCAGCCGGCCACGGCCAGCACGATCACCACCGCGCCGGCGATGATGGCGTTGCCGTAGTTGGCCCAGAGTTTCTTCAGTTCCTCGGAGCGGAGTTCGTCCTCGATCTCCGTCATCAACCCTTCGAACTCGGGGTCGGCCGGCGTCGGGGCCGGTCCGCCGCCCGCCGGGGGGCTTTTTTTCGAGGTCGCTGCCGGGGCGTTCTTTGTCTTGGTCACCGGATCGTCTCTGTGTCGTGGGGGCCGCTGGCCTGAAGGTCGAGCCGGACCCGGAGTCGCCCGCGGATGTCCGCGGCCTGACGGGGCGCCGGGTGAACGCGGAGGTCGGGGCCGCGGCCACGGCCCGAAAGCGCGGTGGACCATAATGGCTTCGGGGGGTCGACGCAATCCGCCGGGCGGCCGAGTCCGGCCCCTTCATCACGTGTCGGCACGATGGCGATTCGTGAATTATGGCAGGCGGTTAGGCAAACCGGCGGCGGGGGTGTTGCGGCGGTCAGGTTTGGGGTACAAACGATACCGAGGACCCGACCGGAACGGCTGAGACCACCCCATGCGGCGTTACGTTCTGACAGCGACGGCGGCCCTGATGCTGGCCAGCTGCAACGGTTCCCCCGATCCGGTGATCCGGCAATTGACGGGGTATTCGTGCGGCAAGCCTGGCAGCACCGCGCCATCGCCCCTGTGCGCCACCCGGCCGCCCGGCGAAGGCGAAGCGGCCGTCAGCCGCTACTGTTACCAGACCCTGGGCGACGCCAATTGCTTCGACCGCCCGGACCCCGACCGCAAGAACCAGCAGCTCGGTTCCAATGGATACTGAGCATGGTTTGACCGCTTGATCGGCGGTCAAATCTTGTGAAAAGATACCGTCATGTGCCTCGTCATCTTTGATTAAGGCCGTCTCGGGCCATGGCTGCCGTCGTTCGCTTTCAGGACTTTCGGCGACCGCGCCCGTACCACAGCTTCACCCGTTCCGAACTTAACCGTTTGCTCGGCCTGTACGCCACGCGCGTGATGCGCGGCGAATGGCGCGACTACGCCATCAGCCACGGCGCCGACTGCGCCAGCTTCGCGGTGTTCCGCAACAGCCAGGACCATCCGCTGTTCGAGATCGTCAAGCTTGGCGCCGGCAAGAAGGTCGCGGGCGCGGCCGCCAAAGCCGGGCGATTCGTGGTGACCAGCCGACAAAGCAAGCTGTCCCAGGGGCAGTCCCTCGACGACGTGCTGGCGGTGTTTGACCGCCCCCTGACCCTGGTCACCGCCTGACGCCCGCGCGTCCGCCGCTACCCGTCTGACGGCTTGATCCCCTGCCCTGAAAAGGCCGCTTTTTCGCACCCGCGAAGATTACCGGACTGTTAATTTTCTGCATAATTTTCATTGAGTTATGAGGCGTCGATATGCACGGCGGTCAGCCCAGCTATGCGTTCTTACCGCATTGCAGCAAAATGGCCGCGTAATTATATAACCAGCGTACCCGGGCCCCACGGTGGGGCCCCAAAAAAGGAGAAAAGCCATGAAAAGCGTAACGGACGCGTTGAGCCGGGTGCTTGGCGGTCTGGCGATGGTGGTGACTGCGGTCGCTTACGTCGCCAGCACGGCGCAGATCTTCTGAAGATCGACAACGCCATGACCCACCTGACAGCGGCCCGGGCGTGATCCTGTCCTTGCGGACGGATACGGCCCGGCCGCCCAAGGTGACCCCGAAGTCCTGTTCTGTTCTGAAAGTTTCACCGCCATGTCCACCATTGTCGACTTCCTGACCCGCGTGTTCGCCGACGGTTCGGCCCGCCATCGTCCGGCCGCTGTGTTGCAGGCCGCCGCCCAGTCATTCTGAGCGCAGAACGCCGCCGTTCCTTCATGACGGCGCGGTGAAAGTTGCGCATCGGCCGCTGCTGAACCGTTGCCGCCCGATCATGTGCCCCGTACAGCAGGCCGGCAGGCCTGCCGGACCAACCCGGCCTGCTCAACCAGGAGCGGGCGATGGGACCGACCGGGCATGATGCCGCGAAAAGAACCTTCCTCGGCCTCGCCGCCGGCGCGTTGATCGCACCGCTGCCGGCGGTGTCGCGCGGCGCGCTGGCGCAAAGCAGCACCGGCAATCCGCGCGTGATGGATGGCCCGATGATCGGCGCGGTCACGCCGTCCTCGGCGTTGATCTGGGCGCGCACGAGCGGCGCGCATGCCGTCTCGGTCAGCTTCGCCGATAATCCGGCGCTCAGTGGCGCACGCACCACCGCGGCACAGGCTGCCACGGCCGATGCCGATTACACGGTGCGCATCGCGCTCGACGGTTTGAAGCCGGCCTCCACCTATTATTGTCGCGTGCTGATCGACGGGCGGCCCGATCCTTATCTGGCGCAGTTCGATCCGATTGCCGTGCGCACCGCGCCGCCCGACGGCTGGCGCGGACGGTTCCGCATCGCCTTCGGCAGCTGCGCCCGCGTCGGCCACGACCGCGAGCAACCGATCTGGCGCACGGTCGACGATCTGCGCCCCGATTTGTTCTTCTGGCTGGGCGACAACGTCTACGTCGACTCGCTCAACCCCGCCACCTTCGGCGAGGAGTACCGCCGCCAGCGCGGGGTGGCGCTGTTGCAGCCGGTCCTGCGCAGCGTGCCGCAGCTCGCGATCTGGGACGATCACGACTACGGCCTCAACAACCACGACCGCACCAATCCGATCAAGGACACCGCGCTCGCCGCGTTCAAGCAGTACTGGGCGAATCCGGCGTACGGGCTGCCCGACGCGCCGGGCGTGTTCTTTTCGTACCGCTATGGCGGTATCGATTTCTTTTTTCTGGACGACCGTTGGTGGCGCGACCCCAACGCCGCCCCGGACGGCCCCGCCAAGACCATGCTGGGCGCGCGCCAGCTCGCATGGCTGAAGGACGGCCTGAAGGCCAGCCGCGCGCCGTTCAAGCTGTTGATCTCCGGCAGCGGCTGGTCGCTCGCCAAGGGGCCGGGCGAGGACGCGTGGTCGGCGTTCATGTCCGAACGCGACGCGCTGTTCGACTTCATCCGCGACGAGAAAATCTCCGGCGTCGTGCTGCTGTCCGGCGACACGCACGTCGGCGAGCTGAACTGCATCCCGTGGTCGGACCGCGGCGGCTATGACTTTTACGACCTGGTCAGCTCGCCCCTGGCCCAACGCACCGAGAATTCCTGGATCGAACGGCGGCCCGAAATCCGCGTCCGCCAGGCGTTCTTCCACGACGCCAACACCGGCGTGATCGATATCGACACCACCGGCAGCGACCCGTCGCTGACGTTCAACCTGTACGACACGCGCGGCCGGCCGGCCTGGCGGGTGTTCACGCTGACCGCCGCCGACCTGACACCCGGCGTCCAGTCATGGACGCGGCTGATCGACCGCACCTCGAAGGAACGCCACGACCGCTGGAAAGCCGGCGGATCCTACTACTGAACGCCGGCGACTGTGACGCTTCGGCGACGGTTCGCTGACAGGTGCGCGTCGGAAATTTGAAAGTTCGGTTGAAAACGCGCCGCTTGCCTTGCCGCGTGCGTGTCGCATGTCAGAAGTCCCGCGTGTTCGGAAATTTTCGTGGGAACCATCGCCATGCCGTTGTCCATTCGCCGCCCGTTCCGCCTGAGCTTGTTGGCCGGCTGCGCCGCCCTGGCCGCCATGCCCGCTGCCGCGCAACCCAACGCGGCCGCCGGCGACACGGCGATCGAGGAAATCGTGGTGCGCGGGGTGAACCTGCAGCGCCTGCTGGCGGTGCAGGCCAAGCGCGAGGCCGAGGCGATCATCGACGCGGTGTCCGCCGACGACCTGGGCCGCTTGCCCGACCGCAACACCGCTGAATCGCTGGCCCGGCTGCCGGGCGTCAGCATCACCCAGGACCAGGGCGAAGGCCGTTACGTTTCGATCCGCGGCGCCTCACCCAATCTGAACGCCATCACTCTCAACGGACTTGCGGTCGGCACGGTCGAGGAGAACTCGCGCCGTGTCCCGCTCGACATTCTGGGCGGCGAGCTGCTGGGCGGGCTTGAAGTGGTCAAGGCGGTCACGCCCGATCTGGAGGCCAACGCCGTCGGCGGCTCGATCAACGTCAAGACGCCGAGCCCGTTCGACTTCGAGAACAGGTATTTCGGCCGCGCCACCGCCCAAGTCGGCAAGGACGAGTACTCGACCTTCACCCCCTATTCCGGCAACGCCACCATCGGCGGCAAGTTCGGCGCGGACGAGACCATCGGCGTGCTGGTGGGCGTGAGCTACACCGACCGCCACTACCTGACCAAGGGCCTGTACGTCGACGACTGGCGCGAAGTGCCGGGGCTGGCGCGCGGACTGCCGGAGAGCCACAAGCTCAACGACTACGACCTCGACCGCGAACGGCTGTCCTTGTCGGGCGCGCTCGAGATCAAGCCCGACGATGACAGCCTGTACTTCCTGCGGGCGATCTGGACCGAGGCCGAAGAATCCGAGTTGCGTTATCGCAACCGCAACTACTTCGGCCGCGTCATCACGCCGGCCACACGCTTCACCATCACCCCCGGCAGCCAGTCGGGCACCTACACCAATCAGCGCCTGCGCATCGAGCTGCGCGCCGAGGACAAGCTGCGCCGCATCGGCAACTTCTCCGCCGGCGGCGAGA
>JANRJB010000130.1:0-3990 GCA_033764265.1 Rhodospirillaceae bacterium | reverse complement strand
GCCCGACCAGCCTGGGCAGCACCGCCCTACAGGGGCATGTGGCGGAACAGGTTCATGTGCGCGTGACCGAGGTAACCCAATCGCGTACCGCGCAAGTGGGGGTCGCGCGGTTGAAGGGTTACGAAGGCGACAATTGCCCCGAGTGCGGCAACTTCACCCTGGTGCGCAACGGAACCTGCCTGAAATGCGTCACCTGCGGCGGCACCACCGGCTGTTCGTGACGCGACCGACCGCCGACGGATACGCGTCATGAGCTTGCCGGCGCGGTTGTCCCAGGTTCAAGCCTCCGACCCGATCCGGATTTCGGGCTTTCCATCGGACTCTCCAGACAATCGCGACCTCGCCGCCTGCTTCGGCGCGTTCCTGCGGCGCATCGTGCCCACTACTCAGGCCTATGTCGCCGCGCGCACGGCGGCGCAGACCGTGGCCGAGCGGCTGCGCGCCGAGCTGTATCCGCGCGGCAGCTTGGCCGCCGGGCAGATCGACCACGTCGTCGTCGGCGGCGTCGGCAAGCGCATCTCGATCGCCCCGATCCGGGTCATCGACCTGCTCTACGTACTACCGGCGCGCCTGCGCCCGACCAAGTCGGCCGATGCCTTGAAGACCGTCTGGGCGGTGCTGCGGCAGAGCTACCCCGACGCCGCGACCGCCCATGATCGAACCGGCGTGCTGGTGTCCACCGAAGCAGGCCAGGTGCGCGTGATGCCGAGCGTGCCACACGAGGGCGGCTTCCTGGTGCCGGGCACCGCCACGCTGGAACGCGCCTCGGGCTGGAGCCTGACCAATCCGGTCGCCGAGGCCGCGACGCTGCGGCTGGCCGATAGCCTGTACAACGGCCGGCCGCGCCTGCTGCTGGCCGCGCTGAAGGCCTGGCGCGACCACGCCGCCGTGCCGGTGTCGTCGTTCGCTTTGGAACTGCTGGTGCAGGACTTCTACACCGGCGCACCGCGCCCCTTCGCCCTGGGCAAAGCCCTGCTGGACTTCTGGGCCTGGGCCCGCAAGCGCACGCCGGCGACCTTGCGCCCGCCCGGCGCGCTGACCGCGCTGGCCATCGACGGTGCCTGGCACGCCAAGGCCAAAGCCGCCTATTGGCGTGTGACACTGGCCGACCACCATGCCGACCAGGGCAAAATGGTCGACGCCGCGCTGGAGTGGCGCGCGGTGTTGGGCGAAGCCTTTCCGGTGCCGGGCGACGGACGTGGGGCGCTGCCGTTGTTTCCGGACCGGAGAGCCCGCGCCTGACGCTCGACTCCGATCGCCCAAAGGTCGGCGCAACCTTTGCCTGATCCCTCCGGGCTCGATTTCGTCTAGATTGAAAGCGCGACCGGCAGGCTCAGATCGGGAGGGCGGCTTTGGCCCAGACCAAGTTCGCAACCGCGACCGACCACGCACCGCGAGGACCGCGCGCCCGGCGGTGGCCGCGCGAAGTGTCGTTCGCGACCGCCGTGTTGCTGGGCCTGGGGTTCTTCAGCGCCGCGCTGGCTGCCGGATTTTTGGTCGGCTACTGGATCAACGCCCGCGAGACCGCCCAGGACGCCGGCCGCGCGCTATTCCTGGAACGCCAGGCCAACGTCACCGCGCGGTTGAACGCCCTGTTCGACGGGCCGCAGTTCGTCGCCGCCAACCTGGCGCAAAATCCGCTGTTGCGCGACGGCCGGCTGCAGGACCTGGAGCGCGCGCTGTTGTCGGCGATCGAGTTTCATCCGTGGATCGTCAACATCAAGATCGGCGTGGCGAGCGGGCTGTATTTCTCGGTCTCGCAGATCGCGCCGGTGCCGGATACGCGCTACTACACGCCGCCGCCGGGAGCACGCTACGCCATCGTCACCGTGGCGCCCGACGGCGCCGGCGGCTTCGCCCAGCACGTCAAGTTCCGCGACCGCGACTTGGCCTTGATGGATACGGTGGTCGATTCCCCCTCCACCACCGACGTGCGCAAGCTCGACTGGTACACGCTGGGCCAGGAGCGCGGCGGTGAACTGGCCTGGATGGGCCGGGTGGTGCCGGGCGGCGTCGGAGCGCGGATTTCCTTCGTCGTCGGTTTCTTCGGCCAGACGTCGGGCACGCTCGGCATCGATATCGGCCACCGCGACGCCTCGGCCGTGCTGCAAGAGGTGCGCGGCGCGTCCGACGAACACTTGATGGTGTTCGATGCCGAGGGCATCCGCTACGGCACCACGAACGCGCGCTATGACGACGGCGACGAATCGGTCGACGACGAACTGCCGCGCCGCCTGGAAGACGAGATCGAGGGCGCATTCGTGGCGCAATACGCCGCCCGCGGCGCGTTCTCGGGCCGCATCGTGCCCATTGGCGGCGAGGACTTCTTCATGAGCGTCGCGCCGATCGCGTTGCGCGAACAGATGGGCGTGGCGCTCTTGGCAGGGGTCGCGACGCCATTGTCGCGCCTGGAGGCGCCGTTGCGCGAGAACCTGACCGGCGTGCTGGGCCTGATCGCGCTGATGCTGCTGCTGTCGGTGCCGTTCGTGTACTTCATCGCCCGCAAGGTGTCCGAACCGCTGGCGACGCTGAGCGCGCTGGCCGACGACACGCTCAAGCTGCGGTTCGACGCGCGCGCCCAGGTCGACAGCACCATCCGCGAGGTGCGCGAGCTGGTGAACAGTTTCCGCCGCGCCCAGGTCGCGTTCCGCAATATCTGCCGCTTCGTGCCCGAGGCGCACGTGCGCCGCACCATCGAAAGCGGCGCGGCCGAGGTGTTCGGCGAGCGGCGCACGGTGTCGCTCCTGATGACCGACGTGACCGACTTCACGACCATGGCCGAGCGACTGCCGCCCGAAGGCCTGCTGGCCGACATGAGCGAGTACTTCGACCGGATGAACCGCGAAATCCTGGCCGAGGGCGGCACCATCGACAAATACGTCGGCGATGCCATTTTCAGCTACTGGAACGGCGTGACCGACCAGGCCGACCACGCCGAGCGTTGCTGCCGGGCGGCCCTGCGCGTGCGCGGCGCCAGCCGGCTATTGGCGGCGACGTGGCGCGCGGCGGGCAAGTGGCCGTGGGCCACGCGCGTCGGCCTGCACCGCGGCGACGTGGTGGTCGGCAACATCGGCTCGGATACGCGCATGGACTTCACGGTGATCGGCAACGCCGTCAACCTGGCCTCGCGCATCGAGGGACTGAACAAGGTTTACGGCACCGAGATCCTGGCGTCGGACGATATCCGCCGTGATTCCGGCGAGGCGTTCCTGTTCCGCTCGGTCGACGTGATCCGGCCCAAGGGCATCGCCACGCCGCTCGAGATTCACGAACTGGTCGGGTTGCACGCCGAGCTCGACGCCGCCGCCGCGGAGGCCTGCGCCCGGTGGAACGAAGCGTTCATCCTGTATCGGGCGCGGGCCTTCGATGAAGCCCTCGCCGGATTCCGCGCCCTGGCCGCGGCCCGCCCGCACGACGGCCTCGCGCGCCTTTACGTGTCCCGGTGCGAACGCCTGGTCGCCGCGCCGCCACCCGCCGATTGGGACGGGGTAGAAACTTTCAGCGAGAAGTGAAACGCGCCCAAAATTTACGCTGCGAAAAGACAAAAACAGGCCTCTTCCTGCAGCATACATTACCCTCGAACATCGTGTCCTGCCAAACGCCGCTCATACATCAACATGATCCGATTGATGTCTGGGTCTCCAATTCTCTCCTCAGCACGCCGCAATTCGTCCATTGCCGCGTCAAAAACTGATAAGTCCCCCACCTTTTTGAAGTATTCAATACCTACTTCGCAGTATGCCCTCAGAATATCTTTACTGTGTTCGAATTTCTGGACGCCGACTGCTGCCATCTCATGAGCTCGCTTTAACAGTGCCAACCTATCTTCGTCCATCAACCCCAACGTATTTAGGCCCTGTTTACAAAGTGATTGACGCTTGAATCGGATTTTGATTCAAGACTGCAGATTCGAAGGAGGCAGTCTTGAGTCGCGGCGATCTGACGGAAGCGGAATGGCGTCTGTTGAAGGACATGCTGCCTGCGGAACGG
>JANRJB010000127.1:0-7477 GCA_033764265.1 Rhodospirillaceae bacterium | reverse complement strand
GTCAGATACATCATTTCGCCGGTACTCATGGGAATTCTCCGTGACTGCCGCGCCAAGGCTTCCCGAACTGCCCAGCCATGGTGTCGCACTGCACGGCGGCCGCCTTGATTCAGGTCAATCTGGGTCATGCGTCGCGGTCTCGGGAAACCGGTTTCCCCGTCTCAACGTCGGCGTTAACGTGCAGCCCCATCCCGGTATTGGGGCGCGGCCGCCGAAGCGCCATGGACATTTACCTTCCACTCGCCGAAACATCGGCCAACTTGCCGCTGCTGCTCCTGATCGGCGGCGGCGTCGGTATCATGTCGGGCTTGTTCGGCGTCGGCGGCGGGTTTCTGCTGACGCCGCTGTTAACCCTGATCGGCATTCCGCCGGCCATCGCGGTGGCGTCCGGCGGTAACCAGATCATTGCCTCGTCGGTCTCCGGCGTTCTCGCGCACCTGTCGCGCGGCCGAGTGGATATCGAGCTCGCGCTAATCTTCGCCGCCGGTGGTTTGGCCGGCTCGGCCGTCGGCGTGTGGGCTTTCGCCGCCCTGCGCCGGGCCGGACAATTGGACCTGATCGTGCAGGGCTTGTTCGTGGCTCTGCTGGGCGGTGTGGGTGCACTGATGATGGTCGATGCGTGGCGCGCGCATCGGGCCGCGCGCGGCGGCTTGCAGGCCGTCGCGGTGCGTCAGGCCGGCGCGCGACCATTGGCCGACCGGCTGAAGTTCCTGCCATGGCGCCACCGTTTCGCACGCTCGCCCACCGAGCCGCTCGGCACCGAGTTGAGCGTGTTGTTGCCGATCGGCCTTGGCGTCGGCATTGGCTTTCTCACCGCCATGATGGGCGTGGGCGGCGGGTTTCTGGCGGTACCGGCGATGATCTATATCCTCGGGCTGCCCGGGCCGATGGTGGTCGGCACCTCGCTTCTGCAGATCGCTCTGACCAGCGCCGTGGCCACCCTGCTGCAGGCCGGCACCAACCAGTCGGTCGATATCGTGCTGGCGGGCATGCTCATCGTATCCGGCGTGGCCGGCGCGCAAATCGGTGCACGACTCACTTTGACGCTGAACCCGTCGGCCGTGCGTTTCGGCCTGGCTGCGCTGATCCTGGGCGTCGCTGCTTCGGTGTTGGCGCAGCTGGCGATCCCGCCAAAAGAAGCCTTTTCCATGGGTTAAACCGGCCTCCGATTGTCCTGGGGCGCCCCCGCGGCCGTTGTCCCGGCGAGCCGAGACGTGTTCCTCCACTACGGTAACTCCCTGGGCGGTTGGCCCCCTTTTCCGTATCATGCGGAGAAGGGGGTTCGCTTTTGCGCCCTCGTCCTCATGTGGGCATCCCGATCATGACCAAATTCAGCGTCGCGTTTGCCCCGTTCGCCACATGCGCCGTTCTGACGGCCGCGTCGGTCTTGACCGTCGCCTCGGCCGCGCCGGTGTCGGGACCGGCCGTTCAGGCCACCACTGCGCAGCAAACCTACGAACAGGGCACCGCGGCCCTGCGGCGCGGCGATCTCGCCACCGCCGCCTCGGCGTTTGAGGCGGTGCTCGGCATCGACCCCACCCGCCACGACGCGATCCTGTCGCTGGCCGAGATCGCCCGCGTGCAGGGCAACCTGGCCGAGACCGACCGGCGGATCCGCGATGCTGTGGCGCGCAAGCCTGAAAGCGCCGAGGTACAGTTAGCGTTCGGCAAATGGTCGATGAGCCGCGGCGACGTCGAGACCGCCCGACAGGCGTTGCTCAAAACAACCGAGCTCGACCCCGCATTGGGCACGCCCTGGGCCGATCTCGGCGTGTTGTACCTGCAGGCCTTGAACGACCCGGCCAAGGCGATCGACGCGTTCCGCGAGGCCATCAAGCGCAGCCCCTCGCTCGCCGGTGCGCACTATGGCCTGGGCGCCTCGCTCTTGCGCGCCGGTAAACCCGACGAAGCCGAAATAGCGCTCCGCAAGGCGGCCGAGCTCGATCCTCAGCAGCCGGCCACCTACGACATGCTCGGCCGGCTCTACATGCTTCAGGGCCGCGGCGACGATGCCCTCAAGGAATTCGAACGCGCATTGACCATCCAACCGGGATTCACCGACGCGCGGCTCGGCGCCGGCGATCTGCTGATGCTGGCTGGCCGTGTCGACGACGCGATCCTGGCATTTACCCGCGCCACCGAACTGGACCCGGGTTCGGCCGCGGCGTGGTTGAACCTCGGCATGGCCGAACACGGCCGCGGCAAGCTGGAGGCCGCGGAAAAGGCCTACCGCAATGCCATCACCGCCAACGCGCGCCTGGCGCTGGCCTATAACAACCTCGCGGCGGTGCTGACCGATCGCAAGACCGACCTGGAAGGCGCCGAGGTGTTCGCGATCAAGGCCGTGGAGCTGGCGCCCAACGCCGCGGCGTTTTACGACACGCTCGGCTGGGTGCGGCGCGCACGCGGCAATCTGCCCGGGGCGGCCGAAGCGTTGCAGAAAGCGGTTGCGGTTTCGCCGCAACAGCCGGTGTTCGCCTATCGGTTGGGCGTGGTGCTGGCCGAAGCCAAGCGTACCGACGAAGCCAAGGCCGCGCTGACCTCGGCGCTCAAACTGAACGACAAGTTTCCGGGGGCCGACGACGCCCGCAAGCGCCTGGCTGACTTGGGCGGCTGATCGCTTCCCGCGGGTTGCACGCGCGCAGTTCAGTTGACGCGCAACGGTTCCATGTTGTGCTGCTTGATCGCGCCCCAGGCCTGATCGAAGGTCTGCGCCGCGCCGATGGCGTCGCCGGTGGCGGCATGGATGCTCCACACCTTGACGTCATTGACCATGGCCCGGCGCACATAAGCCACCTGATTCAGCCCGATCCGAGCCAGGTTGACGGGCGTGGCGGCGAACGACTTACCGGCCTCGGTCAACGGGCCGAAAGCGTGCATCGGCGCGTCGTCGCCCGGCAGATCGTGCGCGGGGCCGGTCTCGGGCTCGGTCGGGCTGGGCGGTGGTGTCTTCTTCGTCATGCGATCCTCCGGGGCGACATCCGTTACTTATGGGCGTCTGGCTCCACATCAATGGTTCTGCCGGGCTTTTTGTTGCCGGCCGCAGCCTTGATTTTGATCTGGGTGACCTTGGGCTGGGGCACCGGGCGTTCCAGATCGATGTGCAGCAGGCCGTTGACGATCTCCGCGCCGCGCACCTCGATGCCTTCGGCCAGCACGAAACTGCGGGTGAACTGGCGCGCGGCGATGCCGCGATGCAGGAACACCCGCTGGGCGCCATCGTCGCGCTGCTTGCCCCGAATGACGAGCTGGTTGTCCTCGATCGACACGCCCAGGTCGTCCTCGGCGAAGCCGGCCACCGCCAGCGTGATGCGCAGCCGATGCTCGCCGGTCTGTTCGATGTTGTAGGGCGGGTATCCTTCCGCGGCGGTCTTGTTGGCGCGGTCGAGCATCCGTTCCAGGTGGTCGAAGCCCAGCATCAGCGGGCTGGAAAAAACCGGTACGCGGGTCATGGCCGGTCTCCTCGATCGAGCGAGACGATGTGTCCGCCCGACAACCGGCACGGATGCCCGATATTTGGCCCCGGCGACGGCCGCCGTCAAGCGCCGCCGAGTCGGCAAGTCATCAGATAAATAAGATTTATCAATCGACTAAGAGGTCCAGAAATCATCCATCACGCGCCACCATTCGCCCATCCGCGGCGGCAGCACCGCGGTGCGGGTCTGCGGCGCGACATCGTGGCACGCAGCCATCTTGGCGTAGATCGGCTCCCACGCCGGGGCACAGATCAGCGTGGGGTGCTTGAGCTGCGGCAGCTTCGCGCGCATGGGGTAGGTCCACATCGCGCCATAGGCTTTCTGGTACTGGTCGCCGATCTTGAGCATCTCGGTCACGCGCAGGTGGATCATCGCCACGTCGATGGCGTTGTCGGCGCGCAGGATGCCGGCGCGCGTGCGGTTGAACCACGGCCAGAACAGGCCCTGGTCGCGCATGATGGCCCAGGCGGTGACGAGGTGGCTGCCGTCCCACTTCGGCGCGATCGACGGCGTGTAGTTGTCCATCAACGATTTCTGTTCCTCGCCCTCGTACATGCCGATGCCGGCCAGCGCCAGGCGCGCGACCCGCTTCGGCGCCTGGAAGCTCATTTCCATCGCCACCGGCCCGCCGGAGTAGCGGCCGAATACGTCCACGCTGTCCAGGCCCGCACCCGCAAGCGCCTCGTTGACGATGGCGGCATAGTTCGCCGAGGTGATCGCATCGGGGCTGCCGCCGAAGGCGGGGTCGCCGATCAGATTGTCGGACTCGCCGTTGCCCGGCAGGTCCAGCGCGATCACCGGCCGGCGGCCGACGTAGGGCGCGATCACCGGCTCGACCAGGCTGGCCGCGCCCGCCGGATCGTGCAGCGCCACCAGCGGACGGCCGGCGCCGGCCAGGTTCACCCGCGCGCGCACGTGGCCGCCGCGGGCCTTCAGATACATGTTCTGGATGCGCGCCGACTTCGGCTGAACATCGGCGGGCGCGGGCGGCGCGGACGGATACGACTTGCCGGCCATCCACGCCTGCAGCGCCGTCAGCTGCATCGGGTAGCGGTTGCGCGGCTCGCACTGCAGGATGGTGAAGTTGCCGGGCAGACCCTTGGCGATCAGCGCATCGGTGTGGCGCAACAATGCGCTGCCGGCATTACGCGTCATCAAGACCGGCACCTTGACCTCGCGGGTATGTTCCCAGCGCTCCACCAGCATGGCCTGGTAGTACGCATCTTTGTAACTGGGTCCGGCGCGCAGGTAGTCATTCACGCTGTGTTGGATCCAGACCGGGCTGGCGACATCAACGTCCAGGCGATGTTCGGCCCGGGTCGATTGCCATGGGAAGAACACAGACAGGTGCCGGCACATGTCCCAGATGGTCAACAGGTGCGATCCATCGCGCCGGGGCGTGATGTCGCGGAAGTAGCCGTCCGAAATATCCTCATCGGTGAAGTCGCCGTTGGCGTCGAGCAACAGCACGTGCACGCGGCTGGGGTAACGCCGCGCGAACTGAACGCCGATCTGTGCGCCGGTCGCCGCGCCGTAGATGAATGCTTGATCCAGCTTCAGCGCGTCCATGATCTGCGCCAGCGCGTCGGCATAACCCCACAGCAGGGTCGCGTCGTCGACGATTGCGTCCGACAGGCCGTAACCCGGCGTATCCAGCGCGATGCAGGTGAACGCCGACGAGAAGGCGTTGATCGCCCCGGTCATGCTGGCCGATGAGTTGGGCGACGGATGCATCAGGATCAGCGCGGGGCCGGACCCGGCGCGGCGATAATGCACCTGGCGGCCGTCGGCCCCGGGGTACGTCAGCGGCAGGAAGTGGCGGGTGATCGGGGCAGGGGTCATGGTCTCATCTCGTGAAAATGGGTCGAACAGCACCGGTTCTGTCGTTCGTGTTCGGGCAGGCCAGTGACGAATGTGCGGCCCGTCCCAACGCAAGACCCCGGCGGCCAGGGCGGCCGCCGGGGTTTTGATTAGCACGCCGGGTCGGGCGGGTGAATTACTCCGCCGTGGCGACCTGTTCGCCGGGCTTGAGGCCCCTGGCCAGCACCGAGTCGATGGCCTGCACGTAGGCCTCGACGATCGGCGCGTTGTACTTGCCCACCGGCAGGCCGTTGTAGATCACTTCGGTGTTCTCGACCTTGAAGCTGCGGGTGTAGGGCACGCTCCAGTCGGAATAGTCCACCGGCTGGTAGCGGTCGAAGCCGGGGAAGCCCTCGAAGTTGAACATGGCGTGGCTGAACATGGTGTCGGTGTTCTCGGCGAAGAACTCGATCGGCAGATTGACCACGTAGTCGTAGCCGGCCTTGATGCCGTCCCAGAATGCCTTGTTGGTGGACAGGTACTTGCCCTCGGGGTCGCTGTGCGGATCGGCGAAGTGGTCCTGGGCCAACACCACTTCCGATTTCGGAAAATCCCACTTATCCAGCTCGTCCTTGACCGCCTGCACCATGCCGTCGCGATAGGGCGGGGCCAGTTCGATCCACGCTTCCAGCGGCACCCGCTCCCAGGCCATGCCGTGCACCGACACCGCCACCTTGACCGAAGCGTCCTTGGAGAACGTCGCCAGCCGGTCGCGCAGCATCTGCAGATAGGCCTCCTTCAGCACAGGGAACTCGCCCAACTGCGGCGTGATGATCACCTTGATCGTCTTGCCGTGTTCCTTTTCCCAGTCGTGGATGTAATGCATGGTGTGCTTGATCGAGCCGTTGAACTCCTCGTGATGGGAATAGATCGGTCGCGGCGGCGCGAAGACGATGGTGTCGGCGCCGCCGTCGAGTAGCTCACGGATGTACTGCTCGGCCAGGGCCGGGGTTTCGGCGCTGACGAAGCGGTAGGGGATCGGCCCGTATTTGGCGTGGATCTTCGCCATGGTCGCCTTCACCAGCTCCCATTCGCCCGCCTCGTGCGGCACGCGCCCGTTCATGAAACCCTTGCCGGCGGCGTAGTAGTAGACGCGCGCCTTGGTCGCCAGCTTCTGGGCCGGCATCGGCATGCCGCCCTTGCGACCGGCATACAGGAAATAGCCGTGATCGAAGTGCTGGGTCGGGTTGGGCGGCACCCAGGTCACCTCGCCGCGATGGAACTTGTGCACGTATGGCACGCCGTCGACGTCTTTCGAACTGCCATAGACGTCGACCAGGTTGGTCGGCGTGAACGGCTCGAACTCGTAGAATTTTTCCGTGTCCAGAAGCAACACGCCACGGTCGGCCATGGCGGCGTTGCGGGCCGGCCAGGGGATGTACTGGCTGGGCTTGAGCGCCAGATTGTGAAAGTCCTCGAGCCGGTAGGCCTCGGGCATGATCAGCCCCGAGACGAAAATCGCCACCTTGCCGACCGGCACGGTGTCCTGGGTCTTGTAGGCGGTGAAGTAATTGGGCTCTTTCAGCTGCGGCGGGATACGGTTCATGTACCAGAACGTTCCGTACCCGGCCGCGCCGGCGAACACCGCCAGCGCCACCAGCCCGATCAGGATGCGCTTCAAAGCTTTCATCGCTGCCCCTCCCCCCTCTGGGCCGGCGCTGCCGGTTGTTCAGTGCATGTGTTCCAGGTAAATGCGTTCCACGTCGGCGTGGCTGACTTCGTCGGTCGACAGTTCGCGCATCAGCTTGCCCTCGCGCATGATGCCGATGCGCGTGCCGGTTTCCTTGGCGCGGAACAGGTCGTGGGTGGCCATCAGGATGGCCGCGCCATCGGCCTGCAGTTGCTTCAACAGCGCTGAGAACTCGTTGCTGGCCTTCGGGTCCAGGCCCGAGGTCGGCTCGTCCAGCAACAGCGCCTTGGCCTGCTTGGCCAGCGCGATCGCCACGCCGACCTTCTGCCGCATGCCCTTGGAATAGGCCGATACGCGTTTGTCCACCGCCTCGTCCTGCAGCCCGACGCGCTTCAGGAACCCGCGCAGGTCAGAGTCGGTGTACTCGCTGTGGCCGCCCAGCTTGGCGAAGTACGACAGGTTCTCGAGGCCGCTCAGGTTGCCGTACAGCATGACGGTCTCGGGGATGTAG
>JANRJB010000123.1:0-19495 GCA_033764265.1 Rhodospirillaceae bacterium | reverse complement strand
CCGATCGGCCCGCCGCAGCGATTGGGGAAACTCATCACGGCCCCAATATTCCGACGGGCGTCAATGAGAGGTAACCGGTGCGGCGGGCGTCGAACGATCAGGTGTGCTCGATTCGACGGCGCAGTCTTAGTCCGAGGCCCGATAGTGAATCCATTCGAGGATCGGTCACGCCCCATAGTATTTTCGTAGATGATTCCATCGGGCATGTAGGATTCGCGAAAACGGCGCGTCGCCGTGCGCGATTCCGCCGTTCAGGTGAGCGATTTGCTCAGCAGCGCCTGGCTTTCCTCGTCCAGAACCTGGATCACCTTGCGCGACAGTGCGCCCAGCCAGGAATTGATGAACAACAGCGGAATCGCGATGCCCAGGCCAAGCACCGTGGCGATCATGGCCTGACCGATTCCGGTGGCCATGAGCTTCGGATCGCTGGTTCCCGAAGCGACGATCACCTGGAAGGTGATGATCATGCCGATCACGGTACCGATCAGGCCCAGAAGCGGCCCGGCGGACACCGCGAGGCGCAGGAACGACTGAAACCGCTCGAGCGCCGGCAACTCGCGCAACACGGCTTCCGAGATCTGCAGTTCCAGAACCTCGGCAGAGACCCGCGCCGCTTTGGCCTTCTGACCGGCGATCAGGACGCGGCCGAGCGGGTTGTCGTCGGTCGGATGGTCGATATTTTGCAGCTGGCGGCGCACCTTGCCGCGCGTGAGGATGAGGAATGCCCCTTGGACCATCGCCAGCGCGACCCCGAGAAAGCCGACGGCAAGGATGACATAGCCCACCGCTTCGCCGTGCTGGATGCGTTGCACGACGGTCGGGCGGTCGAGCAGCAGGCCCATGATGGAACCGCGGGCGGGGTCGACGACGGCCGGAACATATCCGCCTTTACCGAGTGACTGTTCCAACCCGCGCGCCAGTGCCTCGTTGCCGGGTCCAAGTGAACCGTCAAGCGCGGTCAGCATTCTGGCGCCCGGCGTATAGCCCAGGTACTTGCCGTCGGCGACGGCCGTGAATGGCCCCACGCGCACCACAGTCACGTCTTCCCTGACCGTCTCGTCGATCTGGGCCACGGGCGCGCGATAAGCCACCACTTTTCCCGACGACACCATCTCGCGCAGCAGCTCCTGCCACATGCGCTCCAGTTCTGGCAGCGACGGCAACTCCTTGGCGCCGGCCAGGCGGCGTAAAAAGTCGGACCGCTCTTCGGTCTCGAGCCCCTTGAACTCAGTGGTGAGCAGCGATGCCTGAAGGACGGTGGCGGCGTCGCCGGCCACCTGGCGGGTGACGCCAAACAGCTCGCCCAAGTTGCCCGCCTTCTGCGTGAGAAGTTCATTCACTTCGGCAATGCGCGCATCATTCTCGGCATAGGCCTTGTCGAGTGCGGCGCTGCGGGCTTCGGCGGCGTTACGCCGCGCGATCGCCTGACGGGTCTTTTCTTCCTGACTGCGCAAGTCGGACTGGAATCGCGCCTCGCGGTCCTGATTGATTTTGCGTTCCGCCTCGCGGCTGCGCTGCACGATCTGCGACAGGTTGGGGAACGCCACCACGGGCGCGGTCGCAGCAGCGGCCGGTGCGGTTGCCGCCGGGGCGGCGCCCTGCCCGGCCGGCTGCGCCTGAGCCCAGGCGCCGGTAGCGACCGCACATAGGATGGCGGCCGCCACGCCAATACGCTTGAGGGCAACCGGTCTGAACGTCGACATCGCCACCGTTACCTCTTCTGAGCCGCAGGCAGGGGAATCGTCACCAGGTCGGCGGTCACTTCCTGCTTGGCGATACGAATGGCCTGCTCGATGTTGGCCTTGTTGTCGGGATCGGAAATCCAAGTTTTTTGCGTTGCGTCCCAGTATCCGGCATCCAGTCCGTCGGCCGTCGCGTACATCAACGCAACCCGCCCCAGGCGCAAGAACTGCACATAGCTCTTGCCTTCCAGAGTGCCGGCATACGCTTCCATGGTCCGGCCGTATTCGGCTTCAATCTGATAGGCCTCCAGCAAGCGCCTGAACTTTTCCGCGGTAGGGGTCTCGGCTTGCGCCATCATCTCGCGCAGGCGTTCGACGCGCTGTGCCCGCTCTTCCGGCAGGAACGGGAGATCGGCCGCCACGAACGCCGCGAACTGATCCATCATCTGTTGCATCAAACCCGGCAGCGCGGCGGCGGTCGGCTCGAGGCTCGCCAATTGCCCTTCCAGGGTGGAAATCTCACCGGTTTGGACCTCCACGTAACGCCGCAGAAACGCGATGTTGCGCTCGATGCTGTCGGCCTCGCCACTGACCGCTGCGAACGCGGCGGCGTTGCCTGCAGCCGCAGGCTGTGCGCGTGCGGGGCCGTCGGCCACCACCACCGCAAGCACCAGGCCCAAAGCGGCGAACAGCGGCCGCGTGCGACACAGAATCGGCATGAACGCCCCTATCCGCTGCGGCTCTGTTCGAGCTCGGCCTGTTGCAACTGGTTTTGGATGAGCTGAATGTAGCCCGCCGACATCTGCCGATACTTCTCGGTCTTCGGTAGCCGCTCGAACCAGCCGAGCGCTTCCTTGTATTTCTTCTGATTGTAAAGTGAGATTCCCATCAGCAGCTGGGCGTTGGCCGCATCCTTCAGTTTGCCCTTGTCGATGGCCTCACGCAGGGCCGTTACGGCCGCCGGCCAGTCCTCGCGCTGCACGTGGATTTCGCCCAGGCGGACGTACATGTCGCCGTTGCCCGAGATTTCTCCGGCCCGCTGCAACGGCGCGATCGACTTGTCGAATTCACCCGCCGCGATCCAGCAATTGGCCAGTTTCTCGTAAGCCTTGTCGTCGACCTTGAGCCGCTTCTTCTCGATCGCGCCTTCGAGCAAGAGGCCGCATCGGTACGGTACGCCGTTGAACAGCTGCAGATCGGCGAGCCGGCGCAAATCGTTGTCTTCGTCGAGCAGTCCGTTGTCGTAGGCCAACTGGGTCAGGGCGAGCGCAGGGCCATACTCCTCCAGCTGCTGGTAAACCGCCGACAATTGCAGCCAGTAGTTCTTCTTTGTCGGCGCGACCGCGATCAACTTCTCGAGGTGCGGTACGGCCTCGCGATACATCGATTTCTGGAGGTACAACGCGACCAGCAGGTTAATCCAGCCCTCCTGCGGCTTGTCCATCAGTTCGACCGCCTTCTTGGCCGGCGCCAACGCGCGGTCGAGGTCTTCCATCTGATAGTAGGCGATCGCCAGCAGGTAATACGCCGCCGAGTTCGGCTTGGGCTCCGCCGCGATCCATTCTTCCAGGGCCTTCGCGCCTTCTTTCCAGTTTTCCTCCTGGATGAACAGTTGCGCGCGCTGATACTTGATCTGCGAAATCTCCTGTTCGTTCAACCCGCCGGCCGCGATCGCCGCTTCGATGTGGCGCCGGGCCCCGGCGTAATCCTCGTTTGCGATCGAGATGCTGATCAGGATTTGCTCGACTTTGCTGCGCTCGAACGGGCTCAATTCCTCCAGCTTCAGCGTTGCAATCTTGTCGGCCGCGGCCTTGTAGTTCTCGGTATTGAGGAGCTCGATTGCCTCGCTCAGCACCTTCCCGGTGGCCGCGTCGATGCTCGGCGGCGGGGGCGCTTTCTCGTCCTTGTTCTGGGCCAGCGCGGCCGTAGCGCCGGCAACCAGCAAAACCGAGACAAGCAGCGACGCGCGAAGCTTTCCTCTGAACGATCTGCCGGGCATGGTCACTTCTCCAGCTCGAACCGGATCACGGTCTGGACGCCGACGCGCTCGACCGCGACGCCGCCCTCGACCTTCGGGTTGTAGCGCCACCGGGAGATGGCCTTGAGCGCGGCGTCGTCGAAAATCTCGCCCGGCTCAGACTTGACCACGACCGGGTTCTTGACTTGCCCGGTCACCGAGATGGTGAACTGAACCTGCACCCAGCCCTCGATCCCGCGGCTGGCGGCACGCGCCGGGTATTCCGGCGGAATGCGCACCAGCGGCAGCACTTCGCGGTCCGACCCCGCCGACATCGTCATCTTCGACAGCGCGCTGCGCGGATCGATCATCGGCGTAAATGCGGTGGACGCGCCATCGAGACCGCCGCGGTTCAGCGCCAATTGGGGAATTTCAGGGGCCGGCGGCGGCTTCTCGCGTTCGACCTTCTCATCGCGCTTAGACTGCAGGTCGGAATCGGCGCGCTGGCGCGAAAACTCGATGCGCCGCGTCTCGAGCTGAGGGCCGATGTTGAGTTCGGCGCTGACCAACGTGTGCAACAGGCTGAACAGGCCCAGCGAAAACGCCAATCCCGCCAACATCCCCACCGACAACCGCACGGAATACATCTCGACCGCCCCCCGCCTAACCGCGACTGCCGTTGTCGGCGGCGATCGAGACCTCGCGGATGCCGGATTGACGTACCTCGTCCATGACCTTGGCGACCACGCCGGCGCGGGCCTTCTGGTCGGCGATAATGACAACCGTGTCGTCGGGCCGCTCGATGTGAAGACGCTCGAGCAGCACGCGCACATCGCGCAGTTCCACCTTGCGGCGATCCATCCAGATGTCGCCGTTCTCACGCACCGAGATCAGCAAATTGCCCGAATCGCGATGTTCGGCGGTGACCGCTTCCGGCTTCGTGACGGTAATGCCGGTTTCCTTGATGAACGACGTCGTGATGATGAAAAAAATCAGCAGATTGATGGTGAAGTCGAGCATGGGCGCCAGATCGATCCCATGATCCTCGGAATCAGCTGAATGACGGCGCGCCTGCATGAAATGCCCCCTGTCCCCGCCTCAGTTCTGCGTGCTGAAGGTGACATTGTAGATGCCGCCCAGGTGAACCTGGTCGACCACCTTGACCATCGTTTCGGTGGCCGAATTCTCGTCGGCGATAATCAGGACGCCGCTTTCGGGGCTCACCGCCTTCTGGCGCTCGACGTTGGCGCGCACCGCACGTGCGTCAACCGCCCGGCCGTCGATCCAGATTTCGTCGTTGGCGAGAATCTGGATTTGGATGCTCTTGATGTCCTCGTTATCGGGCGGGGTCTCGAAACTCGTGGGCCGGTTCACGATCAAGCCGGCTTCCTTGACGAACACCGCGGTGATGATGAAAAAAATGAGCAGGTTGATGACGAAGTCCAGCATCGGCGCCAGGTCGATGCCATGGGCCGATTCGAGATGATCGTCGTTGTCGCGTCGACGGAGTCTCATTTGGCGTAGCTCAGCCGGTCGGCGATCAGCTCGGTTTCGCGCTGCGCCCGCGTGCGGAAGTAATGGACGGGATAAAGCCCGGTGATGCTGACCGCCAACCCGGTCATGGTGCAGATCATCGCCTCGGATACGCCACTGGCCATACTGCGCGCATCCGCGCTGCCGCGGATCGCCATCGAGTCGAAAACCTCCAGCATGCCGACGACCGTGCCGACCAGCCCCAGCAGCGGCGACAATGGCACCAGCACCTGCAGCACGGGGAAGCCGCTGGTCATGGCAGCATTCAATCGCGAGACCATCGCCGCGCGAATCTGCCGCGCGCACCAGGAACTGCGGTCGCCCCGCGCGTTCCACTGATCCTGGAGCGCCGTGACCTGCTTCGGCAGCACCGAGGTGAAGAACCACATCCGCTCGAACACCAGCCCCCACATCAGCACGCCGCTCGCGAAGATCAGGATGACGAACGGCCCGCCCTCACGGACCAGATCGACCAAGCCACGGGTCAGCACGAAGTTATCGAGCATGACGCCGCCTTTCGATGCTCTCGGCCAGCATGCCGGCGCTCTGCTCATCGAGCAGCTGAACAATACCGCGCGACAGGGAATTCAGCAGCGCACCGGCGAACAGCATCGGAATGGCGATGCCGAGGCCGAGCACGGTGGCGATCATCGCCTGGCCGATGCCCGCGGCCATCAGGCGCGGATCGCTCGAACCCGATTCAGTGATGCTCTGGAAGGTCAGGATCATGCCGACCACGGTGCCGATCAGGCCCAACAGCGGGCCCGCCGCCACCACCAGGCGCAGGAACGACTGGAAGCGGTTGAGCCGCGGCACTTCGCGCATGACCGCCTCGGTGATCCGCAATTCGGCCACGTCGGCGGATTCCTCGATCTTGCCGGCGTCGCCCTTGAAGGCCAGTAGCACGCGGCCGAGCGGATTGTCAGACTTGAGGCTGTTGAGGTTCTTCAGCTGGCGCGTGACCGCGAGCTTCGTCATCACCAGCACGACGAGTTGATAGAAAAACGCGAAGGTGCCCGCCAGACCCACGATGATGATGATGTAGCCGATCTCTTCGCCGAGTTCGATGCGCTCCTCCAGCGTCGGCCGCTCGACGTAAAGCCCCAGCAGCACACCGCGGTTGGGATCGACCACTGCGGTGTGGTAGCCGCTGGTCGCCGCTGTGAATGCGCGGGCCACCTCCATGAACTCGTCGGGCAACTGGCGCGGCAGGACCTGAAGTTCCCGCAACGCCGGCGCGTACTGTAGGAACTGGCCATTGGCCATGGCCGTGAACGGGCCAATCCGAATGACATCAGCGGTCGTCGGATCGCCGTTGGGCTGCACCACCCGGGTCTGGTACCGTGCCACCTGCCCGCTGGCGACCACTTCGCGCTGGATTTCGACCCAGACGCGCGTCAGGTCGTCGATGGTCGGGGTCGACCGAGAGGCGGAGAATGCGCGCATGAATTCATCGCGCGCCTGTTGGCCGGCTTGCGGCGGAAACTGCGTACTGATCAACGACTGCTGCAGCGTCGAGGCGACGTCGTTGGCGGTTTGCCGCGCCAAGCCGAACACCTCCGCCAAACCCAACGCCGCGGCCTTCTCGCGCAGGTCCTTGTTCAGCGTGGCGATCTTCAGCTCGTTCGCCGAGAACGCGGTGGACAGTTGCTGCTCGATCACGCGCAGCGCCTTCGCGCGATCCTGGGCGGCGGTCAACAGCGCGCCCTGGCGGTCGGCCGGGGCGGCGTTGAATTCGGCGATGCGCTGTTCGTTCAGGCGGGCTTCTTCGGCCGCGCGCTGTTCGATCTGGGTCAACAGATCGGCTTTCGACGCCGGGGCCTGTTGGGCGGCCGCGGACGCCGCCGCCAGTGACGCTGCAAGCGCCAGAACGATCGTACGCTTCATGTCACTTTACCTCCTGGGGAGCGGAAACCGGCACGGTCAAAAGCGCGGCGGCGCCGTTGCCCTTGGCAACCCGCAGGGCTTCTCGGACATTCTCGGCGTAGCTGTTGTCGACAACCCACCCGGCCTTCTGGGCATCCCAGTAACCGGTCTCCTGGCCATCGAGCGTTTGGTACATCAGGGCGACGCTGCCCAACTGAACGAACTGAACGAAGCGGTCGGCGCCGCCGATGGTGATCTTCCCTTCGTAGGTGCCGAGGGTGCGGCCGTATTCCAGTTCGATCTGATAAGCCTCGAGGATGGCCCGGTACTTTTCCGATACCGACAGGTCGGCCCGGTCGAGATTGGCTTTCAGGTTATCGACGCGACGGCGCCGTTCCTCCTGGAAGTACGGCAGATCGAGCGCGACATACCTGTCGAGCGTCTCGACCATCCGTTCCATCAGCGGCTGCACCTCGCGCGTCGTCGTCTCGATTTCGCGCAACTGCCGCTCGATCGACGCCAGTTCCTCTTCCTGCGACTTGACCTGCTCGCTGAGCTGCTTGTTGTAGCGTTCGAGGCTCTCGGCGTCGGCGATGGCCTGAGCAAACGTTCGCGCCGATTCGTCGATCTTGTCGCGGACCTGGTCGATGCGCTGCTGCGAGGCGGCCCCGGCCTTGTCGACCTCGGACTGCGCGGCCACCGCTTGATTGAGCTGCGATTCGTTCGATTGCGCAGCCGCTGGCATGGCCCCGTAACCCCCAAGCGTGACCAGCATTGACACGCAGAGGCGGAGCGATACGCGCCCGACAGGCGAATTCGAAGTGGCGGCGACGACCATGCAAGCTCCTCGCGATCATGCTGACGCTGACGAAAACGAGGCCGGGTTATCGCTTGAGGCACTATAAGAAATCCATGGGGCGTGGCTTTGACAGCCATAGGATTTCCATAAGTGAATCGAACAGCAGGCTTGTGAACCGCCCCGGAACCGGCCAAGTCATTACCGCGCAATTGGTGCGCCCCCGGGCGGATGCTATGCGCCGGCCCGGGACAACGGCGTCGCGAGGGCGCACGATGCGAGATTTATCATGACTGTCATTGCGGGATTTGCGCTGCCGATCGTCCTGGCTACGCTCTTGATTCTCCGCCAGAACATCGTCGTCCTGCTCGGCGTCGCGACGTTCACCGCCTACGTCTTCTGGGGCGATGGCGAGATCAAGAACGTCGTCTACGACATGTGGGACGCGTCGAACCGCGAAGTCCTCCTGTCGGTGCCGCTTTACATCCTGGCCGGCGCCGTCATGTCGCAAGGCTCCAGCGCCGCCCGTCTCGTCAACTTCCTGAGCGCGCTGATGCGTCCGGTGCCCGGCGGCCTCGCGCTCGCCGCACTGCTGTCCTGCGGCATCTTCGGCGCGGTCGCGGGCTCGTCCATCGTCACCCTTCTGGCCGTGGGCTCGGTCATGTATCCGGCCCTGATCAAGGCCGGCTACAAACGCGAGTTCTCCATCGGGTTGCTTTGCGCCGGCGGCACGCTCGGAATCATCATTCCGCCCAGCATCACGATGATCCTGTATGGTGTGATGACTCAGGCCTCGATCGCCGACCTGTTCATCGCCGGGATCGGGCCCGGCGCGGCCCTGATCGCGGCGTTCGGCGCATATTCGCTGGTCGTGAACTGGAACAAGGACCGCGGCGGGCGCTGGAGCGCGCGCGAATTGCTGGTGACGTTCCGCGAGGCGTTCTGGTCGTTACTGACGCAATTCATCGTGATTGGCGGCATCTATTCAGGGTACTTCACGCCCACCGAATCCGCCGCGGTCGCTTTGCTGGTGGCGGTGCTGGTCGAGTGGCTGGCCCACGACCACGGCGCCTGGTTCATCTTGAGCGGCCAGTTCGGAAAGTTCCGCAAGGCGACCGGCGACACGGGCCGATTACTGTGGCGCACCGTCGGCGAAACGTCGACGTTGATGGGGGGCTTGTTTCCGGTCCTGGCGCTGGCGCTCTCGCTCAACGTTTTCCTGACCTACGAGCAGGTGCCCACGACGCTGGTCGAATGGCTGTCGCAGTACATCGATTCCAAGTTCATGTTCTTGATTCTCGTGAATCTGTTTCTGCTCGTCGTTGGCTGTTTCATCGACGCCGGATCGGCCATCCTGATCCTTTCGCCGATACTTCCGCCGATGGCGCAGCAGTACGGCATCGACGTGGTTCACTTTGGCATCATCATGACAGTGAATCTCGAGATCGGTTATTTGACGCCGCCGATGGGCTTGAACCTGATCGTCGCCATGGCGGCATTCAAGGAGGACTTCCTGACCATCTGTCGGGGGGTCATCCCGTTCATCGTCCTGATGCTTCTGGTGCTGTGGTTGGTGGCGTTTTATCCGCCGCTCAGCCTGTTCTTGATCGATTGACGGCAGTGACGGCGGTTGTTGGGAATCGCTCGGGAGATTCACGTGGCTGACATCTCCGATGGCAGCGGAGTCCAGTTGAATACGGCGGCGGCGAACGGCCCGTTCGCGTCCGTGCTGAAGGCCGGGCGCGCGGACGCCGGGTCGTATCTGGCCGCGACGTTTGCCGTGATCCTGGCCTTCGCCGCCGGCCTGGTGGTTGATGCAATCGTCCATGCGCCGAGCGTCCTGCTGGTGTTCTTGCCGGCCGTGCTCTATTCGGCGATGCGGTTCGGATTCTGGCAAGGGCTGTGGGCGTCGTTTCTGAGCGTGCCGATCTTCTGCTACTTTTTTGGCGAGCCGCGCTTCAGCTTCGCCGACCCGCGGCATTCCCTTCAATTTTTCAAGGTCACTGATCCTGCCAATATCTGGGCGTTGTTCGTGTTCGTCATCGCGGCCGCGGTCACGAGCACGTTGGCGAATCGCTTGCGCGAGAAAACCGAGGTTGCCGAACTGCAAGCCCGTTTGACGCGGCGACTGTCCGGCTTCAGCAGCCGGCTATCCGGCACGGTGACCGCTGACGACCTGTTTGCCCAGTTGGTCCTTCAAATTCGGCAGATTTTCGGACTCGAGGCCGCAGTGCTGACACCTGCGGGCGCGGGCGCCGAGCTGGCGATCAAGGCAAGTTGCCCCGACGGCATGACGCTCAAGCCGGCCGACTGGACCGCGGCGACATGGTGCCTCACGCACGGCACGTGGGTCGGCCCCGGATCGGAGGTATCCCCCGGCACGTTGGCGCTGCTGACTCCCTTGCGGTCGGCGACACAGGTGTTGGGCGTGGTCGCGGTGCGGCGCTCAGCCGGACGCGGCCCGCTCAGCGGCGACGAGATTCAAGTTCTCGAAACCTTGTGCACGCAGTCGGCGATGACGCTCGAGCGTCTGAACCTGACGGCGAAAATGCAGCAGGCCCAGGTGTGGTCCGAAACCGAACGCCTGCGGTCGGCCTTGTTGACTTCGATCTCGCACGACCTCAAGACGCCGCTCGCGTCGATTCTGGGAACGGTCAGCAGCTTACGGCGCTTCGGCGAACGCTACGATCTGCGGACGCGCGATGAAATGCTGCTGACCGCCGAGGAAGAAGCCGAACGGCTCAACCGCTTCATCAGCAACGTGCTCGACATGACGCGGTTGGATGCCGGGGCGCTGAGACCGAAGATCGAACCGGCGGACATCGGCGACCTGGTCGGGGCGGCGATCAAACGCACCGAGAAGCAGCTGAGCGGCCGTGAGTTCGTTACCGGCATCCCTGACGAGCTACCGATGGTCTCGATCGACTTCGTGCTCATGGAACATGTCCTGGTGAACCTGATCGAGAACGCGATCAAATACACGCCGGATGGCGCCAAAATCCTGATCGTCGCTCATTCGGCCGGCGGCAGCGTCATTCTCGATGTCGAGGATGATGGCCGGGGCATCCCGCCCGAAGATTTGCCGCGCGTTTTTGATCGCTTCTATCGCGCGCGGAACGCCGACCGGCAGCGCGCCGGGACCGGATTGGGCCTGGCCATCTGCAAGGGGTTTGTCGAAGCGATGGGCGGAAGCATTCGCGCTGCCAATCGGGATGGCGGCGGCGCCCGATTCTCGATCTCGTTGCCGGCATCGCTTCACGTTACGGCGACGTGAAACCAGGGAGGCCCGATGACCGCCAACAGCCCCGCAGTCTTGATTGTCGAGGATGATCCGGCGATTCAGCGCCTGTTGCGCAATACGCTCAAGGTGCAGGATTACCGCGTGATCGAGGCCGGGACGGGCGCCGCGGCCCTGAGGCTCGTTCAGAGTTCGCAGCCGGACCTGATCATCCTTGATCTGGGCCTGCCCGATGTCGACGGAATGTCCGTGATCCGCGACGTGCGCGAAGGCTCGACCGTGCCCATCGTCGTATTGACCAGCCGCGACGACGAGCGCAGCAAGGTTACCGCGCTCGACATGGGTGCCGACGACTATGTCACCAAACCCTTCGGCGTGGACGAACTGATGGCGCGCGTGCGTACGGCGCTGCGGCACCGGCTTGCCGCCCTGGGGTCACGCCCGATCTTTCGCACGGGCGCGCTTGAAGTGGATCTGGTGCGCAGGTTGGTCACCTTAGCCGGCGACGAGGTTCGCCTGTCGCGCAAGGAATACGAAATCCTGCAGCAACTCGTGATTCACGCGGGCAAGGTTCTGACACACCGACACTTGCTGAGAGAGGCGTGGGGGAATGGCGAGGACATCGACGTGCAGTACCTGCGCGTCTATGTCCGACAGATCCGGCAGAAGATCGAAAAGGACCCCGGCCGGCCCCAGTATGTCCTGACCGAACCTGGCGTGGGTTACCGCCTTCAGGTGTTGGAGGAAGATTGACCCGTCACGCCAAGACGCGTTGGAATGTCACCAATCCCGGTTTGGTAGCGGGGGCCCGCTTCGTCCTTTGTCGAACACGACAGCGTTCCGGGTTCATTGTCATCGACCGCCCGCGAAGCGCTGGGCATCGCGCTGGGTGAAGAAATCGCCGAAGTGCGCGCAGCGGGTATGCGCTGCACCGCAGCCACCCAAACCGTGATCGCCGGGCGCCAACGTATGGGGCGTCTACGTGTGAATGAACTGCATTGCCCAAGAATTACGTCGCAGCCGCAATCATTGACATCGGTCGGAGTCCCGGGACGCTCAGAGACCGAATTATGGTTCGTGCGCCTGGAACAGGGCTCGATACTCGAAACAGCGTACCGATCAGTCCTTCGAGAACTTAAGGTCTTCGCCCCCCGCCGGAATTTCCCCGTCCTCGTTCAAGATTCCATCGAGCCTCAAGTTGACAATGCGGGGCTTGTCGTCGACCACCGACACCAGCGTCACGTGGTCGAACTTCTTGCCCGAAACCTGATGCTCTTCAAGAAAGACGCCGCCGGTCGTGCCCAGTCGGATATGAACCATGCCGTCGATCACTGACTTTCTGTATTGATGAACGTGCCCGGCGAACGCCGTGAACGGCCGTCCCTTAAGGGACGCCTCGATGCGCCAGTATTCTTTGCTACCATCGCCCTGCCACATCGGCGTATGCATGAACAGGAACGTCCAACGTACTTTGGGGTTCTCCGCGATCGCGGACTCGAAGTAAGCGACCTGTTTTTCACTGATGAAGCCCGTGATGATTCCGGCCAAGGTTTGTTCCCAGTAATCCTGGCTGTTGAGCAGCTGCGCCTTGTCCTTGAAGTTCCTGACGATTTGCTCGTACTGGGTGGGGCCCCAGTCCTCGGAATTGAGAACCAGAAAAAGCACATCCTTATAAACAAAGTGGTAGTAGCTGTTGCCACGACGCTGGGCCCAAACATCGCGCATTCGCGGATTTGAGAAATCATGATTGCCGGCGGCGTAGAAGAACGGCATGTCGAGTCCACCGACCTTGCGGTCGAAGGTGTCCCACTGTCGGTTTATCTCAACTTCATCCTCGGTGTAGCCCTCGATCAGATCGCCGACACTCATCACGAATTCAGGCGCGAGCAGGTTGAGGTCCGCGACCGCGACGTCAAATATGCCGTTGCGTTCGCCACCGGTCAGGTCGCTCACCACCGCAAACGTGAAGTTGGCAGGGTCATTCAGGAAATCGCGATGCGTCCAAGGTTGCGGGCCGGCCGTGGTCGCCCCGGCGCGGTCCGCAACCGCACCAGCCTGGGATGCCGCAGTCCCAGGCAAAGCTGCGACTGCAATCGACGCGATGCAGAGGGTCAACGAGAGTTTCATCGTTCATGCTCCTCGGCGAACAGAAGGCCAGCTCCACTGAGTCCGCTTGAAGGTGGGTCGTCACGCATCCCGCGTACGAATCTCGATATCGGTGCTGACGGCTGACGCGGCATCGCGCGGGTCGGCGACGACGCGAAACTCGGCCCGGCAATCCTCGGCGGTGATCTCGCAGCGCACGTATCCGCGCTGTCCGCCGTTGACGTGATCGACATGGGGGTTGAAGTCCTTGGCCGCTCGCAACGGCTCCCACCATGGGCAATGCGACGAGATTGACGTGCCGCAGAAATTGTGCCCGACGCGGCGCGAGCCGGCGTTCCATGGGTCCTGGTGGATGCGCATGGCCGCGGCGCAGTGCCAGTCGCCGCTCAGCACCACGGTCTTGGCCGATGACGCGGCCATGGCGTCGATCAGTCGTTGGCGCTGGATGGGATAGCCGTCCCACTGGTCCATGTTGACGCTGGGGGCCTCGGGCGCGGCGTTGTAGCGGTAGGGCGCGAACCAAGTTTGCGAGCCGATCACGTTGAACGGCGCGACCGGCCTGGCCAGGGCCTCGATCAACCAGCGTTCCTGGACCGGGCCGGTCATCGACAGGTACGGATCGGCCAGCGCTTCGCAGCTCGCATCGCCCGGGAACCCCTGCCCGCACGGCTGATCGGAACGGTACTGGCGGGTGTCGAGCAGCAGCACTTGGGCCGGGCCGAACCGGTAGGCGCCGAACATCTGCAGATGCGCATCCACGCCGCTGAAGGTCGGCGGTTGTTCCAACGGCATGTGCTCGTAATAGGCCTGCAACGCGTGCAGCTTGCGGACCTTGAACTCCAGCGGCGTCTGCGCCCAGGGATCCTGCGGCACGTCGGCCGCCCAGTTGTTGTCGATCTCGTGGTCGTCCATCGCCACCACCCACGGCGCGGCGGCGTGCGCGGCCTGCAGCGACGGATCGCTGCGATAGAGGGCGTAGCGATTGCGATAGTCCCACAGCGTCACGGTCTCCGGTCCGAGGTGCTGGCGCACGTTCTCGACGGTGATCGTGCGGCCGTACAGCTCGCGGGTCTGCACGCCGAGCGGGCTGGGCGGCCCTTCATAGATGTAGTCGCCGACATGGATCACGCAGTCGGGCGACCACGCCGCCATGTCGGCGTAGGCGGCGAAATGGCCGGCTTCGAAGGAATTACACGACGCCAGCGCCAGCTTGGCGGTGCGCCCGCCGGCATCGGCCGTGCGGGTGCGCCCCACCGGGCTTTCGTCGGAGCCGAACGTGAACTGGTACCAATACTCGCGCCCAGGCTCGAGCCCGCGCACCAGCGCGTGCACGGCGTGGGCCTTCGCGTCCGATGTCGCAACCAAACCATCGCGCAGCGTGCGCCGCATGCCAGGGTCGGAACACACGCGATAGCGGACTTCCACTTCGCCCGAAGGCATGCCACCTCCCTCGAACGGAACCGGCGCCAGGCGGGTCCACAACACCACACTGTTCGGCCGCGGACTGCCCGAAGCCACACCGAGCGTGAAGGGATACTTCGCGCTTTGGCCGCGAACCGCCGGCGCCCACGCCGCGGCTCCGGTCGCACCCAGGAAAAGCCTGCGATTCAGCACGGACGTTCTCCCGCGTCAGAAGTTGTATTCGTATTGCAGGTAGAACGAGAGCGGTTTCCCGTTCCAGCCGTAGGTGTAGTAGTACTGGGAATTGGTCGGCAGCAATTCGCCGCGCACGGCGGCACGGGCAAACGCCCGATCGGTGGCGCCGCCGCGCTCGAAGTACTTCTTGTCGAACAGGTTGACGATACGCAGCATCCAGCGGTGCTCGTTCTCCGCGCCCATGAAGTACTGGATCGAGGCGTTCACCACCATGTAGTCGCCGAAGTTCTGATCCGGGTTGGTGCGATTGCCGGCCGCGTCGACGATGCGCGCGGCATTGTTCTGGACGTAAAGGAACTCATCACCCTGCCAGCGCGGGTTGACCGAGAGGATCCACCGATCGGTCGGCATGTAGGTGACCAGCGCCGACGCCATCCACTCCGGACGCTCGCCGGATTGGCGGAACCGTTCGCTGCCCGCTTTGCCGGGCACCACGGTTGTCAGCGCCGCTCCGGTCACGTCGCGCACCGCAGTCAGGCCGAACAGCGGGTTGGGCTCGAGCGAGTCCTGCTTAGTGAAGCTCAGGTCCACCGTAATCTGTTCCAGGTCAAGCGACGCGTCGAAGGTGTAGCCCTTGATGTCCTGGATGGCGCGGGTGTTGAACGTGGCGGTGCTGAGCGGCGTCAGGCCGAAGTTGCGGAAGTTGGCGCAGAACTCCTCGGGCGTGATGATGTTGGGATTGATAACGCGCGTCGGGTCGACGCCGGGGCAGACATCGCGGATCTGCGCGTTGCCGAACAGGTTGCTGATTTCGGTGTCGAAGTAGCCGACCTCGACGTTGAAGGTGCCGTCGCCGACTTCGCCGTTGATGCCTGCGCCCGCGCCGTAAGTCTCGACTTCCTGGGTGCCGAGCGAGGGATTGTTGACGGTGTTGGCGAAGAACCCAACTTCCTGCGCGCGCGGATTGTTATACGACGTGCCGCCGCTGGCGCGCACGTAGTAGCCGCCGCCGAACTCCTGGCGCAGGCTGAACTTCCAGATGAAGCTGTCGTCGAACTGGTTGTTGAAATCCTGCCGCCCGGCGACCGACATCGCTGTGCCGCCCAGGAACGGCAGGTCGAAACGCAGATCGCCGTAGACGCCGGTCGAGTTCAGTTTCTTGTCTGACACGCCGTAGACTTCGTTCGAGGCGTCGTACGAGGTGGTGCGCTGCACCCCGCCGACGACCTCGAGCCAGTCGGTCAGCATGTACTTGGCGCGCGCGTTGATGCCGTAATCGACGTAACCGGCGGTGAACTGGGTGCCGTCGCCGAAGCCCTTGACCGGCACGCCGGTGCCGAAGTTGGCCACCGTCTGGATGACGAACCCCATCGGGTCGCCGATCCGGAACGGATTCTGCAGCGTGCCCTTCACGCGACCTTGCGAGTCCACATAGAAGCCGGCGCGCGAAACGCGGTCGGCCTTGGTGCTGAGATCGGGGTTGGTGATGCAGCCGATCGGCAGATTGTTGGCGGCAGCGAACGCTTCGTAGTCGGACGCGCGCGTGAACGGCCGGCCGGTGGCCGGGTTCAGGACACTCTGCGGAATGCGGCAGATCTGCGCATCGACCTCGGTGTTCTTGAGCTTGGGCTCCGAGTAGTACGCCTCGGCCTCGACGTTCAGGCGGTCGGTCACCTGCGACTGGAAGCTGGCCAGGTACTTCGGATAGTCAGTGTAGTTGGGGTTGAAGATGTGGTCGTTCGGGAACGAGTCGCGGAAGTCGATGGTGGCCAGTTCCGCCCCCAGGCGCAGCTCGGTCTCGTCGCCCATCTTCCACAGGTACTTCGCGCCGATCAGGTTGTAGCTGTACGGGAACTCATGCATGCCGCCCAGTTCCAGCACCGTGTCGTTGTAGGCGGACTTGTCGAAGATCTTGTGGGCGTCGGTTTCGTACGAGCGGCCGTACAACATCACGCTGTGATCGCCCGCCGAATCGATCGGGAACGAGGTGTTGCCGTAGACTTCGCGGGTCTTGAACGAACCAAGATACGTGCCGAATTCGCCCTTGGTGGTGCCGTCGGGCTGCTTGTACTTCACGGCCACTACGCCCAGGCCGCCGTTGCCGCCGTAGTAAAGGCTCTGTCCGCCGCGGAAGATTTCGACTGACTCGATCATGCGCGGGTCGATGGCGGTGGCACCCCACAAGTCTTCGAGCGGCGTGCCACGGTCGAACGTCGGCGATCCGTCCAGCAGCAACAGCGTGTCGCGGTCCGAACCGCCGTCGATGCGGATGGTGAACTCGCCCTCGTCGGGTGAATAGCCGATGTTGGCGCCGCGGATCAGGCCCGATGCCAACTCGCCGAAGTTGGTAAAACCGCCGGTGTCGATTTCGAAATCGTCGATCACCTGCACTTGCGTGCCGTACTTGGCCATGTCGACTGCGATATTCGACATTTCGCGGGTGACCTTCTGGCCTTCGACCACGATCTCCTCGATGCCCTCGGCGGCGGCTGATTGAACCGGCGGCGCCGTTTGCGCCACGGCGCCCGATACCAGCAAAAGGGCCCCGCCCAGCGCGGTTCCCGCCATGAGCGCGTCGATGATGCGGCCGTGAAAGCTGTGCGATTCGTGAGTCACTGTGCGTCCCCGTTCTTGCGGCCGAGTTTCACTCGGCCGATGCGCCCGCAACCGAAACGGCCCGGGCCAAACCCACCGGACGGCGGCCCGGCGGTGCAATGCGGCGGGTATAAGCGCGCGGCGTGACACGCCGGTGTACCGCACATGAACGCAATATGAATTTTGTTCAGTTCACTGGAATGCCGTAATGAGTTTGTTATAAGCCTGCTCTCGCAGTGCGGTTTCAGCGTCGGCCAGGAGCGTTCATGTCAGAGTCGCAGTCTTCATTTCGCGTTACGGTCACGCAACTCACCGAGGCGCGCGAACTGGTTCATCGCGCCAAGTGCCTGCTGCTGGACTGGGACGGTTGCGTGGCGATCGCAAACCGGCCGCGGCCGGCGGCGCTGGCGTTTATCGCGCGCAACGTGCACCGATGCGCGATCGTATCGAACAACTCCACACACCTGCCCGGTGACATTGCCGACATTCTGGAAGCGGACGGCGTCGCATTCCCGTCGTCGCGCATCTTCCTGGCCGGCGCCGAAGCCGTGGCCCGCGCCGTGCCCGCCCGCGTGCCGACCATGGTGGTCGGCAACCCGCGCCTCAAGGCGCGCGGCCGCGAGTTGGGCCTGACCATGAGCGACAGCGACGTCGGTCAGGTGGTATTGCTGCGCGACACCAAATTCACCTATGCCCGGCTACAGCGCGCCGTCACGGCGTTGCGCGCCGGCGCGCGCCTGATCGTCGCCAACCCCGACCAGACCCACCCAGGTCCGGACGGCGGCATCGTCCCGGAAACCGGCGCTCTGCTGGCGGCGATCGAAGCGTGCCTCGATACCGCCGACCTCGACATGGAGATCGTCGGCAAACCCGCGCCCCACCTGTTCTCGCGCGCTTGCGCCTCGCTGGACACGCGGCCCGAACACGCGGTGATGATCGGCGACAACCCGCTGACCGATGCCGCCGGCGCCGGCGCGCTGGACATGCCGTCGATCCTGGTCGAGCCCGGCTCGGCCCTTTCGTTCGACGACTTGGCCCGCGAAAGCCTGGGCGCGCGGCCGGCCACCGGCATGGACCTGAGGGCGTACCTGTAAGGCCTCAGAAGCGCTTGATCGACAGCACCTCGAAGGTGTGCCGCAAGGTCTCGGTGGCGCGGTCGTAGTCCGCCAGCGCCAGCGCGGCGATCAAGGCATCAATCACGCACAGCTGCGCGATGCGGCTGGTCATCGCCTCGGTGCGGAACTTGGTTTCGCGCGCCATGGTAAACAGTGTGACGTCGGCGTGTGCTTGAATCGGCGAGCGGGCGAAATTGGTGATGACGATCGTCTTGGCGCCGGCGGCTTTGGCAAGCTCGGTCGCCGCCACCGTTTCGCGGGTCGAGCCGGAATGCGATACGGTCAGCACCGCGGTGGACGGGCCAGTGCGCGCGGCGCTGATCGCCTGCACGTGACTGTCGGTCACCGCCTTGGCGTCAAGCCCGATGCGCAGCATCCGGTAATGAGCATCCTCTGCGATCGGCGCCGACGAACCGATGCCGTAGACCTCGATGCGCTTGGCCGCGCGCAGGATGCGCACCGCCTGAGACAGCGCGCCAGGGTCGAGCACCGACATCGTGTCGCGCAGCGCCTGGATTCCGGAATGAAACATCTTGCGGCAGACCATCTCCGGCGTGTCGCTGCGGGCCAGATCCTCGTGGATGTACTGCACCGGCTGGACTACGTCCTGCGCCAACGCGAGCTTCAATTCCTGGAAGCCGGTCATGCCCAAGAGACGGCAGAAATTGACCACGCTGCCCTGGCTGGCGCCGGTCGCCTCGGCCAGCTCGGTCACCGACATGCGCATCACCGTCGATGGCTGCGCGAGGATGAAATCGGCGATGGCGATCGCGCTGGGCCCCAGTCCGCGGTGCTGGGCGCGGATCCGCGACAGCACGTTGCCCGCCGGCGACGAGGCAGCATCCGCAACGACCGCCGCGCGGCGGGCTTTCGACGAACGGGCGCCCGAGGGGCGTACACGTTTGCGAGGGGCTGACTTCGTCATTGTCCCGGCCACCGTTGATTTGCCTTGCACCTGCAGTGTGACCCAGCCCGGCCGAGGTTGCCAACCGGATGCGTCATAGGGCGCTG
>JANRJB010000117.1:0-6265 GCA_033764265.1 Rhodospirillaceae bacterium | reverse complement strand
CTCGGCTACGAACGCAACCTGGGCCGGCTGGGCGTGGCGGGGCTCAACGTCTTCTACCGCGACGTCAAGAACCTGATCGAGACCGCCAACACCGGCGCGGTCGGCAGCGACGGACCCGGTACCTTCGTGCTGACCGCCCGCAACACCGGCGACGGATCGGTCTGGGGCGTGGAGTTCGATCTGTCCACCCCGCTCAGCGCGTTCGGCCTGAACGACACCGGCGTGTTCCTCAACGCCTCGTGGCTCGACAGCGACGTGCGCGACGAATTCGGCAGCCGCCAGTTCAACGACCAGGCCGACTACATCCTCAACGCCGGCTTCATCCAGGATCTGCCGGCCTGGGGCGCCGCGTTCGGCGCCACCTACCGCAAGCAGGGCGCCGCGTTCGGGCGCATCGTCGGCGAAGAGGTCGCCACCCGCTACGGCGCGGAGCTGGATGCGTTCGTGGAAAAGACCTTCAGCGACAACATCGTGGTGCGCCTGACCGGTTCCAACTTGCTCGACGGCAGCAAGGACGAGGTGTTCGACAAGTTCAACACCATCGCCGACCAGCGCGCCCGCAACTACGACGAATACGAACTCGAGACCGAGGAAGCCGGGCCGGTGTTCCGCCTGATCACCCGCGTGGCGTTCTAGGCGGCGCGCGACACCGGCGCCCGCATCGGGCACAGTCCCGTCCGCATGCCGCCACGAACGCGATGACCCACACCGCCGCCCGCCGCACCGCCCGCGACCTCGCCGCCGTCCTGATCGCCGCGGCGGTGCTGGCCGGCTGCGAGCAGGAAGGGCCGTTGCCGGCCAAGACGCCGACCGTCGCGGTCGCGGCCGTCGCCGAAACCGCGCCGGTGCCCAACGCCGACGATGCCGCCGACGACCCCGCCATCTGGGTCGACGCCGCCGACCCGGCGCGCAGCGTCATCATCGGCACCAACAAGAAGGGCGGGCTCGAGATTTACGACCTGACGGGCGCGCGTCTGTCGGTGCGCGCCGACGGGCGCATCAACAACGTCGACATCCGCCAGGATGTCGCCTTCGGCGACCGCCGGCTCGACATCGTCGCGGCCACCAACCGCACCGACAAGACCATCGCGCTCTATCGTTTCGACGGGGCCACGCGGGAATTGAGGCCGCTCGCCCCGGCCATCCCCAGCGGGCTGGCCGATCCGTACGGCCTGTGTCTCTATCGCAGCGCCGCCGACGGCGCGCTTTACGTGTTCGCCAACGACGGCGAGGGGCCGGGCGGCATGGCCCAGTGGCGCATCGCGGTCGACGCCGCCGATGCCGTCACCGCCGCCGAGGTGCGCCGCTTCACCGTCGGCTCGCAAGCGGAGGGATGCGTGGCCGACGATGCCGCGGGCGTGCTGTTCGTGGGCGAGGAAGACGTGGGAGTGTGGCGGTACGGCGCAGAGCCGGCCGCCGGCGATGCGCGCACCGCCGTCGACACCACCGGGCCCCAGGGCAACCTGGTCGCCGACGTGGAAGGCATGTCCATCTTCGACGACCGCCAGTCGGGGGGCGAGGGCGGTGGCGGCTACCTGATCGTGTCCAGCCAGGGCTCCTATTCCTACAACGTCTACGACCGCCGCGCGCCCCATGCGTTTCGCGGCGCGTTCGCCATCATCGACGGCGCGGTGGACGGCGTGCAGGAAACCGACGGGCTCGACGTTTCGTCCGCGGTCCTGCCCGCGCCGTTCGAGGCTGGGCTCCTGGTGGTGCAGGACGGCGACAACACCAACCCGGCGGCCAACCAGAACTTCAAGCTGGTGCCGTGGGCGGCGGTGAAGGCCGCGCTCAAGCTGGAGTGATCAATCCGTGTGCCCGGTGGGTTCCGGCGCGGGCGGGCCGACGTCGTCGGGCCGCGCGCCAACCAGGTGGCGCACGCGCGGCGCGTGCTGGCCGCGGTGAAAGGCGTTGACGCGGGCCTGTAGCGCGGCGTCGTCCCGGGTCACGCGGCGGTGCAAGCGCAGGTGGTCGAGCCACGAGGCCGAATAGAACACCTCGCTGAAGCGTCCCGGGTGTTCGGTGTCCTCGAACACGCGCCAGCCGAAACCGCCGTCGCGCCGGCGGGCGCGGGCCAGTTCGTTCAGGGCGGCCAGGAACGCCGCGCGGTCGGCGGCATCGACCTGGTAGACGATCTCCACCAGCACCGGCCCGCGCTCGCCGGCGATGGGCGCGGCCACCGGCGGTTCGGGCCAGTGGCCGGCCGGCGTCAGATCGGCGTCGCCGGCCGGTAGCTTCACCAGCGCGCCCACCAGCGCCGCGACCGCCCCGCCGATGGCCGCGGCGAACAGCGCGAACGCCAGCCCGCGCGCATCGGCCAGCTGGCCCCACACCGCCGAACCCGCGGTCATGCTGCCGAAGAACGCCATCAGATACACCGCCAGACCGCGCGCGCGCACCCAGTTGGGCAGCACCGCCTGCGCGGTGACGTTGAGGTTGGTCAACACCACGATCCACGACCCGCCGGCCAGCATCAGCGCCGCCGGCACCGCGCGCGGGTCAAGCGGCAGGGCCAGCGCCGCCACCGCCGCCGCGCTGGCCAGCGCGCCCGCCAGCACCAGCGCGTTGGCGTTCAGGCGCCGGCTCAGCCACGGCAGCGCCAGCGCGCCCGCCACCGCCCCGGCGCCGACGGCGGTGAGCAGCACGCCGTAATAGGTGGGCCCCGCGTCGGGCTGGCCGCGGGCGATCAGCGGCAGCAACGCCCAATAGGCCGAGGCGAACAGGAAGAACAGCACCGCGCGCGCCAGCACGCGCAATAGCGGTCCCGACCGTGTCGCATAGGTCAGCGCCGTCGCCATGGCGGGCGCGAAGCTTTCGGGCGGCAGCGCCGCGGCGGATTGAGGTCGGCGCCACCACAGGAAGGCCGCCACCACCACCAGGGTCGACACGGCGTCGAGCGCATAGGCCGCCGCCACGCCGGCCGCGGCCAGCACCGCGCCGCCCAGCGCCGGGCCGATCGCGCGGGCGATGTTGGTGCCGAGCGAGTTGAGCGCCACCGCCGGACGCAGCATGGCGCGGTCGACCAGCTCCGGCACCACCGACTGGAACGCCGGCTGCGCGAGCGCCGCGCCGATGCCGCCGCAGGCGGTCAGCGCCAGCAGCAGCGCGGGTGTCAGCGCGCCCGTCGCCGCCGCCGCCGCCAAAGCCGCCGAGACCAGGGCGATGAACGCCTGCACGGCGATCAGCAGCTTGCGCCGGTCGACGATGTCGGCCAACGCGCCGGCCGGCAGCGACAGCAGGAACACCGGCAGCGTCAGTGCCGCCTGCACCAGCGCCACCATCAGGGCCGACGGCGACAACTCGGTCATCATCCAGCCCGAGGCCACGTCGCGCGCCCACATGCCGATGTTGGAGACCAGCATGGCCAGCCAGATGACGGCGAAGGCGCGGGTTTTCAGCGGCGCCCACGGCCCCGCAGCGGCGGGCTGGCCAGACGCGGGCGCGGCCACGGCCGTCAGGCCGCGAAACAGGCGCAGCCCAGCGCGCCCCAGAACGCCTTCAGGTCGCTCGCGGGGATCGGCCTGGTCCAGGCGATGTCGTGGCGGTGGCCGTGCACGCCGCAGCCGCTGACGCAGGCGTCGTGGCAGGCGCGCTCGGCCCGCAGCGGCGCACGCCGTTCGCCCGGCGCGGCGAAGGCGTTGACCGGCGACCACGACGGACTGGCCGGCGGCAGCGGCGGGTCGAGCGATGCGAACTCGCCGCCAGCGTAGACGATGCGCCCGCCGGTCATGGTCAGCACCGAGGAAATGCCGCGGATGTCCTCGGCCGGCACGGCGAAGTAATCGGCCGACAGCACCGCCAGATCGGCATAGCGCCCGGCGGCCAGCACGCCCTTCACATCCGCCTCGCCCGAGAACCAGGCCGAGCCGTGGGTCCACAGCCGCAAGGCGGCTTCGCGGTCGAGCCGGTTGGCCGGGGCCATCAGCGCCGCGCCGCCCAGGGTCTTGCCGGTCACCAGCCAATGGAGCGCGAGCCACGGATCGTACGAGGCGACCCGTGTCGCATCCGTGCCGCCGCCCACCGGCACGCCGGCCGCCAGCATGGCCGCCACGGGCGGGGTGGCTTCCGCGGCGCGCGCGCCGTACCGATCGACGAAGTACTCGCCCTGGAAAGCCATGCGGTGCTGGATGGCGATGCCGCCGCCCAAGGCCGCGATGCGCTCGATGTTGCGCGGGCTGACGGTCTCGGCGTGGTCGATGATGAAGCGCGTGGCGAACGGCGTGCGGCCGTTGACGCGCTCGAAAACGCCAAGGAAACGGTCGATGGTCTCGTCGTAGGTGGCGTGAATGCGGAACGGCCAGGCCTTGGTCGCCAGCAGCTCGACGATCGGCTCCAATTCCCGTTCCATCACCGGGCCCAGCTCGGGGCGCGGCTCAAGGAAGTTCTCGAAGTCGGCGGCCGACCAGGTCAGGTTCTCGCCGGCGCCGTTCATGCGCAGCCAGCCGTCGCCGGCGCCGGGCGCGGTCATGCCGGCCCAGCGCGCGAAGTCGTCGCGTTCGCGACCGGCGGCCTGGGCGAAGAGATTGTAGGCAATGCGCACCGTCAGCTGGCCGGCCTCGTGCAGGGTGCGGATGACGTCGTAGTCATCGGGGTAGTTCTGCCCGCCGCCGCCGGCGTCGATCACCGAGGTCACGCCCAGCCGGTTCAGCTCGCGCATGAAGTGCCGGGTGGAATTGATCTGGTCGTCGCGCGACAGCCTGGGCCCGCGCGCCAGCGTCGAATACAGGATCATGGCCGACGGCTTGGCAACCAATAGCCCGGTCGGGTTGCCGGCGTCGTCGCGCGCGATCAAGCCGCCGGGCGGGTCGGGCGTGTCCTTGCCGAAACCCAGCGCGGCCAGCGCTGCGCGGTTGAGCAAGGCGCGGCCGTAGAGATGCAGCACGAACACCGGCGTGTCGGGCGCGGCGGCGTTGATCTCGTCCAGGGTCGGCATGCGCCGCTCGGCGAACTGGTGCTCGGACCAGCCGCCGACCACACGCACCCATTGCGGCGGCGGCGTGCGCTCGGCCTGGCGCTTCAACATGGTGAGCGCGTCGGCCAGCGAGGCGACGTTCTCCCAGCGCAGTTCCATGTTGTAGTTGAGGCCGCCGCGGATCAGGTGGGTGTGGCTGTCATTCAGGCCGGGCACCACCCGCCGGCGATTGAGGTCGATCACCCGGGTCTTGGGCCCGGCCAGCGGCATGACGTCCTGGTCGTCGCCGATCGCGGCGATCAGGCCGTCCTTGACGGCCAGCGCGGTCGCGGCCGGATTGGCGCGGTCCAGCGTCGTCACCTGTGCGTTGCGCAGGATTACATCGGCCATCGACGATTCCCCCTCATCGCCGGCGCACCCGGCGGCGGCCCCCGCCGCCAGGGCCAGCACCGTCCGTCGGCCGGGACCGGCCATCGCCGTTTCCTACTTCGCCTTGGCCGGAACCGGGGCCAGCCGCGCGCCGTGCTTCACCCGCTCGGGGTTCTTGTGGACCATGGTGTAGGCGTAATCGACGCCCATGCCATAGGCGCCGGAATGCTCCTGCACGATGGCGATGACGGCGTTGTAGGTGTCCTTGCGCGCCCAGTCGCGCTGCCATTCCAGCAGCACCTGCTGCCAGGTCATCGGCACCACGCCCGCCTGCACCATGCGCTGCATGGCGTAATCGTGCGCCTCCTTGGTGGTGCCGCCCGAGGCGTCGGCCACCATGTAGATCTCGTAGCCGCCCTCCAGCATGGCCGAGAACGCGAAGGTGTTGTTGCACACCTCGGTCCACAGGCCCGACACCACCACTTTCTTGCGGCCGGCCTTGGCCAGCGCGTCGCGCACCTTCTGGTCGTCCCAGGAATTCATCGAGGTGCGCTCGAGCAGGGGGGCCTCGGGGAACACCGCCAGCAGTTCCGGGTAGGTGTGGCCCGAGAAGCCCTCGGTCTCGACCGTGGTGATGGTCACCGGGATGCCGAACACCTTGGCCGCCTTGGCCAGGGCGACGGTGTTGTTCTTCAGGACCTGACGATCGATGCTCTGCACGCCGAAGGCCATCTGCGGCTGGTGATCGATGAAGATCACCTGGCAATTCTGGGGCGTCAGCAATTCCAGCTTGGCTTTATCCACGGGCGGCTCCTCAACCAGAACGGTTGCCGCCAAACTAGGTCCTGTTGCGCGATTCGCAAATGAAAGTTCGCCGCCGGGCCTAAGAAAAAACCCCGGAGCCGCTGGGCTCCGGGGTTCAGGATCGCGGTGGTGTTCGGCTCAGAAGCGGTAGGTGGCTTCCACGCCCCACTGGCGGCCGGG
>JANRJB010000116.1:0-14624 GCA_033764265.1 Rhodospirillaceae bacterium | reverse complement strand
TCGGGATCGCAGTGCCACGGCGCTTTCCACATGCACGAATGGCGGTAGAACCCGCGCAGGGCGTCGAACGACGGCGCCGCGTTGTAGTCGATGCCGAAGGCGGTGCCGCCCCAGTCGCCCTGGTGCAAGCCGCGGGCGTATTGCGGGATCGGCACCAGCCGCACGTCGAGCCGCACGCCGACCTGGGCCAGATCGGCGGCGACCTGCTGGTAGACCAGCGCCGCATAGGTGGACGTGCCGGCGTAGATCTCGCTGACGATGGCGAAGCCGTCGGCATAGCCCGCTTCGGCCAGAAGCCGGCGGGCCAGCGCCGGATCGTAGTCGTACAGCGGAATGTCGGGATCGAAGCCGAAGGCGATCGCCGGCGCGGTCTGGGTCGACGCCCGCGTCGCACCCGCAAGAATGGTCGCGACGATACGCTGCTTGTCGACGGCGTGATTGAGCGCGCGCCGCACGCGCACGTCGCGCAAGGGCGAATCCCTCACCGTGATGAACGACAGGTTGATCATCGCCGGTTCCAGCGCGACGAGCATCTTGTGCCCCGCCGCCTCGATCTGCGGAATCTGGTCGGGCCCCAGCATGACGGCGACATGGGCGCGGCTCGCAAGGATGCTTTGCAACCGGGTGGTGGGGTCGGGCGCGGCGATCAGCTCCAGCCGGTCGACCTTGGGCTTGCGCCACGAGGTCAGGTTGGCGCGCAGCATCATGCGGGCCGGATCGCCGCCTTCGACGATGAACGGCCCGCTGCCGACAGGTTGCTGGTTGAAACCTTCGTCGCCGCCTTTCGCCCAGGCCAACGGCGAAGGCAGACGCACCAGGCTCATCTCCTGCGGCAGGAACGGGTTCGGCGTCCAGGTGGTGATCTCAACGGTCAACGGATCAAGCGCGCGCGCGGTGCGCAGCGACGGCACCTCGACATTGACGGTGTAGGTGCGCCCGACCGGGCTGTGCAGCAGGTCGAGCGCGAACACGACCGCGTCGGCGGTGAGCGGCTCGCCATTCGAGAACGTGACGCCCGGGCGCAGTTTGAACACCCAGGTTTTTTCGTCGCGGGATTCCCAGCTCAGCGCGACCTGGGGCTGCGCCCGCCCCACCATGTCGACCCAGGTGAGCGCATCGAAGATGGCCGCGAAGGTATAAAGCGGCGGCAGATTGGTGGCGGTCAGCGGGTTCATGCCCAGCGACGGAAACCCAGGGATCGCCACCCTGAGCGTCTTGGGCTTCGATTGCGCCTCGGCCTGAAGGCCGGCAAGACACACCAGCAGCACGAGCGCGCATCCTCGCGCGAACGCGGCCCATCTCGGGCGCTTGAGGCCATGGTCAAACATCGGGCCAAACTATAGCCTGGGCGCGCGCCGAATGGACACGCCATCTCGCACGATGATTCAATGACCAAGCCAGCCCCATCCGCTGCCGCCGGGCAGGACGCCCTGGCCCGCCTGGACGCGGTCAAAGCCAAGCGCGGCTACCTGCTGCCGCATCACGGCCTTCTGGCGATCACCGCGCCCGAGCTGTTGGCCGGCTACGATGCCTGCTACACCGCGCTGACGCTGGTGCCGCGGCACCTGAGCCCGCGCGAACGCGAGTTCGTCTGGCTGGGCGTGCTGAACGTGCGCCGCGAGAGCATCGCCTCGCAGCACCTGACCAAGTTCAAGGCGGCTGGCGGCACCCAGGAGGAAGTGGAGTTGATCGTCAGGTTGTCGGCCTTGGCCGAAGGCGCCGGCGCGTTCGATTTCATCGCCGAGCACTGGCAGCACCACCTGACCGGCTACGACCGCGCGGCCGTCTACGCCGAGGCATTCCAGCGCCTGATCGCGGGCACCACGGTCCGCCTGCCGCTGGTGCACATGGCCGCGGCGGCGATTCACGCCTGCCTGCAGCGGCACCTGACCCTCGCATGGCATATCGCCGAGTGCTACCGCTTGAAAACCGACGAGTACGAACTGTCCGAGGCGCTGTCCTACGTGATGTTCTCGGGCAGCGTGCCCTATTACATCGAAGCGTGCGGCGTGTGGCAGCAGATGATCCGCCGCGGCGATCTCGCGGCTACGCCGCCGTTCGCCACCTGGGCGGCGATTGACAGCGGCGGCCCGGGATGAACGCCGGCACAGGCGATGTCGGCGCGGCCGAATTCGACACGACGGCCCTGCGTCGCACCGTCGGTTGGGTCGCGGCGCTCAACTTTTCTTACTTCTTCATCGAGTTCTCGGTCGCGGTGACCATCGCGTCGGTGGCGCTGTTCGCCGATTCCGTCGATTTCCTGGAAGACACCGCGGTCAACCTGCTGATCCTGGTGGCGCTGGGCTGGACGGCGCGCAAACGCGCCATGGTCGGCATGGCGTTGGCCGCGATTCTGCTGGTGCCGGGCGTGGCGACGCTGTGGACCGCGTGGCACCAGTTCACCGCGCCTGTGATCCCCGCGCCGCTGCCGCTCGGCCTGGCCGGCGCCGGCGCGCTCGCCGTCAATCTGACCTGCTCGCTGCTTCTCGCGCGCTATCGCGCCGCCGGCGGCAGCCTGACGCGCGCGGCGTTCCTGTCGGCGCGCAACGACGCGCTGGCCAACGTCGCGATCATCGCCGCCGGGCTGGCGACCGTGGCCACGCAATCGCACTGGCCCGATCTGGCCGTCGGCCTGGGCATTTTCCTGTTGAACCTGGACGCCGCCTGGGAAGTGTTCGAGGAAGCGCAGAAAGAACGCAGCCAACCGGCCCGCTCCTGACCGCGACACATTCATACCTGTGAGCATGGCCCTGACGCGGCGGCGTTGTCAGCGCGGCGGCGATTGGTCAGGATGGCGTGTGTTCACGCGCACCGTTCCGTCGACATGAGCCCCAAGAAAACCCATCGCCCGGCCGTCGGTCACCTGCCCACGCGCCGGCGCCTCTTGGTGCACGCGGTGTCGGCGGCCACCTTCATCACCGGCGTGGTGTGGCTGATCTTCCACTACTTCGTGCGGGTCGAGGACGACATGGGCTTCGATGGCCCGCACCCCCAGCAGCGTCTGTGGCTGATCGCCCACGCCGCGGTGTCGTTCGCCGCCATCTGGGTGTTCGGCATCCTGTGGCCCAACCACGTCAAGAAAAGCTGGCGCGCGCACGTGCGGCGCTTCAGCGGCGGCGTGCTGTTCGGCGTGGCGATGTGGCTGACGCTGACCGGCTTCGCGCTCTACTACACCGGCGACCCGGCGCTCGATCAGGCGGTCGCGCTGATGCACTGGATCGTCGGCGTCGCGGCGCTGGCGGCCTATCTGGTGCACCTGTTGACCCAGCGCAGCACACCGACGCCGAAATAGCGCGGGCTTAGTACTTGTAGAGATTCTTGTAGAGCCCCCAGGCCGGGGTGGTGTTGCGGCCGTATTTCTTTTTCGCTTCGGCGATGGCGTTGAGGTCGATATCGGCGACCGCCGCGCCTTCGTCCGTCCCGCCGATCTGCGCCAGCACCTTGCCGTCGGGGCCGATGATGGTCGACGACCCGCCGGCCCACTCGGGCTCGGGCTTGCCGGCATAGATGTGGCGCGAGGTGGTGCCGGTCAGCAGGAACAGGTGGCACTGGAAGCCGATCGCCTGCTTGAGCGCGAGCCACGGCGTATCGCCCGATTCAAGCGACACGTGGGCGATGACCTCGGCGCCCTTCGACGCCAACAGCCGCGAAGCTTCCAGCACTTCGGCCTCGCCTTCGACGTAGCTGGCCAGGTTGCCGATCGGCGTCTTCGCCACCGGCATGATCGAGTCCGGCCCGAAAAGGGCGGTGTACTTGTCGGCGATGTCGCGCAGGTAGCTGACCTCGGGCGCGCTTTGCGCCTGCGACTTGGGCGAGCGCAGCACCAGGCCTTCCGGGCCCATGATGAAGCCGGTGTGGAAGAAGGTGCCCGGCAGTTGCGGTACCTTCTCCTGCGTGCTGGTGGCGACGTAGCAGTTGTGCCGGCGGCAGGCCTCGATCACCGGCGCGAAGATGCCCTTGTCCAGGGGCTCGGACACCAGGTCGACCGCCACCGCCGACATCGGCACGCCCGACACCGCGCGGCGGGCCGAGGTGTAGGCCAGCACCGGGAACACCACCAGGCGCGGCTTGTCGGCGCCCACCATCGCTTTGTCGATGGCCGCGACCATGGCTTCGGCGTTCTTCCGGCGGATGTCGGGCAGCGCGTCGCCCGACGGCGGCACCAGGATCGGCGTGCGCATCACCGCGGCCTTGAACTTCGGCCGAGCCGCCGGCGCGGTTTGCGCCGCGGCCTCGCCGGCGGCAAGCGCCACACCCAATGCCGCGCCGCCCTTGACCACCGTCCGCCGCCCGATGCCGTCCATACCTGCCTCCCCGAAAAAAATGACCGGCAAGTCATAGCCCGCGCCGGGCGGGCCGCGCCAATGCAAAGCACCTCCCCTGCGATCAGGCTTTCACATCGCGGGCAGACGGTCCGGATTGCTGCACCGCAGCATGCGGCCGTGGCGATTTTTCCAAGCCGGCCAAGGGCTTGCACGCCGCGCCTGTAAATACAGGAGATTTACAGGGGAAAAGCGCAAAAATGCTTGGAAATCAATATGTTACAGAGCGGCTCGCAAATTACTTGGTATTTATTGATGATATTTGAATCAATATTGTACTTTGATACATTATATAGATGATCGAACTACTCGGGATGGCGAATCCCAGTCATCAGCTGCTACACCGCGCGTGGCGGGCCGGCGCGCGGGCTGGGCAGCTGGGACGACAATAGAGAAACACATCTGTCGCCCTGGGGTTCAGCCCCAGGGCCCAGGGCAATCGAAACTCTGTGTTCCTTGACTCTGGGTCCTGGGCACAAGGCCCAGGACGACAATAGAAAAGCACTGCCGACGCCCGCAAGAACGAAACAGGCCCCGGACCGACGTCCGGGGCCTGCCTGTCGCGAGTGAAAGCCTCGGCGCGGCGACTTAAGTGCGGATGGCGTGACGGATGCCGAACCCGCGCAGCGCGGGCTTGGCGTTCTTGACGATCTCGAAGCCGCCCTTGCCGATTTCCTGGGTGAAGTCGATGGAGTGGTACTCCAGGCTCCACACTTCGTTGTTCCAGCGGTGGTCGAACCAGCGGGCGTACAGGCTGCCCGGCTTGCCCTTGGTGCCGCCCGAGATGAAATCGAGCGGATAGTACACGCCGCCCTTGCGGGTCACGCGTGCCGCCTCGGCGATGGTCTTGCGGGTGATCTCGGCCGGCAGCTCGTGGTGGATGATGTAGCTGGTGACCAGGTCGAAATAGCCGTCGGGGAAGCCGGTCTGTTCCACCAGCCGCTGGGCGAAGTTCACGTCCGCGCCGATGTCGCGGGCGCGCATGTGGGCGTAGCGCACCATCGGGCCGCCGACGTCGATGCCCCACACCTCGGCCTCGGGGAAGCGCTCCTTCAGGGCCACGGTCAGCTGGCCGATGCCGCAGCCCATGTCGAGGATGCGCTTGACCTTGCCGTCGGCCGGGATCGGCAGGTTGGCCGCGGTGCCCTTGTGTACCTGGTCCTGCTCGTTATGGCCGATGACGCTGATGTAAAAGCTGTTGGTGCCGTAGTGATAGATGTGGCCGGCGAACGGGTCGCCGACGTAACCGCCCGGCTGGATGTGGATTTCGTGCCGGGTGTAGGCCGGCACGTCCATCTTCGGGTTCAGTTCCAGCGTGCCGGGGCCGGCCTTGTCGGCGGCTTCCATCTCGGCCAGGTACATGTCGGCGTTGGCGTGGTAGTAGTCCTGCAGCGTCTTCCACGTCACCTGCTGGTTGGCCAGCCACAGCCGCTGCGCCATGTTGATGGCCGGGTCCTTTTCGACCAGGGCCAGCATTTCCTCGTAGGTCATCTCGGCGTCGGGGTCGACGCCGGCCTCTTTCATCACCTTCTGGAACAGCCGCGACGAGGCGGCGCGCGCCTGCTTGGCGTGCCACAGGCGGAAGCCGAGCGTGAAGTCCTGCGCGCCTTCCAGGTCCAGCGTACCCAGCCGCTCGAGGCGGCCATCGGCGCCGCGCAGCTCGACATCGCCGGCGGCCTTGGCGGCGGCGGCGGCTTCAGCCAGGCGGGCGTTGAAGAAGGGGGACAGCGCGGCCGCGCCGGCGGCGCCGGTCGCGAACAGATGACGACGATCGATCATGTGACTCTCCGTGGATTGGCGTCAGGCCGGCGCTTACGAGCGCGGCGGGAAACTGGTGGTCGGGCCGAGGGTGCCTTCGTGGGTCAACGGACCGAAGGCCAGCGCGACGAAACGGTCGCGGTCGGCTTCCCACGCGGCCTTTTCCTCCTCGGTCGGCATGTACTGCTCGATCTGCTCGGCGCCGATGCCGTTCTTGGCCAGCACGGCTTCCACCACCTTGATGCGCCGCTTGGCCGCCCATACCTCGGCGCCCATCGCCACCATGGCGCTGACCAGGTTGTCGAGGATCGGGTTGCCCAGGAACACGCTGTTCTTGATGTCGGACGGAATCGCTTCGGCGGCGTAGGTCGGCCGGTCGGTCTTGGGGGTCGCCATGGTTGGTTCTCCTGTGACGCGGGGGACGGGGACGGTCCCGCTTGGCATGTGGGACCTGATTTCAGGTTATCAAAGAGGATACGCCTGCGGCCGCCGCAAGACATGACTTGAATCAGGGATGTCCCGGCCGCCGGCAATTGGGACCAAGCGATGCCTGCCGGGCCCGAATTCCGCTACTCTTTGTCGCAATCGCGGCCGCCCTGTGGCCTTGGCCGATGGCCGATCGGAGCCGTGTTTGCGGAAAAGTCCTTTACCCTGAACGGGGGAACATGAGTCGACTCGCCATTCTGGCCGCCGTCGCGGCTTTGTTCATCGTGCCGCCCGCCGTCGCGCAGAGTCCCGCCGCGGCCGTAACGGCCGAGCGGCTCAACGCCGCCGACCGCGATCCGGGCAACTGGATGTCCTACGGACGCAGCTATCGCGGCGAGCATTTCAGCCCGCTGACCGCGATCAGCCGCGACAATGTCGGTCGGCTGGGGCTGGCGTGGTCCTCCACGATCGACGAAGTCCGCCCGGTGCAGGCGGTGCCGCTGGTGATCGACGGCGTGATGTACGTCACCGGCGCGTGGAGCAACGTCTACGCCCTGAACGCCCGCACCGGTGCCGAGCTATGGCGTTTCGATCCCGAGGTCGACAAGGCCTGGCTGGGCTTCGAGTGCTGCAAGGGCGTCAATCGCGGCGTCGCGGCATGGAACGGCAAGGTGTTCGTCGGCACCCTCGACGGCCGACTGGTGGCGCTGGATGCCGCCACCGGCGCCAAGGTGTGGGACACGCTGACCATCGACCGCGCCTGGCCCTACGCCATCACCGGCGCGCCGCGGGTGGTGAAAGGCAAGGTGATCATCGGCAACGCCGGCGGCGACCTGGGCGTGCGCGGCTATGTCTCGGCCTACGACGCCGAGACCGGCGCGCTGGTCTGGCGCTTCTACACCGTGCCGGGCGATCCCGCGCTGGGTTTCGAGGACGAGGCCCAGCGCCGCGCCGCGGCCACCTGGCACGGCGACTGGTGGACCATGGGCGGCGGCGGCACGGTGTGGGAAAGCATCGTGCACGACCCCGCGCTGAACCTGGTCTACATCGGCACCGGCAACGGCGCGCCGTGGAACCGCAAGGTCCGCTCCCGGGGCCAGGGCGACAACCTCTACACCAACTCGATCGTCGCGCTGAACGCCGACACCGGCGCCTACGTCTGGCACTACCAGTCCACCCCGGGCGACGACTGGGACTACACCGCCACCCAGCCGATCGTGCTTGCGGACCTGGAGATTGATGGACAGGTGCGCAAGGTGGCGATGCAGGCGCCCAAGAACGGCTTCTTCTACGTGCTCGACCGCGCCACCGGCGAGTTGATCTCGGCCGAAGCCCATGCCGCCGTCAATTGGGCCACGGGCGTCGACCTGGCCACCGGCCGGCCGATCGAGGTGGCGGCCGCGCGCTACCCCGACGGCAAGCCGGTGCGCGTGCAGCCGGGCTCGACCGGCGGACACGGCTGGTATCCGATGGCGTTCGACGCCGGCACCGGCCGGGTGTTCCTGGTGTCGAACAACAACGCACAGGTCTATGGCGACGAACCCGGCTGGACTTTCGCCCGCGGCTACCTGAGCGGCGCCACCTGCAGCTTCTGCGCACCGGCCGAGCAGCCCGCGTCGCTGCCGCTGGCCCCGCCGGGGAGTTTCCTGACCGCCTGGGATCCGGTGGCGCAGGCGGCGGTGTGGCGTACCCCTGTTGACGGTCCGCGCGGCGGCGTGCTGGCCACCGCCGGTGGCCTGGTGTTCCACGGCGATGGCGCGGCCCGGTTCGCCGCCTACGACGCCCGCGACGGCCGCGCGCTGTGGCGCTTCGACACCCAGAACCCGGTGATCGCCGCGCCGGTGTCGTACACCGTCGATGGCGAGCAATACGTGGCGCTGGCGGTCGGCGAAGGCTACGCCAGCCTGATCGACGGCCCGGTGCCCTACCCGGCGGCTGTGCCCAACACCAACCGTGTGCTGGCGTTCAAACTGGACGCGGCCGGCCGGCTGCCGCCGGTGGATTACGACCCGCCGCCGCTGCCCGCACCGCCCGCCCTGCCCGCTTCGGCCGACGATGCAAGCCTGAAGCTGGGTTTCGAGCGCTATCACCGTTTCTGCTTCCACTGCCATGGCTTCTACGCCACGGGCGACAAGGTGCAACCCGACCTGCGCTTCTCCGACATGCTGGGCGACGCCGACGCGTGGAACGACGTGGTGCGCGGCGGCGTGCGCGCCTTCAACGGCATGATGGCGTTCGACCAGGTGCTGGACGCCGCCGCCACCGAGGCGATCCGGCTGTACGTGATCGCCGAAGCGCGCCGGGCCGATACGCGCGGCACGGTGCGCCCGCTTCAATAAGGAGCGGATCACACCCGCCACCGCGCGCGCCGTCGGCGGCGTCGCGCTGCCGACACTTAATTTTCGCAAAAGTTTCACAGTCCCGCCCGCCGGACCGCCGCGTCGGCGGGATATGCTCGCATTGGTTTAGAAAACCGTCCCGTAATCGCAGTGGAGCACGACGCGGCGGCGCCCGTCGGTCCGATGGGCCGCCAGGCCGGTGAGTCGCCGCGCACACCGCATGAAGCTGGCCCGCTTGCTGCGCCTGCCGCACCGGATCAACCTGATCTGGGTTCTGATGCTGATCCCGCTGGCGGCGGTGTCGGTGTTTTCGGGCGTGGCGATCGTGCGCCTGGCCGACATGAAAGACGTGTTCACCGCCCACTGGCAGTTCCACGAAACGCCGGAAATGCTCGACCGGCTGCTGTCGCAGGCGCGCCAGGCCCATGTCCTGTTGAACGAAAGCGCCAACCCCGTGCACGCGGCGGACTTTGACGGACGGATCAGCGACTTCGCCGTGCGCCTGGCCGCGCTCAAGACGCACCGGCTGTTGCGCAACCTGGACCACGAATTCGGCGCGGCGACCCGCGCCGCGGCCGATTACCGCGCCGCCGTGGCCGACGCGGCCCGGGTGCACGAGCGCATCGACCGCAACGGGCTGCCGGACCGGATGATCCAGCTGCGGTCGGATTCCGAACGGGCGCTGGACCCCGCGTTCTTCGAGGCCACCAACCAGATCATCGACATCCAGCAGCTGTTCGGCTGCCAGTCGCGGCTTGAGGCCAGCCGCCAGTTCCGCGACGACGTTGAGGTGCTGCGCGGCCGGATCGAGGCCCTGGACCTGCCGCTCAACGACAAGATCCGCATCCAGAACAACATCAACGAAATCCGCGGCCGCTTCGGCGACCTGCTGCTGGCGTGCCAGGACCTGGAACGCGCCGGCGCCGCCGCCGGAACCGCATACGTGGCCACGCGCGACGCGGTCGAGACGTTGTTGGCCGGAATCGACCAGCAGATTTCGGCCGATCTCGACGCGTTCGTCGACAATCAGACCACCACCCTGGTCGGCCTGTCGGGCGTGGTGCTCCTGGTGTTCCTGGCCGGCTTTGCGGCAACGCTGACGTTCTCCAACCGCTTCGGCCGCCAGCTGAAGGCGATGATCGAATCGATCCGCGCCATCGCCGCCGGCCAGCGCGCCACCAAGGTGCCGTTCATCGAGTCGACCGACGAGTTCGGCGAGATCGCCCGCAACGTCGAGCAGTTCCGCATCAATTCCATCAAGCTGGAAGAGGCGCTGATCGCGGCGCGGCACGCCAACGACGCCAAGACGCAGTTCCTGGCCACCGTCAGCCACGAGCTGCGCACGCCGCTCAACGCCATTCTCGGCTTCTCCGAAATCATCCGCGACGGGCTGGTCGGCGACGTATCGCCGACCTACCGCGAATACGCCCGCGACATCTACGTCAGCGGCCAGGCGCTGCTGGAGCAGATTTCCATGATCCTCGACCTGTCGAAGATCGAGCTGGGCCGCCTCGACGTGGAAACCGCGGCGGTCGACCTGACCGGCGTGGTCGGCATCGCGCTGCGCCGGCTGGAACGCAAGATCGGCGAAAAGAAGCTGCGCATCGACTGGGCCCCGCCCAGGGTGCAGACCGTGACGTTCGACCGCGGCCACCTGTTGCAGATCGTCACCAACATCCTGGACAACGCGGTCAAGTACAACCGCGAGGGCGGATCGATCGCGCTGTCGGTCGTGGCCGACGGCGACCGCGTTCTGCTGTCGGTGCGGGACACCGGGATCGGCATGCACGATCACGAAGTCGCGCGCGCCGAGCAGCCGTTCGTGCAGTTCGGCGGGTCGCAGGATTCGCTGCAGGGCGTCGGCCTGGGCCTGTCGATCGTCTCGCGCCTGGTCAACGCCAACGGCGCGACGCTGCACATCGCCAGCCGTAAGAACGTCGGCACCACGGTCACCATCGGAATGCCGCGCGCCGCGGCGGTGCGGAGCGTGGCGTGATGCGCGCCCGGCTCATCCTGGCCGCGTTCGGCATCGCGGCCGCGCTTGGCGCGGCCGGTCCCCTGCGCGCCGACGACATCAGCATCGTCGGGTCGTCGACGGTCTATCCGTTCATGCGGCTGGTGGCCGACGAGTTCAGCAAGACTTCCGCCGCCGCGATCACCATCGAGGCGACCGGCACCGAGACCGGCTTCGACTACTTCTGCGCGGGCATGGCGGACTTCCTGCCCGACATGAACAACGCCTCGTTCGCCATCACCCGCCAGCAGCGGCGAACCTGCAATCGCAACGGCGTGCGCGACATCGTGGCGTTCCTGATCGGCTATGACGGACTGGTGGTGTTCACCGATGCGGCCAGCCCGCTCACCGACATCGGCCGGCTCGACCTGTACCGCGCCATCGCCGCCGAGACCCCGGCGGCGGGCGCGCTGCGGCCCAACGACGTGTCGGTGTGGGCCGGCGTGAACGACGCCCTGCCCGGCCTGCCGATCCGCGTGCTGGGGCCGCCGCAAACCTCGGGCACGCGGCTGTACATCGAGGACGGCCTGTTGAAGCCGTCGTGCTACGAGCTGCTGGGCCGGCTGGGCCGCGACGTGCCGCGCGAGACCGAGCTGCGCTGCATGAAGGTGCGCGGCGACGGGGCCTACGTGGACGTGAGCGAGGACGATCAGTTCCTGATCGGCGCCGTCGGCGGGGCGCCGGGCGCGATCGGCCTGGTCGGCTACGGCCAGTTCCAGCTGGCCGGGCCGGCGGTCAAGGCGCTGACCGTCGACGGCGTCGCGCCGAACTTCGCCAACATCGAGACCCAGCGCTACCCGCTGTCTCGGCCGCTGTTCGTTTACGTCAAGCGCGCGCGGCTGATGCGCAACCCCGACATGGCGGCGTTCCTGCGCCTGCTGCTCAGCGACAAGGTCAGCGGCCGCGGCGGGGCGTTGTCGCGGCTGGGGCTGGTGCCGCCGTCGGACGAGATCACCGCGCAAAACCGCCGCACGCTCGACGAAGGCCTGGAGTTCGAGTGCCCGTCGGTGTTCTGCGCCGAGACGGCGGGCAACTGAGCCGCCGCGCAGCGGGATTCTGGGCGGTTGATCGACGCCCGCGCGGTCTGGCATACGTGGATCCATGAATCGCGACATTCTGTGGCGCCCCGACCCGGCGCGGGCGGCGGCGACCAACATCGCGGCGTTGGCGCGCGGCGTGGGTTTCGGCGACGACGACTATGGCGCGCTGCACGCCTGGTCGGTGGCGCAGCGGGACCGCTTCTGGGATCGGGTCTGGACCGACTGCGGCGTGATCGGCGCGCGCGGCGACGTGGTTATCGAAAACCCGGACGCCATGCCGGGCGCGCGGTGGTTTCCGCAGGCGCGGCTGAACTACGCCGAGAACCTGCTGCGCCCGCGCCCCGACGACGCCGAAGCCCTTGTGTTTCGCGGCGAGGACGGCAGCCGCCGCAGCTTCACCTTCGGCCGGTTGCGCGATGAGGTGTCGCGCGTGGCCCGGGCGCTGGCCGATTGCGGCGTCGGCCGGGGCGACCGGTTGGCGGCGTTCATGCCGCATTGTCCTGAAGCGGTGATCGCCATGCTGGCGGCGGCGTCGCGCGGGGCGATCTTCAGCTCGGCCTCGCCAGATTTCGGCGCCGCCGGCGCGCTTGACCGCTTCGGCCAGATCGATCCCAAAGTGCTGTTCGCGGTCGACGGCTATCGCTACGCCGGCAAGGCGATCGGCGTGCTCGACAAGGTCAAGGCCATCGCCGGCGGGCTGCCCGGCCTGACGCGCGTGATCGTCGCCCCGTTCCTGGCGGCGGAACCGCCGGTGCTGGACGGCATCGACAAGGCCATGACATGGAGCGCAGCAATCGCGCCGTTCGAATCCGGGCCGATCGACTACGCCCGCGTGCCGTTCGATCATCCGCTGTTCATCCTGTATTCGTCGGGCACGACCGGCGCGCCCAAGTGCATCGTGCACGGCCACGGCGGCACCCTGCTGCAGCACCTGAAAGAGCATCGCTACCACTGCGACATTCGGCCCGGCGACCGCGTTTTCTATTTCACCACGCTCGGCTGGATGATGTGGAACTGGCTGGTGACCGCGCTGGCGTCCGGCGCGACGCTGATCCTGTACGACGGTTCGCCGACCCATCCCGACACCGAGTGCCTGTTCGCCATGGCCGCCGCGGAGCGCGTCACCCTGTTCGGCACCTCGGCGAAGTTCATCGACGCGGTGAAGAAGGCCGGTCTCGCGCCAGGACGGCGCCACGACCTGGGCGCGCTGCGCACCCTGTGCTCCACCGGTTCGCCGCTGGCGCCGGACTCGTTCGACTTCATCCATGAGTCGGTGAAATCCGACCTGCATCTGGCCTCGATGTCGGGCGGCACCGACATTCTGGGCTGCTTCGTCACCGGCGTGCCGACGCTGCCGGTGCGCCGCGGCGAGATTCAAGCCGCCGCGCTCGGCATGGCGACGGACGTGTTCGACGACGCCGGCCGGCCGATGACCGGCGCGACCGGCGAGCTGGTGTGCACCGCGCCGTTTCCGTCGATGCCGGTCGGGTTCTGGAACGATCCTGGCGACGCGAAATACCGCGCCGCGTACTTCGCGCGGTTCGCCAACGTCTGGTGCCATGGCGACTGGGCCGAGCGGTCCGTCCACGGCGGTTTTGTCATCCACGGCCGGTCCGACGCCACGCTCAACCCGGGCGGGGTGCGCATCGGCACGGCGGAGATCTACCGCCAGGTCGAGACGGTCGCCGAGGTGATGGAAGCCATCGCCGTCGGCCAGGACTGGGACGGCGACGTGCGCGTGGTGCTGTTCGTGGTGCTGGCGCCCGGCGCGGCTTTGACCGAGGCGCTTGAGAAATCGCTGCGCGAACGCATCCGCGCCAACTGCTCGCCGCGCCACGTACCGGCGCGGATCGTGCAGGTGCCCGAAATTCCGCGCACCAAGTCGGGCAAGATCGTCGAACTGGCGGTGCGCGACGTGATCCACGGCCGGCCGGTGAAGAACGTCGAGGCGCTGGCCAACCCCGATGCGTTGTCGCATTTCATGAACCGGCCCGAGCTGGCGCGATGAGCGAGACCGGCGCCTATTACGATCATCTCGCGCGGTTTCTCGACCTGGCGCGCTGGGTGCGCCGTGATGGCGGCGCGGCGCACGCCGCCACCCATCGGTTTCTCGCCGGGCACGACGACGACGTGGCGACGCCCGACCGGCTCGATCGCCTGATCCTCGACGCCGCACGCGAGGCCGGTCTGCAGCCTTCGCCGCGTGTGCTCGACGCCGGCTGCGGCCTGGGCGGCACCATCTTCCGCTGGCACGACGGCGTGGGGGGCCATTACGACGGCCTGACGCTGAGCCCTGAACAATGCCGCCGCGCCGAGGCCGAAGCGGACCGTCGCGGTATCGGTGCCACCTGCCGCTTTCATGTACGCGACTATCACCACCGCATCGCCGGCCGGTACAATGCCGTGATCGCCATCGAATCCCTCGCCCACAGCCCTGATCCAACCGGCGCCATCGCCAACCTGGCCGCGGCACTCGATCCCGGCGGGCTGTTCCTGATCGTCGACGACATGCCCGCGGGCAGCCACGACGCTGAGCTGCTCGCAAGCTTCAAAGCCCACTGGCGCTGTCCGGTGCTGCCGGATGCCGCGGGGTTTCGTGCCGCGTTGAGCGCCGCCGGCCTGCGCGTCGTGCGCGAGATCGATCTGACAGGCCGCCTGCGGCCGCGCCCGCGCGCGTGGCTGCGCCTGCTGATCGCGACGTTCGGCATGGCGCGGCGGCTGGCGC
>JANRJB010000096.1:0-2375 GCA_033764265.1 Rhodospirillaceae bacterium | reverse complement strand
CCTCGCCGCCGCCGAAGGCCTGGCAGTCAAGGATGACCCCGGCCTGCTCGACGAAGTCGTCGGCCTGGTGGAATGGCCGGTGCCCTTGCTCGGCACCATCGACGACAAGTTCATGGACGTCCCGCCCGAGGTGCTGACCTCGGCCATGCGCAAGCACCAGAAATACTTCGCCTTGGCGCGCAAGGACGGCCGGCTGGCCAATCGGTTCGGAGTCGTCGCCAACATGGTCAACGCCGATGGCGGCAAGGCGGTCGTCGCCGGCAACGAACGGGTGCTCCGCGCGCGCCTGTCCGACGCCAAATTCTTTTGGGACCAGGATCGCAGGAAGTCGCTGGAAAGCCGGCTGCCCAAGCTGGCCGAGCGCGTGTTCCAGGCCAAGCTCGGCACAATGCGCGACAAGACCGACCGGATCGTGGCGCTGTCGAAGGCCCTGGCGCCGCTCGTGCCCGGCGCCGACGCTGGCGCGGTGGACTTGGCGGCGCTACTCGCCAAAGCCGACCTGTCGTGCGACATGGTCGGCGAGTTCCCCGACCTGCAAGGCGTCATGGGCCGCTACTACGCCCTGCACGAAGGGCTGCCCGCGCCGGTCGCCGACGCCATCGCCGAACACTACTCGCCGCTCGGCCCCAACGACCGCTGCCCGACCAAGCCGGTCAGCGTGGTTGTGGCGCTGGCCGACAAGCTCGACAGCCTGGCCGGTTTCTTCGCCATCGACGAGAAGCCGACCGGCTCCAAGGACCCTTACGCCCTGCGCCGGGCGGCGCTTGGGATCATCCGCGTTGTGCTGGAAAACAAGCTGCGCCTGCAGTTGTTCAGTATTTTTTCGCAAGCGGTCGCGGGATATGGCGCGACCATCAAGGCCGATGCATCCAAGGTTGCGGGCGAACTGCTCGACTTCTTCGCCGACCGCCTCAAGGTTCACTTGCGCGAGAAGGGCGCGCGGCACGATCTGGTGGCCGCGGTATTCGCCCTGGGCGGCGAGGACGACCTGGTCCGGCTGATCGCCCGCGTCGAGGCGCTGGCTGCATTCTTGGGCAGCGACGACGGCGCCAACCTGCTGGTCGCCTACCGGCGCGCGGCCAACATCCTGCGCATTGAGGAAAAGAAGGATAAGGCCAGCTACGCCGGTGCGGTGTCCGCCGCCGACCTGGGCGCACCCGAGGCGGTGGCCCTGCTTTCGGCCATCGAACGCTGCGAGACCCACGCGCAAGCCGCGCTGGTCAGGGAGGACTTCGCCGCGGCCATGTCGGCGCTGGCGGGCTTGCGCGCGCCGGTCGACCAATTCTTCGACAAGGTTACGGTGAATGCCGACGACAAGGCTCACCGCGCGGCCCGACTTCGGCTATTATCGCGCATCGTCGCCGCGATGAACCGGGTCGCCGATTTCTCGAAAGTCGAGGGGTAGGCGGTTGCGGGGCGCCCGGCGCCCGCTAATCCGTGTTTGCACCGCGAGTCATGAGCCCCGACGACCTTCGCACCGTTCAGCCGCCGCCGGCCGAGGCCCGGGTGTCGCCGCGCATCGAGACGGCGTCGCAGGTCATCGCCGGGCTCGCGCTGTTTTTCGTGCTGGAAATCCGCATCCTCGCGGCGCTGCTGGCGGGGCTGTTGATCTATCAATTGGTGCAGTACGTGGTGCCCCTGGTGGGCCGCTTCGGTATGCGCATGAATGTCGTGCGCGCCGTGGCGCTGTCGCTGGTGGCGATCATCATCGCCGTGCCGATCTCGCTCGGCATCATTGAACTCACCGCCGCGGTCGGCCAGGGCATCAACGATGTCGCCGCGCTGTTGCAGCGCATGGCCGAGGTCATCAGCACGGCGCGGTCGCAGGTGCCGGCCTGGGCGCTGGAGTACCTGCCCGAAAGCATCGAGGACGCTCAATCCGCCGCCGCCGGCTGGCTCACCGAGAACGCCGGCCAGATCGGCCTGATCGGCCAGGATATCGGACGGCTGTTGTTCCACATCATCATCGGCATGATCGTCGGCGGCATCCTGGCGTTCTACGCCGGCACCGAGGACGATCGGTCGCAAGGGCCGCTGACGCGTGCGCTCAACGCCCGCGCTTCCACACTGGCCAATGCGTTCCGCAACGTGGTGTTTTCCCAGGTGCTGATTTCGGCGCTCAACACCACGCTGACGGCGATCTACCTGGCCGCAGTGCTGCCGCTGTTCGGCACCCAATTGCCGCTGGTCAAGACCATGATCGCGGTGACGTTCATCGCCGGCCTGTTGCCGGTGATCGGCAACCTGATCTCCAACACCGTCATCGTCGTGGTCAGCCTGAGCGTGTCGCCGATCACCGCGGCGGTCTCGCTCGGCTATCTGGTCGTGATCCACAAGCTGGAATACTTCTTCAACGCCCGGATCATCGGATCGCA